>JAFZFQ010000049.1 GCA_017555825.1 Bacteroidaceae bacterium | reverse complement strand
GACATGGCTATGGGTACTAACATTCCTATGGTATACATGGTTGATGACTTGACAGGTATGACAATGCCTGCCGGTTACATCTTCTTCCGTGCCGGTGCTGCTGCTAACCAACTCGAACTCTATGTTGATCCCAGCTACAACGGTGGTTATCCCTCTTACAACCTCGAAGGTCAATACAAAGTTATTATTCCTAAGAAAGTTGTTAAGTTCAGCGACGGCGTAAGTGGCGAGATTGTATTGAATTATACCGTAAAAGGAGCTACTACCCAAGTTGGTGATAAATTTACTGTAGATAGTGTTCATTACATAGTTACTGCCGAAACCGAAGTTGCAGTAACTTACTATGGTGAAAATAAAACTAATGTACCTTATGAATATAAATACACCGGTGCGGTGGTAATACCCCCAAACGTCATTTATGAAGGAATTACTTACAAAGTCACTTCGATAGGTGATTATACTTTCTATCGAAACCCCGAATTGAAAGAGGTTACTATCCCCGAGGGTGTTACTTCGATAGGTGATGAGGCTTTCCGGGCTTGCTCAGGTTTGACAAAGATTATTATCCCCGAGGGTGTCACTTCTATAAATAAATATGCTTTTGCTAATTGTACCGGCTTGAAAGAGGTTACTATCCCCGAGGGTGTTACTTCGATAGGTGATGAGGCTTTCCGGGCTTGCTCAGGTTTGACAAAGGTTATTATCCCCGAAGGTGTCACTTCTATAAATAAATATGCTTTTGCTAATTGTACCGGCTTGAGAGAGATTACTATCCCCAACAGTGTCACTTCGATAGGTGAGTCTGCTTTCTGGGTTTGCGAAGGTTTGAAAGAGGTCGTTATCCCGAGCAGTGTTACTTCTATGGGTGTGGCTGCTTTCTCCAGTTGCTCAGGCTTGACATCTATTACTATTCTCGATGGTGTCACTTCGATAGGCGAGAACGCTTTCATTAGTTGCACCGGCCTGACAGAAGTTATTATCCCGGGTAGTGTCATTTCTATAGGTGCGGGTGCTTTCTCCGGTTGCTCAGGCTTAACTTCGGTTTCTATTGGAAATGGTGTTACTTCTTTAGGTAAGTCTGCTTTCAGTAGTTGCACCGGCTTGACAGAGGTTTCTATCGGAAATAGTGTCACTTCGATAGGTAATAATGCTTTCGGTAGTTGCACCGGCTTGACAGAGATTACTATTCCTAATAGTGTTATTTCGATAGGCGAGGACGCTTTCATTAGTTGCACCGGCCTGACAGAGATTTCTATCGGAAATGGTATTGCGTCTATAGGTAGAAGTGCTTTTTGGGGTTGTACAAACTTGAAAAACATTGTTATCCCCAAGAGTGTAACTTCGATAGGTGAGTATCCTTTCTGTGATTGCACCAGCTTGGCAGAAATTGTTGTAGAAGTGGGTAATACCATATATGACTCACGCAAGAATTGCAATGCCATTATTGAAACAGCCACAAACACGATAATAGTCGGTTGTCAGAATACAGTTATCCCCGAGGGTGTTGTGTCGATAGGAGTTGCTGCATTTCGCGGCTCTACAGGCTTGAGAGAGATTACTATCCCCAGCAGTGTTGCTTCTATATGTGATTATGCTTTCCAAAATTGCACCAACTTGGCAGAAATATGTGTAGAAGCTACCACACCGCCTGCGATTGGAAGTTATGCATTCTATGGAGTCGACAAATCTATCCCCGTATATATTCCTGTAGGATGTGCTGAGGCATACAGCTCGGCAAACGGTTGGAGTGAGTTTGAGCTTACAGAGATCGAACTGGAAGATGTAACACCTCAGGTTGGTGATAAATTTACTGTTGATGGTGTTTATTATCAAATTACTGCTGAAAATGAAGTTGCCGTAACTTTCTATGGCAGTTTACCTATTGCTACACCCGAAGAGTATAAGTACACCGGTGCAGTGGTAATACCCGAGAGTGTTTCTTATCAAGGTGTTACGTGCCGCGTTGCTTCGATTGGTCAGTCTGCATTCTACAGTTGCTCTGGCTTGACTTCTATTGCACTTCCCGAGGGTCTCACATCAATAGGTATGGGTGCTTTCGAGAATTGTGCAGGCTTGACTTCTGTAACTATCCCCGCGAGTGTCACTTCGATAGGTTTTAATGCTTTCGGTAATTGTGCGGGCTTGACTTCAGTTTCTATTGGAAATGATGTTAAAGAGATAGGTGGTTGGGCTTTTTCAGGTTGCAATGGCTTGACATCTGTTACTATCCCGAGCAGTGTTACTTCGATAGGTGATTATGCTTTCTCTTGGTGCAACGGCTTGACAGAAATACGTGTAGAAGCTACCACTCCGCCTACAATTGAATTGGCATTCGATGGCCTTGATAAATCCATCCCCGTGTATGTTCCTGCGGGTTGTGGTGAGGCCTACCGCTCGGCAAACGGTTGGAGCGAGTTTACTAATATTATAGAGAGTGAAAGTGTGGTAGATGTTAATCTCACAGATGTTGTTGGCATATATAACGCCTATGCATACAGCGCTTTCCAAGGCTATCCCAACGAGGCATGGCAGGTGACTGTTACTGCCGACAACACAACTCCCGGCAAGGTGTGGATACAGCCCATTTGTTTGTTTGGAGGACTTGAAGCCCAAGAAATCAATCCGGTATATGCCATGTACAACGAGACTGATAATACTCTCACAATGCCTTTGGGTCAAGTTCTCTATGAAACATCGGAACAAAAATTTGTTACCGGAACATCACCTGATGGTCAGAGTATCGATACTACCGGAGAAGTTGTAATGAGTATTAGTATTACTGACAACGTTATTGCGTTTGCCTATGGTTATATTTTTGGTATAGGCGACATATTGACAGATGCCTGGTGGTATCAAGCTCTATATGGTTTTGAATTTCACAAAGTGTTGGATAAATTGGAAATAAACGGTATCTTCTACAACATTACAAGTGAGAAAAATAAAACGGTAGAGGTGACTTTCAAAGGCGATAGCTATGACGAGTATGTCGATGAATATGCCGGTGTTGTAGTTATTCCCGAAACTATCAGTTACAATGATAATACATATAGTGTCACTACGATAGGTGATTATGCTTTCTATTGCTGTACAGGCTTGACTTCTGTCACTATTCCCAATAACGTCACTTTGATATGCTCTGATGCTTTCTATTATTGCACACGCTTGACCGAATTATTTGTAGAAGCAACAGTGCCTCCCACAGTTGAAAACAATGCTTTTCCTTATGTAGATAAATCCATCCCCGTGTATGTTCCTGCGGGTTGTGGCGAGGCATATCGCTCGGCAACTGGTTGGAGCGAGTTTACCAATATAATAGAAGGTAAACAGGGTGATTTTACTCATCAAATAGGTGATAAATTTACTGTTGATGGCGTTCACTATCAAATCACTACTAAAACAGAAGTGGCTGTAACTTTCTATGGTGATGGTGGAATTTATGAACCTCTAAAGTATGAATACACCGGTGCAGTGGTAATACCCGAGAGTGTTACATACCAAGGTGTTACATACAGTGTTACCTCGATAGGAGAGTCTGCTTTCAGTAATAGCGCCAACTTGACTTCTGTTACTATTCCGAGTAGTGTTACTTCGATAGGTGATTATGCTTTCTCTTGGTGCACCAACTTGACTTCTGTTACTATTCCGAGTAGTGTCACTTCGATAGGTAGAGGCATTTTCGGTGGTTGCAGTGGCTTGACATCAATTAGGGTAGAGGATGGTAATACGGTTTACGACTCTCGTGATAATTGCAATGCGATTATAGAAACAGCTACTAATAATTTGATAGCAGGTTGTAAAAATACTGTTATTTCCGGCAGTGTTACTTCGATAGGAAAATCAGCTTTCCACAGTATCGGCTTGATTTCTATTACCATCCCCGAGGGAGTCACTTTGATAGATGAATTTGCCTTCACAGGATGCAATAACTTAACCGAAATACGCATAAAGGCGGTTAATCCTCCTACTGTCGAGATTGCAGCTTTCGAACGTGTCGACAAATCTATCCCCGTATATGTTCCTGTAGGATGTGGCGAGGCTTACCGCTCGGCAACTGGTTGGAGTGAGTTTACCAATATTATAGAGGATGTTATTCCCGAAAACTATTTGGTAGCCAACGATGTTGAGGTGGTAATATTGGATGGAATAATAAAGCAAAGCGAAATATCATTCTCTGTTTCGCTGAATAATAGCGTTGAAATAGCCGGCTTGCAATGTGATGTCTACTTGCCCGATGGCCTCACTCCTAAGATGCAAGGCGAGAAGTACGATATCGTGTTATCGTCGCGTGCTCAAGGATTTGATGTTGTGGCTAAGCTGCGCAATGATGGTGCATTACGACTTGTAATTTTCAGCACATCACTCGATGCAATAAGTAGTAATAAGGGCGAATTGTTTACTATCATGCTCCAAGCCAATGAGCAATATAGTACCGATGATAAGATTGTTATCCGCAACATTGTAATGACGGCAAGCGACTTTGCCGAGTATGAATGTCCGGAATTAGAGGTTGCTTGTGTGCTGAAAGAAAGTTGTAGCGGTGATGTCAATCGCGATGGTAACACGAACATTTCCGATGTCGTAATAACAGTAGCTAAGATACTTGGTATGTACGATGGCAATTTTGATGCAGAGGCGGCCGATGCCAACCAAGACGGTGTGCTCGATATTGCCGATGTTGCCGAGCTGATAAACCTCATACTCGACCACGACAATGCTCCGCAACGAGCATGTGCTCAAGGTGAATATGAAAAGGGCAATCTTGCTATGAATGATACTGAAATCGTACAAGGTACAAGCAAGCAGATAGCCGTAGACTTGTTGAATACAGCACCCTATACCGCTTTCCAAATGGATGTAAGACTGCCCGAAGGCCTTGTGTTGGAGGATGTAGTGGCGGGCGACTGCACCAACAGCCACTCATTGCAATGGCGAGAGCAAGCCGATGGTCGTGTGCGCATCTTGGGATATTCACTCAGTAATGAGCTGATAGACAACGATGGCGAAACACTGCTCAACCTTGTACTCCGCGCCGATGGTGAGCCCGGCGAAGGGGAAGTAGTGATAGATGGCATCATCTTTGTAACAAACGATATAGTAACTCATCAACTCGATAGAGTAAGTGCCAGAGTGAACGCAGTAAGTGGTGTAGCCAATGTAAAAGATACAACACGCATTTATGCCATAGGCGATAGAATCGTGGTAGATAGCCATGTGGCACAAGAGGCACACATAAGCAGTGTAGATGGTATCGTGAAGAGTGTAGCTTTGCAACCTGGTCGCAACGAAATACCCATGAATCAACAAGGTGTGTATGTAGTGGCGGTAGAATCAGTGGTGAAGAAAGTGGTGATAAAATAATCACCAAATAGTATTATTGAATGATTGCGTGAGGCTGTGCTCCAGTGGGGGCGCGGCCTCGCGTTGTTTCACGGCCATTTGCCCTGCAGTAGGCTTGTTTTATACCATTAATTAAGTATTAAGCCTTGTTTGTCTCTATCGATGTGTTATATCCCCGTTTGCTATCTGTTGTTTGCAAAATGAGTGTGTTGTGTGTAGCTGCTATTAAAGGGGTTGAAAGATAGATATATAGATGTGAAACAAATAAAGAAAAATATCTGAAATAGTTTGTTTTTAAATCCTCTTTCGTTATATTTGCGGTCGCAACTTTTTTGAATTTAGCTATAAATGATAGAAAAGTAGCAAAACACAAAAGAGATTTTTTAACAAATACTGTGAATATAAACACTTAAAAACACTTAATTATGGCCAGAAAATTAAAAATTCGCGACCTTACCTTGCGCGATGGTCACCAATCACTTTTCGCAACTCGCTTGAAAAGTAAACACGTTGAACAAGTTATCGAAGATTACAAAGACGCAGGCTTCTATGCAATGGAAGTGTGGGGTGGTGCTGTGCCCGACTCTGTAATGCGTTATCTCGATGAGAGCCCTTGGACTCGCTTGAACTCTATAAGCAAAGTTATCGAAGGTCGCTCATATCTTACTGCACTTTCTCGTGGTCGTAACCTCTTTGGTTATGCACCCTATCCCAATACAGTGATCGATGGTTTCTACAAAGAGGCTGTGAAGCAAGGTCTTGGTATTATGCGTATCTTTGATGCGCTCAACGACCTTAACAACGTAGAGAGCTCTATCAAAAAAATCAACGAAGTAGGTGGTATTGCCGACGGTGCTGTGTGCTACACTGTAGACCCCAAACCCTCGCAAGCTGCTCCCGAAAAAGTGGGCTTCTTTGCTCGCTTGTTTGGTAAGAAACCCGCCGCTCCCGAAAAGATTTTTACCGACGAATATTTCGTAGAGAAAGCCAAGGGTATGGAGGCAATGGGTGCCAAGATTATTACCCTTAAAGATATGGCCGGTCTTGTAAATCCCGCTCGTATCACAACTCTTATTCCCGCATTGAAAAAGGCTGTTAGCGTGCCCGTTGACTTCCACACACACTGTACTCCCGGTTACGGTCTTGCATCTTCATTGATGGCCGTTATCCACGGTGTTGATATTCTCGATACCAACATTTGGTACTTTGGTGGTGGCTCGGCTGCTCCTGCTATCGAGTTGATATATGTATTCTGTCAAAAACTCGGTATCGAGTTGGAGGCTAACATGGAGGCTGTAGGTCGCATCCGTGTTAAATTGGAAGACATCCGCCGCGACTTGCGCGACTTCGACTTGCAAAAGGATAGTTTCCCCCGCGCATTCGATCCTCTCAAAGATACATTGCCCGCCGAGGTTGATGCACAATTCGATCGCGCTATTGCTGCTGCTAAGGCCAACGACGAGGCTGCATTGCTCGACGCTTGCCACGCTATCGAGGCTTACTTCAACTTCCCCAAAGCCAACGAAATCGTTAAGCATGCCGAGGTGCCCGGTGGTATGTACAGTAACATGGTAGCTCAATTGAAGAGCCTCGGTGCTGAGGATGTATTGAACGATGCTATGGCTCTCATTCCTGAGGTGCGCCGTGCCGCAGGTCTTGTACCTCTTGTAACTCCTACTTCTCAAATTGTAGGTGGTCAAGCTGTGAGCCTTGCTATCGACCGCAAGAAAGGTAATCCTGACTATACAATGGTAAGTAACCAATTCATCAACCTTATCAAGGGCGAATATGGTAAAACTCCTGTTGCTATCGATCCTAAGTTCCGTGAGAAAATCACCGGTAGTCCCGTTGAGAAACCCTACGACATCAACGCATATCAAGCTCCCGAGAATCCCACTTTGCCCGAGTTTGGCGGTGTGAAACTTGCTAAAGACGAGAGCGATTACCTCTTGCTCCAACTCTTCCCCACAGTAGGTGCTACATTCTTGCGCAATCGTCGCGCTGAAGAGTATGCTGCAGCTCCCAAGGCAGAAGTTGTAGAGGAGAAGAAAGCTGCCGAAGAGCCCATTACAGGCCCCGTACAAAAGATACCTATGGGTGGTAGCATTATCTCAGTTGCTGTTCAACCCGGTGCTGCTGTGAAGAAAGGCCAAGCATTGCTCGTTTATGAGGCAATGAAGATGGAAAATACTGTGAACAGCGAGCGCGAAGGCGTTATCAAACGCGTATTCGTACAAGCCGGTCAAGTAGTTGCTACCAATGCCGTATTGGTAGAGTTTGAAGGCTAAACATAGGCTACAAATCCGATAAAAATACCGCCCGGTGCCGATGCACCGGGCGGTTTCTTTTATGCCTGTAGGGGTGTGATTGTTGTGCTTGTGACGTGAAATCTCGTGGCCTGTGTGGCTTGCTATTGTTGCAACCTTTGCCGGAGTGCTGTTTATGACGCAGGGCGGTGGTGACGAGGCTGTCAATCCTATAGGTGTGATATTGTCGTTGGGCTCGGCACTGGCCTATGCCTTCTTCATCGTTGTTATCAACCGCAACAAGGCGATAGCCGATATTTCCAATACGCTGTTGACATTCTATGCCCTCATGGTGGGAGCATTTGTCTTTCTTGCTATGAATCTACAATCCGATACACCTATTACAGCCGGTATATCGACCGCAGGCGATTGGCTCAACTTGGTGGGATTGGCTATATTGCCTACCATTGTTTCTACGGCGACACTTGCGATAGCGACGCGCAATATCGGCGCAACAAAAGCCTCGGTATTGGGTGTGTTTGAGCCTATAACTGCTATACTTGTAGGAGCGCTGGTGTTTGGCGAGCCGCTTACAACCAATATTGTTGTGGGTATCACTATAGCCGTTATCGCCGTGACCTTTATGATATCGGTGACCAAACGGTAAGGAGTAGATATAAAGTTATAGGGTTGTTTCGTGAAATCTTTATTCCGAGACAACCCTATTTTTGGAGTAGTCTTTATAGAAAACAGCGATGTGAAATCGCTACAAATGTTTACAGTGATAGTTCAGAGGGGTAATTATAATCAAAATCGTATCTTTTGTTGTCCCAATCGAAGTCGAATATTGACCAATCACCGTTCCTCGCAGCGAAGAAGCGTTTGTATTTATTGGGATGATTTTTAAGTATTATGATGCCGGCTTCTTCATCGCCACTGTATGTACATTGGGTGCGCAGATAAGAGTTGTATTGATTATTGCTATTGGTTGGTATATTTATGATGTTACTTATATAAGTATCAGTTATTATACCTTCGCCGTGACCTGTAGATGTTTTTACGTTCATTTGATGCTGGTTCTCGGTTGTAGAGGTGCACATTTCGCGCTTGCGTCCCCTTGCGTCAAAAAGTTGCCACTTTCCATTCTTGTATGCTACATAATGAAAGGCTCCATCGCCACGGATAAGGCGTATCTTGTCAAATTGAGCAGGGAGTATCTGTATGTATATATATTCGGGTGTTGTAAAAGCCCTGTGTTCTTTTACTACTCTGTTATATACGCCCCATCGGCCTTTTTGGCGATAAATAAATGTATCGTTGCCTGTGCCTGTTCGGTAGTATTTTTCTACTTTGGTAGGTAGCCCGGGCGTTTCTGATAGTGGATATATGCCTACTTTCGTGTTGAAGTAAGAGCCACCTGTGTTGTCCTGTGAATATTGGGTGAAAGAATATCCATCAAGTAGCAGTTTGCCATGGCTACAATCAAATAGATATTTTTTACCTGCCGCTGTAAGTACAACCCATTTTTTGCTGTCTTTTATGTCGGGGCAGGTTATGGTTTCGATGGTGCCATCATATATGGGTTCGCTGACAATTATTGGATCTACTTCCAAACTTCTATTCCACCCACCATCCTCGTTGACCGATAGAAGCCGATGAATAGCAAAATGCTTGTCGTCGGGCTTTTTGCATAAAGCATAATTGTTCTGTAGCATCACGAGTTCATCTTTCGGTGCAAATATGCCACTCTTTATCAAGATAAAAACTGATGCGCCTAATACAATAATGATGTTTAATAATGTTTTGCGAGTCATTGTTTGATGTTATTTTATTGTTACCATTGTAGCACCAAAGCCATATTCGCGGAATGAGGCGTCTTGGCAGTTGTACTCTTTGTACTTGGTGCGTAACTCGTCGAGGATAGCTCGGCGCAGAGTGCCTTCGCCTTTGCCATGTATAAACACAATGCGTTGGCCTTTGTTGTTGCGGTTGTCGTTCAATACCTTGCGGAAAGTATCGAGCTGGTATTCGAGCATTTCACCATTGCTCATGCCGGCAGTGTTGTCGAGCAGAGCATTGATGTGCAGATCTACCTCGATAATCTCGTTGGGTTGTTGTTTGGGCTTGCTTATGTGGGGGCGATTGATAGCTTCCGAACGATTCTTTTCGCCCATAGCACGCGCCAAGTCGTCGGTATTGACAACCAACGGGCGTATGGGGGTGTCGTTCTTTACCAAGTCGATAATAAGTGCCGGCTCGTCATAGTAAAGGTTTGAGCGGAAACTGTGCAGTTTGTAGAGCTTCACGGGGTCAAATCGCATCTCTATCACGCCCGGATTCTTGGCCTTGTAGTGTTTGCCTTGTTTGAAGGCGATGTATTGGAAGCCTATGCGTTGCAATGAGTTGATTTCGTTTTGCTGTAGCTCTTCAAGCTCCATCTGCATGTTTGGCTCTATTACTCCTGCATAGCGTGTGCGCCAACCCTCGTCGTCGCGGCTGGTAAAGGTAAAGTAGAGGTAATAGTTGCTGTCGTTTACCAGGCAGATGTCGTGTGCTGTAGTATTGAGGTGCTTGGGCTCGTGGGGGATAATGGCCAGTGCGATGTTGAGTTGCTCGCCTTCGGGAGTCTCCTCTACAGGTTCATTACATGCTGCAGGTGCAGGGGTCGCTTTGCGAGGCTCGTCCTTGCTGAAGGTGGCTGCCGTAAATACGGTCTTCACCTCGGGTTGTTTCTTCTCGGGCTTGGCCGGCTCAACAACTACACACTCGCGTATGAGTACAGGGGTTTCAAAACCATCAGGCTCTTCTACATAAGCCATGTCGCGTTCTATCTTGCGTACGATACCGCCGCCCACAGCGTTGAGAAATCGTACTTTATCTCCAATATTAAGTGTTGCCATGTTCTTTTGTTTTATTTGGAGCAAAGGTAATAGTAAATAAGCTTTCTTGTGTGTTAAAATATGTAAACTGATAAAAATCGCCCATTATTTTGTAATCTGTAGTTGGCAAATTCGCTATATAATCACTATATTTGCAAAGAATTTTTCTAAGATTGTAGGTGTAGTATAGTGGAATCGTTTTATAGAACACATAGCTATCTTATAGAGCACTTGGGCAATCCGGTCCGACGTGAGCTGATGCGCGAAATAGATTGGTCGCATCGCCTCATCGGTATAAAGGGTAGCCGAGGTGTGGGTAAGACTACATTTCTACTACAGTATGCTCGTGAGAACTTTAGTCTCAACGATCGCACTTGTCTATATATCAACCTCAACAATCTCTATTTTACCGATCATTCGCTTGTCGATTTTGCGACCGACTTTTACAAGCAGGGCGGTCGTGTGTTGCTTGTCGATCAGGTATTCAAGTATCCCGGTTGGAGCGAGGCTCTGCGTGCTTGCCACGACACCTTGCCCGAGTTGCAGATAATCTTTACCGGATCGACCGTGATGCGTTTGAAGGAGGAGAACCCCTTGCTCGACGGTCTTGTAGCCTCGTACAATCTGCGTGGATTCTCGTTTCGCGAGTATCTCAATATAAAGACCGGCATGTCATTTCGACCCTATACGTTTGAGGAGATAATGCAAAATCATGCTACCATAGCGCGAGCTATATCGGGTCGTGTCAATCCGCTCGACTACTTCGACGGCTACTTGCACCATGGTTATTATCCTTTCTTCCTTGAAAAGAGCAATTTCTCGGAAAATCTCATCAAGACAATCAACATGATTATGGAAGTGGATATACTCTTGCTCAAGCAGCTCGAGTTGTCTTATCTGCCCAAGTTGCGTAGATTGTTTTACCTCATCATCAAGCGTGTGCCCGGAGCAGTCAATGTGAGCAAGTTGAGCCAAGAGAACCAGATATCGCGAGCTACGGTGATGAACTATATCAAGTGTTTCAAGGACGCGCGCCTCATCAATATGTTGTATCGTGAGGGAGAAGCCTATCCGCAGAAACCTGCCATGTTGTACTTGCACAATACCAACCTGATATACTCCAACCGCTCGATGACGGTAGACCGCCAAGCGGTGTGCGAAACCTTCTTCTATCATGCCCTGCATTGCAATCATCGCCTCAATATGGGCGCCAACAGCGTGCGTTTTATAGTCGACGGCAAGTACCCCTTCCGCGTCATTTCGCAGCAATCCAAGTCGCGGATGGGTCGAGAAATGAACTATGTAATAGATGGGTTGGGCGTAGGGCATGACAATGTGATACCCTTGTGGTTGTTTGGATTTCTATATTAAGAAAAAATATATAATACCTAATATTTATAGAATATGAGTAAAGAAAAAAAATTTTTGACTTGTGATGGTAATCAAGCCGCTGCGCATATCTCGTATATGTTCTCAGAGGTGGCTGCTATTTACCCCATCACACCTTCTTCTACAATGGCTGAGTATGTAGATGAGTGGGCTGCTGCCGGACGTAAGAATATCTTCGGTGAGACAGTTCTTGTTCAAGAAATGCAATCGGAGGGTGGTGCTGCCGGTGCTTTGCACGGTTCATTGCACGCCGGAGCCTTGACAACTACTTATACTGCATCTCAAGGTCTTTTGTTGATGATCCCCAATATGTATAAGATAGCCGGTGAGATGTTGCCTACAGTATTCCACGTGTCGGCTCGTACATTGGCTTCACACGCATTGAGCATCTTTGGCGATCACCAAGACGTAATGGCTTGTCGTCAAACAGGTTTCGCTATGTTGGCCGAAGGTTCGGTACAAGAGGTTATGGACTTGGCCGGTGTTGCTCACTTGGCTACTATCGAGTCTCACATCCCCTTCATCAACTTCTTCGATGGTTTCCGTACATCGCACGAGATACAAAAAATCGAGGTTGTTAACCAAGAAGACCTCGCTCCCCTTGTAAACCAAGAGGGTCTTGCTGCCTTCCGTCGTCGCGCACTTACTCCCGATGCTCCCATTGCACGTGGTTTGGCCGAGAATGGCGACGTATTCTTCCAACACCGTGAGTCTTGCAACAAAGCATACGAGGCTGTGCCCGAGATTGTAGAGAAGTACATGAACGAAATCTACAAAATCACCGGTCGTAAGTATGGTTTGTTCGACTACTATGGTGCCGAGGATGCCGAGCGCGTAATTATCGCTATGGGTTCGGGTACAGAGGCTATCCGCGAGGCTGTTGACTACCTCGTAGCTCAAGGCGAGAAAGTGGGTCTTGTGGCTGTTCACTTGTATCGTCCTTTCTCTGCTAAGCACTTCTTGGCTGCTGTTCCTGCTACAGCTAAGCGTATTGCTGTACTCGACCGTACAAAAGAGCCCGGTGCAAATGCCGAGCCTCTCTACCTCGACGTTAAAGAGTGCTACTATGGCAAAGAGAATGCCCCCCTCATCGTGGGCGGTCGCTATGGTTTGGCTTCTAAAGATACTACTCCTGCACAAATCCTCGCCGTATACGAGAACTTGGCTATGGCTCAACCCAAAGACCACTTCACTCTCGGTATCGTAGACGATGTAACATTTACTTCACTCCCCATGAAGGAGGAGATCGCTCTCGGTGGTGATGGCTTGTATGAGGCTAAATTCTATGGCTTGGGTGCCGACGGTACTGTAGGTGCCAACAAGAACTCTATCAAGATTATCGGTGACAATACCAACAAATATTGCCAAGCATACTTCGCTTACGACTCTAAGAAATCGGGTGGTTTCACTTGCTCTCACCTCCGTTTTGGTGACGATCCTATCCGTTCTACTTACTTGGTAAATACTCCCAACTTTGTAGCTTGCCACGTTCAAGCATACTTGAACATGTATGATGTAACTCGTGGTTTGCGTGAGAATGGTACATTCTTGCTCAATACAGTGTGGAGTGGCGAGGAGTTGGCTAAGCACCTTCCCAACAAGGTAAAACGCTACTTCGCCGAGAAGAACATCACTGTATACTACATCAACGCTACTCAAATTGCACAAGAGATAGGTCTCGGTAACCGCACCAACACTATCCTCCAATCGGCATTCTTCCGCATTACAGAGGTTATTCCCGTTGACTTGGCTATCGAGCAAATGAAGACATTCATCGTGAAGTCTTACGGTAAGAAGGGTGAGGATGTTGTTAACAAGAACTATGCTGCTGTTGACCGTGGTAACGAGTACAAGCAACTCGCTATCGATCCCGCATGGGCTTCGCTTGCCGACGACGCTGCTGTTGCCAACGACGATCCCGAATTTATCAACAAAGTGGTACGTCCCATCAACGCTCAAGCTGGCGACTTGCTCAAGGTTTCTGACTTCGTAGGCTATGAGGATGGTGCTTGGGAAGCCGGTACTGCCAAGTATGAGAAACGTGGTGTAGCTGCTTTCGTTCCCACTTGGAATGCTGCCAACTGTATCCAATGTAACAAGTGTGCATTTGTATGTCCTCACGCTTGTATCCGTCCTTTCGTACTCGACGAGCAAGAGTTGGCCGGTGCCAACTTCGAGACTCTCGAAATGAAGGCTCCCGCAGCTATGAAGGGTATGCACTTCCGCATGCAAGTGAGCGTACTCGACTGTCTTGGTTGTGGTAACTGTGCCGATGTATGTCCCGGTAACAAAGAGGGCAAGGCTCTTACTATGGTGGCTCTCGAAGGCGAGCTTCCCGAGGCTGCAAATTGGGATTACTGCGTGAAGAATGTCAAGAGCAAACAAAACCTCGTTGACGTGAAGAGCAATCCCAAGAACTCACAATTTGCTACTCCTTTGTTTGAGTTCTCTGGTGCATGTTCTGGTTGCGGTGAGACTCCCTATGTGAAACTTCTCACTCAACTCTATGGCGAGCGCGAGATGGTTGCCAATGCTACCGGTTGTTCGTCTATCTACTCTGGTTCAGTTCCTTCTACTCCCTATACTGCCAATGCCGAGGGTCGTGGTCCCGCATGGGGTAACTCACTCTTCGAGGACTTCTGCGAGTATGGCTTGGGTATGACTCTTGCCAACGACGCTATGCGTGCTCGCCTTGTTGAGGCTATGCAAGAGGCTCTCACTTGTAGCTGCTGCACAGATGAGATGAAGGCACTCTTTGCAGAGTGGTTGGAGAAACGTGAGGATGGCGATGCTACTCTTGAGTTGGCTGCCAAGATCAAGCCTCTCGTTGCTGCTTGTCCTTGCGACTGCTGCAAGAAAATCAACTCATTGAGCAGTTTCCTCGTACGTCGCTCACAATGGATTATCGGTGGTGACGGTGCTTCTTACGACATCGGTTACGGTGGTCTCGACCACGTTATCGCATCGGGTAAGGATATCAATATCCTCGTTCTCGATACAGAGGTTTACTCAAATACAGGTGGTCAATCATCTAAGTCTACTCCTATCGGTGCTATTGCTAAGTTTGCTGCTGCCGGTAAGCGTGTACGCAAGAAAGACCTCGGTATGATTGCAACTACTTATGGTTATGTATATGTAGCACAAATCGCAATGGGTGCCGACCAAGCTCAAACACTCAAGGCTATCCGCGAGGCTGAGGCTTATCCCGGTCCTTCATTGGTAATTGCCTACGCTCCCTGTATCAACCACGGTTTGAAGAAGGGTATGGGCAAGTCACAAGCCGAGGAGGCTGCTGCTGTTGAGTGCGGATACTGGCACTTGTGGCGCTACAATCCCGCTCTTGAGGCCGAGGGTAAGAACCCCTTCACACTCGACTCTAAAGAGCCTCAATGGGATAAGTTTGACGAATACCTCAAGGGTGAGGTACGCTTTGCTTCGGTATTGAAACAATACCCCAACGAAGCTGCTCAACTCTTTGCTGCTGCCAAAGAAAATGCTCAATGGCGCTATAAGAGCTACCTCCGTCAAGCTAACCAAAAGTGGGAAGACTAATTGGGTTTTACATTGAACGCTAAATAAGCCTATGAGGCGCACTTCATACGAGGTGCGCCTCATTTCATTCAATGAATAGAGGCCTCTTGCCTCTTTCTACATCCATTTTTTGTATCTTTACACCCGCAACCTTGTGCGATATAACGTATGAAACAAGAAGGAGTGACACACAGTAGCAACTTGCAGATGCAATGCCTCGATTTGTTGCGATTTCCGTTGGCGGTTATCGTCTTGTTTGTGCATATATTTGGCAATGCCCTTACGGTATCGCCCGATACGCTTGTTGAGGGTAGGGGTGTGTTGCAAGCCTTTGGCGATATAGTAGATGCATTTTTGAGTAGTCGCAGTGTACCCATATACTTTTTCATTTCGGGATATGTTTTCTTTCGCTCGGCTCATTTCGATTGGGCTCAATACGGCCGTAAGCTGAAGAATCGTGTTCACACACTGCTCGTGCCCTATATTGTGTGGAATGCGATAGCATTGCTGGTGATACTGTTTTTCCGCTTGCCCATCTTTGCCTCTATCAATCCGGTAGAGGGTTCTCCCGATTTCTCGCTCTCGGCCCTGCTCAATACCTTTTGGAACAAGGAGTGTGGTGTCTTTCCTATAGCCGAACCTTCGGGGCATATCTTCCCGCAAAATGAGGCATTATGGTTTATACGCGACCTCATGGTTATAGCTCTCTTCACTCCGCTTATATATCTTTTATTGCGCAGGGTAGGGTGGTTGTTGCTCGTAGTCTTGGGCGTGGTATGGGTGCTCATCGAGTGCAATGTTATAGAGGTGTTGTGGTTTCCTCTTCAGGGCTTCTTTTTCTTCTCAATGGGCGCATATATGGGGGTCAATCGCTGCGATATTGTAGAGACTTTCGACAAGGTAAAGTATTCGTCGGCAATAGTATGCGTGGTCGCATCAGTGTTGTATATGGCCTTGTGCGATAGTATGCCTGTTGTGGCTTCGTTTATGCACACATGTAGCATATTTACCGGTCTTATTACGGCTATAAACATTGCCGCCTACCTTATATTACGTCATCATTGCCGTGTGAGTGGCTTTCTTGCCTCGTCGGCTATCTTTATATACATGGCGCAGACGATATGTGCCAAGTATATATTCAAGGCTCTTGTGTGGGTGGTGCAACCCTCTACAGGGCTGCAGTATGTATTGCTTACGGTGTTTGCACTATGTGTCGCATTGGGTTTCTTGCTCTCGTTATACTATATAATGAGGCGTTATACCCCCTCGTTACTGCATGTAATGACCGGTCGCAGGTAGCAATAGTGCCAATGCCGCTGATACACAGAAAACAACTTGAAATGAATGTTTCGCTGTGTGTTTTTTTCTCTTTTTCGCTTTTATTCTTGCCCTATAATGCGTATCTTTATTGCACCAAAAACATTTGTGAAAAACCAAGTTACACCCCATTAAAACACGATATATGCAACTCCCTTTTGTACACCTTCATGTTCACTCGCAATTCTCGGTGCTCGACGGACAGGCCTCAATCCCCGCACTTGTCGATAAGGCTGTAAAGGATGGTCAGCCCGGTATGGCTCTTACCGATCACGGCAATATGTTTGGTATCAAAGAGTTCTTCAATTATGTAAAAAAGAAGAATGGCAAGACCAAGGATAATATCAAAGCCTTGCAAAAGCGCCTCGCTGCATTGGAGGAAGGTAAGGAAGAGGTGGAAGATAGAGACAAAGCCATAGCCGATTGTCGTGCCGAACTTGAGGCCGAGGAGAAAAAAATCTTTAAGCCTATATTGGGTTGCGAGGTATATGTGGCTCACACATCTATGGAGCAACGCACCGACAAGGGTTGGCACCTTATCTTGCTGGCCAAGAACTTGAAGGGTTATAAGAACCTTATCAAGATTGTGTCGAAGGCGTGGACCGATGGATACTATTATCACCCGCGTACCGATAAGGAGCAATTGGAAAAGCACCACGAGGGACTTATCGTCTGCTCGGCCTGCTTGGGTGGTGAGTTGCCGCAGAAAATCATGAATAATGACATCGCTGCTGCCGAGGAGGCTGCCAAGTGGTTCAAGAGTATATGGGGTGACGACTACTACATTGAGTTGCAACGCCACAAGGCTACAGTGCCCCGCGCGGCTCACGATGTATATGATAGACAAAAGGAGGTTGAGGAGCATCTTATAGCTATAGCTCGACGCAACGATATAAAGTTGATATGTACCAACGACGTTCACTTCGTAAACGAAGAGAATGCCGAGGCGCACGATCGTCTTATTTGCCTTAATACGGGAAAAGATCTTGACGACCCCAACCGCATGCTCTATAGTAAGCAAGAGTGGTTCAAGACCCGCGAGGAGATGGCTGCTGTCTTTGGTGACATTCCCGAGGCGATGACCAATACGATAGAGATTGTCGATAAGGTAGAGTTCTACTCTATCGACCATGCCCCCATTATGCCCACCTTTGCCATTCCCGAGGAGTTTGGTACCGAGGAGGGCTACCGCAAGCAATTTACCGAGGAAGATCTCTTTAACGAGTTTACCCGCAACGAAAATGGCGAGGTGGTACTCAGCGAGGAGAAGGCTCGCGATAAAATCGAAAAACTGGGTGGTTATGATAAGCTCTATCGCATAAAACTTGAGGCCGATTACTTGAAGAAACTCGCCTTTGATGGCGCTGCCAAGCGCTATCCTATGCCTCTCTCCGACGAGATTATGGAGCGCATGACCTTTGAGTTGCACATTATGAAGACGATGGGTTTCCCTGGCTACTTCCTCATTGTGCAAGACTTCATTGCAGCGGCACGCGATATGGGTGTTTCGGTAGGTCCGGGTCGTGGCTCGGCGGCCGGGTCGTGTGTGGCCTATTGCTTGGGTATCACACAGATAGACCCCATTAAGTACGACTTGCTGTTTGAGCGTTTTCTCAACCCCGACCGTATCTCTCTGCCCGATATTGATATCGACTTTGACGACGATGGTCGTGGTTTGGTGCTCAATTGGGTGACAGAGAAATATGGTTATGAGAAGGTGGCACACATTATCACCTATGGTACTATGGCTACCAAGTTGGCCATTAAAGACGTGGCCCGTGTGCAGAAAGTGCCCATCCCCGAGAGCGACCGTCTCACCAAGCTCATACCCGACCGTCTGCCCGAGGTTGATGGCAAGCCCTTGAAGATGAACTTGAAAAACTGTATTGCGTCGGTAGCCGAGTTGCGTGAAGCTTGCGATAGCCCCGACCAAAAGATTGCCGATACCATGCGTTATGCTCAGATGCTTGAGGGTAATGTGCGCAACACCGGTGTACACGCTTGTGGTGTAATTATCGGTCGTGACGACATTACCGATTGGGTGCCTGTGAGTACAGCCGATGACAAGACCACGGGCGAGAAAATGCTTGTAACACAATACGAGGGTAGTGTGATCGAGGATACCGGTATGATTAAGATGGACTTCCTTGGCTTGAAAACCCTTTCGATTATCAAGGAGGCTGTTGAGAATATTCGCTTGCGTTCGGGTATAGAGATAGATATCGACAATATCCCTATCGATGACCCTGCCACTTATAAGCTCTATTGCGAGGGTCGCACTACCGGTACATTCCAATTTGAGTCGCCGGGTATGCAAAAGTACTTGCGCGAGTTGCAACCCTCTACCTTCGAAGATCTTATTGCCATGAATGCCCTCTATCGTCCGGGCCCTATGGACTATATACCTCAATTCATTGCCCGTAAGCATGGTCGTGAGCCCATCACCTACGATATTCCCATCATGGAGAAGTATCTCAAGGATACATACGGCATCACCGTGTATCAAGAGCAGGTCATGTTGCTGTCGCGTCTCTTGGCTGACTTTACCCGTGGTGAGTCGGATGCATTGCGCAAGGCGATGGGTAAGAAGCTCAAAGATAAGCTCGATGAGTTGAAGCCCAAGTTTATCAACGGCGGTAAGAAACACGACTATCAAGAAGATGTGCTGGAGAAGATTTGGGGTGACTGGGAGAAGTTTGCTTCATACGCTTTCAACAAGAGTCACGCCACATGCTACTCATGGGTAGCCTTCCAGACAGCCTATCTCAAGGCCAACTATCCATCGGAGTATATGGCCGCAGTGCTCAGTCGCAACTTGTCGGATATAACCGACGTAACCAAGTTTATGAGTGAGTGTAAGGCTATGAAGATTCAGGTTTTGGGTCCCGATGTCAACGAGAGTCAGCTCAAGTTCTCGGTAAACAAGCGTGGCGATATACGCTTTGGTATGGGTGCTATCAAGGGCGTGGGCGAGGCTGCTGTTACGGCGATTATTGCTGAGCGTGAGAAGAATGGCAACTATACATCTATATTCGACTTTGTCGAGCGTGTAAACCTCTCGGCTTGTGGTAAAAAGACTATCGAGTCATTGGCTACGGCCGGTGCGTTCGATAGCTTTGTCGAGATAAAACGCGAGAACTTCTTGCCCGTAGCCGAGGGTGAGGTGAGCTTTGTCGATACATTGGTGCGCTATGGACAACGGGTGCAGAGCGACCGCGCCTCGCAAGTAACCTCGCTGTGGGGCGATGCTGTGATGGAGTCGACTACTGCCAAGCCTCAAGTGCCTGATGTGGTTGAAGAGCCTCAAATAACCCGCCTCGAGCGCGAGAAAAATCTTGTGGGACTCTATCTCTCGGCACACCCGCTCGACCCATATAAGCTCGAACTTGATTATGCTTGTAACACCCGCATGGTCGACCTTAAAAACCGTGCAGAACTCATCGGCAAAGAGATTACTTTCGGCGGTGTTATAGTGGGCTATCGCGAGAAAGTGGGTAAGAATGGCAATCCCTATGCCTTCCTTAAAATCGAAGATTATACCGGTTCGGACGAGATACCTTTGTTTGGTCGCGATTATGTCAAATATGCCAACTTCGGTCGTACAGGTAGCACCACCTTTATCATGGTGCGAGCAACATACGAGCGCAGTCGTTACAATGACAATATAAACATGGTGATACGCTCTATCGACCTGCTTGCCGACTTGCAAGGCAAACTCTTCTCGAAGCTTGCTATGACATTGTCGTTGGAGGCCTTCACTCCGGCCTTTATCGAGTCATTGTCGGAGAATATGGTCGAGAATCCGCACAACGGTGTCGATGTAACTTTCCGTATTATCGACGAGAAGATAGGCCGTCAAGTATCTATGCGCTCGCGCCGTAAGTGTCAGCTTACTCGTGAGCTTGTAGAGTTCCTCAAGGATTGGGATGCCTCGCCTATAGAGTTCAAGATATCATAGAGCGATATTGTAGTAGTAAACCTTTTGTTTTTGATATTAGGGAGGGTGTCTCAAAACCAAACGAGGCGCAACAGAAACCTGTTGCGCCTCGCCATATATTGTAGATAGATTTTGCTCCTATCGCATGAGCAGGTAGATGATGTATGAGATATATAATAGCGCAAAGATGACGCCCTCTGTGCGGTCTATCTCGTTGCGACGGAAGGTGAAAGCCGTTACAGCAATGATGAGCGATGCCCCTACGAGGATTATGAGGTCGATGGGGAGAATGTTGCCCAACTGTAGGGGTGACACTGTAGCGCATGTGCCCAAGATGAGAAATATGTTTGATATATTCGAGCCGATTACATTACCCAGCGCCATTTGACCTTTGTTTTTGCTTGCTGCTATCACGCAGGTGATGAGCTCGGGCATAGAAGTACCACCGGCCATGAGGGTAACGGCGATTACGGCCTCCGACATACCCATGTCGCGGGCGAAGATTACAGCATATTCGAGGAAAAGGTCACCGCCGTATATAAGTCCGGCAAGACCGCCGCCTATCATTACTATCTCAAGCCAGATGGGGCGTTTCTTTGTGGGAGTTTCTATTGTCGATGCCTCGGCAGGTGCTTCGTCGCGCTTGGCTGTAATAAATGAATAGACCATAAAAACAACCAAGAAGCATAGCATGAGCATACCCTCGCTGCGTGTAATGATGCCCGACTCGCCGTTGAGCCATGCGTCAAGACCCGATATAGCCAAGACTACGGCTGCCAATAGGCCAAACGGAATGTCGCGCGATAATGTGTTGTGCTCGATGCGGATGGGGCGTATAAGTGCCGTAACGCCCAATATCATCAAGGCATTAAAAATGTTCGAACCTAATATATTACCAATCGCCACATCGGTACTGCCGTTGAATGTTGAGATGAGACTTACCACAAACTCGGGCGCCGATGTGCCCACTGCTACGATGGTGAGTCCGATAACAAACTCGGAAATGCCAAATCGCTTGGCTATGGCCGAGGCTCCTTCGGTGAGATAGTTGGCTCCTATAAGCAATAGCGCAAGGCCAACAATCATAAGTACAATTGTCATAATAAAAATTATAGTGTTGTGTTATTCAAAAATTCCTTCAATGGCTTGTTCCATACTCTCTTGCGGAACGTGTTCGATAATGATCTCCTCGACCATATCGTCTTTTATCTCGGGATAGTCAAACTCAAGTGTCTCGACATATCCTTCCAACTGCAAGTCGCGGTCGCGGAATACCTTTTGGTAGAAAATACCTGCAATGGGTAGTGCAAGGCTTGCACCTTGACCATCGCTCATATTGTCGAAGTGTATGCTGGGGTCTTCGCCACCCACCCATGTGCCGGTGACAAGATTGGGGGTGAACGACATAAACCATCCGTCGGACATGTCGTTGGTAGTACCTGTCTTACCTCCCATTTCGGCGGTTATGTTGTAGCGGAAGCGTATGCGACCACCTGTTCCCTCGTCGATTACACTACGCAAAATGGGTACGATGCGGTTATAGGCTCGTTCGCTGAATACCTCGGTAAATTGAGGCGTAAACTCGGCTATGATATTGCCGTGGTTGTCTTCAATGCGGGTAACATAGATGGGGCTCACGCGCACACCGTTGTTGGCAAAGGCGGTGTAGGCGGCTGTCATCTCCTCGACCGATATTTCGACACTACCCAAGCATAGCGATAGCACGGGGTCGATGCGGCTGGTGATACCAAACGAGCGCATGATGCGCACCAAGCTCTCGGGCGAGAGTTGATCGATGAGGCGTGCCGATATCCAGTTGTTTGATGTGCTCAATGCCCAGCTCAGGGGTACCATCTCGCCTATACGGGTCTTGCCGGTGTTGCGGGGTTCCCACACATCGCCATTGGGTAGGTGGAATATGGGTTGCTCGTTGAGCAACTTAGAGTTGGGTGTAAAGCCCTCTTCCATCGCCAAGGTGTAAAGGAAGGGCTTGATGGTAGAACCAATCTGTCTGCGGCCCACTCCTGCCATGTCGTATTGGAATTGTGAAAACTCAGGGCCTCCCACGTATGCCTTTATCTTGCCGGTAAACGGGTCCATCGCTACAAATCCGTTGCGCAAGAATGCCTTGGTATACTTGATAGAGTCCATCGGGGTAATGATGGTGTCTACAAATCCGTTGTAGGTAAACAACTCGGTCTCAATCGGTGTGTTGAAGGCTTTGATAATCTCTTCCTTGCTGTGACCGGCTTTTTTCATATTGCGATAGCGCTCGCTGTTGCGCATGTCGCGTTCAAGTATCGACTGGCGTTGGTCGGCGGGTATGTCTTGCGAGAATGGGGCATAGCTGCGACCTCTCTTTTCTCTTGAGAAACGGGGTTGTAGATACTCGGCAACATGTTCGCGCACAGCCTGCTCGGCGTAGGCTTGCATGCGCGAGTCTATACCGGTATATATCTTCAATCCATCGCTATAGATGTTGTATTTGCTGCCATCGGGCTTGCGGTTTTTCTCGCACCAACCGTATGCAGGGTTGTTTTCCCAGGCAATCGAGTCGTTGACATATTGTTGATATTCCCAGCCGGCATAGTTGTCACGCTCGGGCTTCTTGGCGGTAAGCATCATGCGTATGCGCTCGCGGAAGTAGGGGGCAGGGCCCTCTTTGTGGTCAACCAAGCGGAAGTCGAGTTCGAGTGGCAGTTGTTGCAATGAGTCGCACTCGGCCTTGGTTATGTAGCCGGCTTTGCGCATTTGTGAGAGTACCACATTGCGACGTCCGCGTGTGCGCTCATTAAATCGACGGGGATTGTATAATGAGGGATTCTTACACATGCCCACCAATGTCGCCGACTCCTCGATGCTGAGCTCTTTGGCGTATTTGTTGAAATATACTTGAGCTGCCGATTGTATACCCACGGCGTTGTTGAGGAAGTCGAAGTGGTTGAGGTACATGTTTATAATCTCTTCCTTGGTATAGTAACGCTCCAATTTTGTGGCTATTACCCACTCTTGAGGCTTCTGCACAAGGCGTTCTACCACGCTACCTGCTTTGGGCGAATATAGTAGCTTGGACAATTGTTGTGTGATGGTACTACCACCACCGGCGCTCTTCTGCATAAGGATGCCGCGTTTTACAATGGCACGCATCAGTGCACGGAAGTCAATACCGCAGTGCTCGGCAAAGCGCTCGTCCTCGGTTGCGATGAGTGCCTCGATGAGGTGCGGCGATATTTCGCCATAGTCTACATACACACGGTTGTTGCGACTCTGGTAGAAACGGCCCAATACCTTGCCATCGTCCGAGTATATTTCCGATGCAAACTTGTCCTTGGGGTTCTGCAAGTCTTCGATAGGGGGCATATAACCCAGCCAACCTTGGAAAATGGCCACGAACAACATTGTGACCGATAGGATGGCGGCTACAAAGACGATCCAGAGAATTCTGATGATATGTGATGATGCTTTGCTGTTTGTTTTATTCTTTTTAGTTGCCATGTTCTCTTTTGTTTATGTAAGTTTGCTACAAGGCATAAAATACCTGATAGCAAAAGTACGAATAATTATTGATATCAAAGCCTTTCTATCCTATATTTACATTTATTTAATGTGTGAGAGTAATAAAATGTTTTGTTTGTATATTTTGCAAAGCATTGAGTATTAGTATTGTATCTTTGAAGCGATATTTTTTGTAAAAATATTTTGTGCAAACTCTTGTGTAATTCAGAAAAACCTCTTACCTTTGCATCGCAAAAAAGGAGAAAACGTTCTCTGGTTTAAATTTTGAAATTGGTGCGTTAGTTCAGTTGGTTAGAATACATGCCTGTCACGCATGGGGTCACGGGTTCGAGTCCCGTACGCACCGCGAAAAGCTTCGAGTTCTCCTCGAAGCTTTTTTGTTTTGTCTACTTTTTGACCTGCGTGCTCCATAATCTGATGTTGGGTCGGTAGTAGGTTCTATAATAATTTGTACATTTGCAGTATAGAAAACAAATGCTTGAAAGATGATGCTTGATGCCCGAAATATACGTATAGAGGAGTATGATTATCCGTTGCCCGATGAGCGTATAGCTAAGTTTCCGCTTGCGCAACGCGACAGTTCGCAACTGCTTGTTTATAAAGGTGGCGATATTGAGTGTCATACATTTGCCTCTTTACCCGCGCAACTGCCCGACGATGTGATGTTGTTCTTTAACAATACGCGTGTAATACAAGCGCGTATGCACTTTCGCAAGGCTACGGGTGCTATTATCGAGATATTTTGTCTTGAGCCTCTTGCGCCGGTCGATTACGCCATGTCGCTACAGAGCACGCACTCGTGTCGCTGGGTGTGCCTTATAGGTAATGCCAAGAAGTGGAAGGAGGGGGCGCTGTGCCTTACATTTACCCATGCGGGTCGCGAGGTGACACTCTCGGCCACTCGCATAGCGCAACATGGCGATGGCTTTGAGGTGGAGTTCGCGTGGGATGATAACTCTATAACCTTTGGTGAGTTGTTGGAGATGCTGGGTGAGTTGCCCATTCCGCCCTATCTCAATCGCGCTACCGAGGAGAGTGACAAGACGACCTATCAAACAGTCTATTCCAAGATAGAGGGCTCGGTGGCAGCTCCTACTGCGGGCTTGCACTTTACTCCTGCTGTGCTCGATGCTGTGCGTGCCAAGGGTATACCTACCCATGAGCTGACGCTACATGTGGGCGCGGGAACATTCAAGCCTGTCAAGAGCGATACGATAGACATGCACGAGATGCACACCGAGTATATTTCGGTGTCGCGTACCCTCATCGAGCAGCTTTGTCACAGCGAGCGCCGAGTGGTGGCAGTGGGTACAACATCGGTACGTACACTTGAGAGTCTCTATTATATCGCTTTGTCGCTCTATCGCAATCCGCAAGCTACGGCCGAGGAGTTGCGCGTGCAACAGTGGGCGCCCTATGGCGATAATCCCGACTTGTCGCGTGCCGAGGCGATGCAACTCCTGCTCGATTATCTCGACCGCACGGGAGCCGACCGCTTAGTAAGTGCTACTCGCATTATTATTGTGCCGGGCTATAAGTTTCGCATGGTCGATGGCATTGTTACCAATTTTCACCAACCTCGCAGTACACTTTTGTTGCTTGTCTCGGCCTTTGTTGCCGGCGATTGGCATACCATCTACGACTATGCTTTGTCGCACGATTTTCGCTTCTTGAGTTATGGCGATAGCTCGCTGTTGTGGCGAGTTGACCGCTAAATGAGGTGGTCGAGGCAATAAATCGTGATAAATACCGTATATTATAATGTATATATGGTATATCATGTCTATAATGAAAAAATATATAGTTTACATTCTCTCTATCCTGTGTGGGGTAGTGATGCTCTCGTCGTGTGGCTCGGCCAAACTGAGTGTTGCCAATGAGCAGTATGCCCGTGGCGAATATTATGAGGCGGCTCAGACTTATAGAAAGGTATATAATAAATTGCAGAAGAAGGCCGACCGCCCCTTGCGTGGACAGGTGGCGTATATGATGGGCGATTGTTATCGTCGCCTTAATATGACGGCTCGTGCTTCGGCTGCCTTTACCAATGCCGTGCGCTATAACTATGCCGAGACCGACAGTACGACATATCTCTATTTGGCTCAAAGTCGTCATGCCGAGGGTAAGTACAAGGAGGCTATTACCAATTACGAGTTGTATCTTGCCAAGGATCCCAACAGCCGAGTTGCGCACAATGGTATGATAGGTTGTGTGGAGGCCGTAAATTGGAAAGAAAATCCCACTCGATATAGTATCAAGAAGATGGCTCTCTTCAATACGCGTCGCAGCGACTGTTCGCCTATGTTGCAGGGTGAACAGTATGATCAGTTGTACATTACGAGTTCGAGCGACAAGGCTACCGGCGACAAGAAGAGCACGATAACCGGTGTAAAAAGCTACGACATTTTCTTGGCAAAGAAAGATGAAAATGGTGTGTGGCAAAAGCCCGAACTTATAGAAGGAGACTTGAATACCGAGGCCGATGAGGGTATGGTAAGCTTCAGCCCCGATGGCTCGACGATGTATTTGAGCAAGGCGCGTCAAGATCCCAATCAGAACGCTTCGGTCGAGATATATACCTCTACCCGCAGTGGTGCGGCGTGGAGTGCTCCCACCAAACTCGATATTGTAGCCGATACCATCTCTTCGTTTGCGCATCCCGCGGTCTCGTCCGATGGACTCTATCTCTATTTTACATCCGATATGCCCGGTGGGCAGGGTGGTACCGATATATGGCGCGTAGGTCTTGGCACCAACACCGAGGGTACGCTCGAAAACTTGGGCGACAAGATAAACACTCCCGGCGACGAAATGTTTCCCTATATGCGTGGCGATAGCACGCTGTACTTTTCGTCCGATGGTCATCCCGGCATGGGCGGGCTCGACCTCTTTGTGGCACAGCTCGATACCGCGGGTGTGTGGCATGTAGAGAATATGAAGTATCCTATGAACTCGTCGGGCGACGATTTTGGTATTACTTTTGGTGTAGAGGAGACCGGATTTTTCTCATCCAATCGCAACGATGGTCGTGGTTATGATAAGATATATAGCTTTGAGAAGCCTTCTATCAAAGTAACCATATCGGGCATGGTGCTTGACAAGGACGACGAACCTATTGCCGATGCTGTTATACGCATTATTGGCGACGATGGCTCCAACCAAAAGGAGAGCGGTCGCAAGGATGGTACATTCCGCTTCTCGCTCAATCGGGGTGTGCGATATGTTATGATGGCAGGATGTAGGGGCTATCTTAATGGAAAGCAGGAATTTATGAGTGACACCGCCGAGGTCGATGTTGACTATGTGGTAGATTTTGTTCTCGCATCGGTTACCAAGCCTGTTATTCTCGACAATATCTTCTACGACTTCGATAAGGCTACGTTGCGTCCTGAGTCGGAAGAATCGCTCGACAAGGAGTTGATACCCATTCTCAACGACAACCCCAATATCAGCATCGAGTTGGCCTCGCACACCGATATTCGCGGTCGTGATGCCTATAACGAAGAGCTCTCGCAACGTCGTGCGCAGTCGGTGGTCGACTATCTTATAGCGCAGGGCATTGCTCCCGACCGTGTCAAGGCGGTGGGTTATGGCGAGAGTGTTCCCAAGGTTATCACCAAGAAGCTCGCGACGCAGTATCCACAATTTAAAGAGGGCGATGAGCTTACCGAGGAGTTTATCCTCGGCCTCTCGGAAGAAGACCAAGAGGTTGCGCATCAAATCAACCGCCGCACCGAATTCCAGGTGTTATCTATTACTTACGGTCTATATTGATGTAAGGTTCTCGACTATACATTATATAATATATAAACAACGCCGCTCAATTGCTTGAGCGGCGTTGTTGTATGATGAGGTGTTCGGGTGGGTTATTCAAACCTGCGTTTCCAGAACCACATTTCGTTAAATGTCATTGAAACTACCACGGCGAGGTGGTCTTCGCTGAGTAGTGCGTTGGGATAGCCATTGCGGTGTGAGTATTCGAGGCTGATGTTGAGCATAGAATCCTCGCTGCGCAAGGGGAAGCCGAAACCGCAACTTACGCCATACTCGTGTACCTTGTTGTTGCCTACTTTTATGTACGACTCCTCGTAGAAACCGCCTATGCGATAGCGTATGTAGTCGAAGTAGTTGCTCGATACCAATTTGGGGCGGAACTCCACACCGGCCGACAAGCGCATGCGGTTGTTCAAGCTCTCGAACGATACGGTATTGGGGTTGTAAAATTTGGCATCCTCCCACATCTCGTAGCGACCATCCACGGCGATAGTGAGTCGCTTGTCGTAGTTGTAGCTCAAACCCGCACCGAAGCAGTGGGGCATTGAGTAGTAGTCGCGCATGTTGAAGGTGATAGTGTCGTTGAATGTGTCGAATGCCAATGCCTCACCCTCGACAGGCTTGCCAAGTGTGTAGGTAAAACCGGCGGTAATGTTGTTCTTGCTGTCGAAGTCGATGGGGAATTGTATACCCGCTTGCAAGCGCACATCGTTTACCATCAGAGTCTTGTAGTAGATGCCTGTGGTAGCGTCGGTAGCTACTTGCACATAGTTCTGTATGCGGCCAAACATATAGCCCACGTTTACACCCAGCGATACCCATTTAAAGGGTTGGTAGGCAAGTCCGGCATAGAGTTGCGAGAGTCCGCCTTCGCCCACGCGGGTATAGCTGCCATTGGTGATGGTGTTGCCATAGAGATATTCTACGTGCGATATGGGGGTGAGGCCTATACTTGCGCCTACATTCTTGCCCAGCAAAAATTGCATTGTGATGTAGTTGAGGCCACCGCTTTGGCTTTGTGCTTGTGAGCCACCCTCGCTATACCAGTTGCCTTTGTAGTCTACTGAGAAGTCAAACATGAATGTCAACGAGTCGCATGCTGTGTACGATGCGGGGTTCATCATGTTTATCTGTGTGTTGTTGCGTATACCTATACCCGTGCTACCCATGGCGCGCTGGTTGCCGGTGGCAATGTTGTCCATTGTACCATATCCATACTGTGAGTAGGGGGTTTGTGCCACGGCCGGCATGATGATGGCGCAGAGCAGTGTGGCAAGGAAGAGTCTATAATTTGACATTGTATTCTAAAATTCGGTTTAAACCTTTAGGGACTAAATTTCGGTCCACAAAGATAGTTCTTTTTATTATAGTAGCCAAGCGCTCGGCGTCTCCACCCGTTAAGAAAACCAAAAGCCCCGGATTTTGTGCCTCGCAGGCGTTGATGTACCCCTCCAACTCGAAGGCTGCGCCTTGCAGTGCACCGGCGCGTAGGGCTGTTTCGGTATCATATCCCAGCATGGGCAACTCGCCGTTGCTCTTTACCAGGGGTAGGCGTCCGGTGTGTTCGTGCAGGGCGCGCAGTCGCATTTCTATGCCGGCGGCAATATTGCCACCCATAAATTTGCCCTTGCTCGACACCAGGTCGTAGGTGATGGCAGTTCCGGCATCTACTACCAGCAGTGGGTGGTGGGGCTGTTCATACCAAGCACCCACGGCTGCCGCTATGCGGTCGTGTCCCAAGGTGTGAGGTGTGCGATACTCTATGCCTATGGGTAGGTGTGTCGTATTGCCCATGCACACTATGTGGGGTATCTTACGGCTCATTACGTTGATGAGTCGCTTGTCATACTCGCGTCGCACCGAGCTATATATGGCGGCCTCAAATGTGTCGTCGGCTATGCGCTGGCGCACATATTCGAGCATCTCCTCATTCTCGGTCACGGTTGTTTCTACAATTTTGTCGCCTGTGGCTATGTGCAACTTGGTTGCGCTATTGCCTTGGTCTATTATCAGTCTCATATATGCAAAGGTAAGAATTTTTATTGGCTTTTCTCAATTTTGTAGTCTTTTTGTACTACGATTGTAGAATGTTGTATGCGCCAATGTGGTGGATGATTGGTCGTAATTGCAATTTGATTTTTGATGCGTGTTAAAACTGTCGTAATGATAGTATATAGTATATTGTGTTGTTGTTTTGATAATCTATTTTTGTTATATAGAGCATGCCGATATAAAACAGCCGATAATTGTGTCGTTTCGACCCCGCTCTTTTGCCAATCTCTCCCCGAGTTGTTAAAATGAAGTGATTTTATGTTAAAATAGAGGCTGTTTTAAGAATTTAACAGAGCGTATCGATGCTTGTTTTTTGGCTTTTAACGTTTATTAACAGGGTCGACGAGCTCTTATGTTGTCCTTGAAGTGGTATTGCGAATGATAAATTATGCGCTTGATATACAATGTTTTGTATTTTGCGCAAAACACTCTTGTTGCTTTGCGGACTCTTTTTGTCATGCTTTTGTAACCTGCTCTGCACAAAAAACTCTCGATTTGCATGTGTTGTGCTTTTTTTTGCTTCTTTCTTGCTATCTTTGTATTTGTCTTATTGTCACTAAGACTATGCAATCGATAGCAATAGATATTTTTCAATACTTTGCATCTGTTTGCAACGTTGATTTGTTGTAAATGAGACGAGTAGATATTGTGTTAATGCAATATAGCAAAGCGATAACCTTAAAACCTATTATATCCCCTCTTGAGGGAGGGAATTTTTGAGAGAATTACTTTATTTTTTAATGTATATTAATGTTTAATTAAATTCAGACGTATGAGAAAACTAACAATGTTCTTGTGTGCCCTGTTAGTAGGAGTAACGTCTGCTATGGCCCAAAAGACCATAACAGGTACAGTTATTTCTGGCGACGACGATCTGCCAATCTTTGGTGCATCAGTTCTCGTTAAGGGTACAAACTCATCGGCTATTACTGATGCCGATGGACGCTTCTCTATCAAGTTGCCTGACGGCTCTAAAACACTTGTGATCTCTTACATTGGTATGGAGAAAGCCGAAGTGTTTGCCCGTGACGGTATGGTAGTGACTCTATCTTCTACAACTACCCTCGATGAGGTAATCGTTGTAGGTTACGGTGTGCAAAGCCGCGAAGCTAAGACCGGTGCCGTTGTTCAAATCAGCGGTGATGACTTGGCTTCAATTCCCGCAACATCTGTCGACAAGATGTTGGAAGGTAAAATGGCCGGTGTGCAAATTTCAAGTACAAGTGGTCAACCCGGTGCTGCTACAACTATTCGTGTGCGTGGTACATCTTCTCTCGGTGCAGGTTCTGCTCCCCTCTATGTAGTCGATGGTATCCCCGTAATGAGTGGTAACATCTCTGGTGGTGCTGCCGAGTCTACCAATGCTATCGCTCTTATCAGCCCCAGCGATATCGCTTCTATCACTGTGTTGAAGGATGCTGCTGCTGCTTCTATCTACGGTTCGCGTGCTGCCAACGGTGTAATCCTTATTACTACCAAGAGCGGTAAGAACAACGAGGGTAAAGCTCGCATCACAGCTCGTGTACGCGGTGGTATCACTTCTCTTGCCAACGACAACAACTATGGTGTGTTGAACGGTCAAGAGTATGTTGATTGGTATCGCGACGCCGTTTACAATGCCGGTATCGACCCCAATGCTCTCACATTGCCCAACGGTAAGGCCAATAGCTACTATATGCCTATCGGTACTAAGTCTCAACCTTTCTACAACTGGATGGAGGCTCTCACTCGCGAGGGTTCAATCCAAGAGTATGAGGTGAACGCTCAAGGTGGTACTGCCAAGACTAACTACTATGCTTCGGTAGCTTACAACCAAAGCCAAGGTATCACTTATGGTTCTGACTATCAAAACCTCCGTTTGCGTGTAAACGTTGACAGCGAGTTGAACAAATGGATGAAATTTGGTGCTCGTGTCAATGGTGGTTACATCCGCATGACTGGTGAGTCTGTAAATAGCAGCAGCGGTTGGTCATACATCAACCCCTTCTTTGCTGGTCTTGCTATTCCTCCCACAGCTCCCATCTACAACGAAGACGGTACTGACTTCAACTACAACCTCCCCCTCGGTTTCACAACAAACAACGCTTTGGCGTATGCTCACGAGAAGGTTGAGTATGATGAGCACTACAAATTCAACGGTACTATGTACCTCGAATGGAAGCCCATCAAACAGTTGACATTCAAGACCAACAACTCTATGGAGTTGCTCTTCACTCACAACTACATCTTCCGCCCCGGTTTCGTGCTTCAAAATGCCGACATCGAGAACTCACTCTCGGGTGGTGACGTACGTTACAACACATTTACTACTTCTAACACTGCTGTGTACGAAGATAACTTCAACGAGGAGCACTTCCTCCGCGTATTGTTGGGTCATGAGTACACTCACTTCCAAGCTGAGTCTACAGGTTGGGGTACTGCCAATACCAATCCTCAACTTCCTTGGCCCGATAACGGCGATCCCGATTACCACAGCATCGGCTATGGTTTCACAGAAGATAAGATGCTCTCTTTCTTTGGTGTAGCCGACTATAACTATCGTCAAAAATACTACTTGCAAGGTTCAGTTCGTGCCGACGGTAGCTCACTCTTCGGTGAGAACAAACGTTGGGGTGTATTCTGGTCAGTAGGTGCTTCTTGGAACATTGACAAAGAGGCATTCATGGACGATGCAGAATGGATCAACCAATTGAAACTCCGTTACAGCTATGGTGTGAACGGTAACAACAACATCGGTGCTTATGCAGCTTATGCTCTCTATGGTACAGGTCGTTACAACGGTATCATGGGATGGGCCCCCGGTCAATTGCCCAACCCCGACTTGACTTGGGAGACTAACTTGGCTCACAACGTGGGTATCGACTTCCGCTTCTGGGATCGCCTCTCTGGTTCGTTGGAGTACTACCACCGTACTACTGAAGATATGTTGATGTCTTCTCGTATTCCTTTGACTACAGGTTTCAGCTCAATGACCAAGAACGTAGGTTCACTCTGGAACCAAGGTTTCGAGGCTCAATTGGACGTTGATATTATCAACACCAACGACTTGCAATGGACATTCGGTGTGAACTTGTCTATGAACCGTTCTAAGATCCTTGACCTCGACCAAAACGAATACCTCTCAGCAGGTAGCGGTCTCCGTGTAGTTCAAGGTCAACAAATGTACCAATTCTACCTCTATGACTATGCCGGTGTTAACCCCATCAATGGTGAGGCTCTCTGGTATACTGCAGCCGACGAAAATGGTGAGAAGATGATCACTACCGACTTTACTCAAGCAGGTCGTATCTATAAAGGTTCGCCCGAGGCTAAGGCTATGGGTGGTTTCAACACCTCTTTGAGCTGGAAGGGTATCGACTTCAGCGCAAGTTTCGAGTATAAGATTGGTAACTACATCCTCAACCCCGATAACCAAATCTTCTGGAACGACGGTGCTAACTTCGGTTACAACCAATTGAAGGTTGCTGCCGGTGAGGGCGCTTACTGGAAAGAAATCGGTGATACAGGTGTTAACCCCAAACCCGTTGCCGACAACGGTAGCAACTCTTCTTACACAGTATCTACTCGCTTCCTCGAGCGTGGCGATTACCTCCGTGTTAAAGACTTGACTTTGGGTTACACATTCCCCGCCAAGTTGATGAAGAAAGCCGCTATCAACAACCTCCGTGTATATGTCAGCGGTTACAACCTCTTCACATTCCACGATACAAACTGCTTCGACCCCGAACGTGGTCAAACAGGTACTTCACTCGGTATCTATCCTATCACTAAGTCGTTTGTAGTGGGTCTTGATATTTCATTCTAATAATTGAGAAAGGATTAAGAATATGAAAAAGATATTTATATTAGCTGCTGTTGCACTTGGCCTTGTTTCGTGCGATCTTACCACCGATCCTACAACAACGGTCACTGACAAAGTAGCGCTTGAGAACTTTGAAGGTATGGACAAGGCTGCGGCTGTGACATACGTTGCTTTTGCTTCTGAGTCATGGTATGGTCTCGATCTTCAAATTTATCCCGACGTGATGTGCGGTAACTGCGTTGCAGGTGCTCCCCTTAACTCAGGTCGTGGTATGAACTGGCAGCAATGGAACTTTACTGCCTCTGGTGGTTTCTCGGTATATGGCAGTGCCTATGTCAACATCAACCGTTGTAACAACGTTATCTATGCCCTCAAAACAAGAGGTGCTGAATACTTGAAAGAGGAAGGCGTAACTCAACAAGACCTCGACAACCGTATGGCCGAGTGTTTGTTCGTTCGCGCATTCTGCTACTTCGACCTCGTTCGCTGGTATGCTCAACCCTATGCTATCTCTTCAACTGCTGCTGAAGGTTCGGTAGAGGCTCTTGGTGTGCCCATCGTGAAAGAGAACCCTGCAGAGAGCGTACTCGACAAGCCCGCACGTGCTTTGGTTGCCGACAACTACGAGGCTATCCTCAGCGACCTCAACACAGCTCTCTCTTTGATCGAGGCTGGTTATACTCGTGAGGGTGTTAAAGACGTGAAGTGCGCTGTTACTCCCGCTGCTATCGAGGCTCTTCTCGCTCGCGTATACCTCTATATGCAAGACTATGAAAATGCTGAGATCCACGCTTCAAACGTTCTCGCTATGGGTTATTCAGTTGCTACTGCAAGCGTATATCCCAATATGTGGACCGACGAAAACATGAGCGCTAACTCAGAGGTTATCTTCGCTGTTTACTTCGATACTACCGAGTCTTCTACTCTCATCGGTAACATCACCGACCCCGACGAGTATGGCGACGTTCGCGTATCTGAGGACTTGTTGGCTCTCTATGAGGATGGCGACGTTCGTAAGACTACTCTCCTCACTTCGGCCGATCACCCCGACTACCTCTGGCCCGCTAAGTACCAAGGTAAGGGTGGCTTGCTCGCTATTCCCAACGTTCCTGTATTGCGTACTTCTGAAATGTATCTTATCCGCGCCGAGGCTCGTTACATGCAACAAAACAACACTGGTGCTATGAACGACCTTAACGTAATCGCCGAGAACCGTAAGGCTACTCCCTATACAACTGTATCGTTCCGCGACATCTTCAACGAGCGTCGCAAAGAGTTGGCTTTCGAGGGTCACATCTGGCACGATTACAAGCGTCTCATTGGCACTGAATACCAAGGTGGTGCTACTCCCGGTGAGATGATGGTACGTAATGACGTTTCTTCTACCATTAACCAAAATGTTGCTTTCGACAGCAAATACTGGTGCATGCCTATTTCTGAGTCTGAAATCGACGTTAATGGCAATTTGGTACAAAATCCCAAATGGTAATTAATACGGATATTTAAAAATTAAGAAACAATGAAAATCAAAAGTTTAATATACACAGCGCTTGCGTCGGCGGTTCTTTTCACTTCTTGTGATTTGAACAACCAACCCACGTTCAACGATGACGCGCAAGCATTTATTGCCTTTGATAAGACAACAGGCATGCTGGATGAAATGGATGGCCTCTCGGAGATTACTCTCTACTGCGCCTCTGTTGCCGGTATCAACGCCTCTACCGAGATTACTTTCAATGCCGACGAGTATGCTGCCAATGCTGCTACTCAAGGTGCTCACTTTGAGGTAGCTTATGCTGTTCGTTACAACATCGACTTTGACAACCAAAGCCCCACTTTCAACGAGCGCATCAATGTTGATACTATTACTTTCGCTCAAGCTCCCTATGTTATCAACTTCGACAAAGACCACCGCTTTGCAGCTGTAGCTTTGAAGGCTATCGATAACGACCAACGCGAGACCAACAAGAAGTTTGATGTAAAACTCGCTAACATCCAAGGTTGCAACAAGGGTGCTATGAACACTTACACTGTAACTATCCTCGACGACGAGAACCCCTTCAACCGTCTCTTGGGCGACTACACAGCTTCTGGTATGTCTGCAGCCTTTGAGGAAACAAAAGAGTGGGATGTAACTATCGTTGCTGACGATGAGACTGACAATAAATTGTGGATTCACCCCGTTATCTCTACAGCTCACTTCGGTCTCAGCCACGACAACTGTGCCGCTGTTGAAGCTACTGTAGATGATGTTCAAGGTACAATCTCTATGCGTATTGGTCAATCACTCTACACTGTAGATGGTAGCATGGACCTCGTCGTTTGCGGTATTACAAGCCAAATCGAAACTACAGGTCTTGGTGTTGCCAACTACTCATTGGACGAAGGTGTTGTAATCTCTTGGAGTAGCGCTCTCGGTGCATACGATGCACTTGCCGGTGCTTTGTATGAGTACTTCACCGATATCGTTTATACAAAAAAATAATGTATTAACAAAGTAACACTTAATCGAAATGAAAAAGTTAGTATATATCCTCTCACTCGCAATCGGTCTTCTTGTGACCGGTTGCGCACAGTGGGAAAATATGGAGTCGCTTCCCCGCGATACTTGGGGTCCCGAACCCGAGCTCGCTATCGAGGTTTCACCCCTTGACTCTATCACAGGTGAGCTTATCAGCGACAAGATGGACGTAGTTTTCTACATCAAGAATGCTACAAACTTCCACTTTGTATATGCCGAAGGTCCCGAAGAGACAATCGATTACACTGCTCTTTTGAAAGGTCAATACGGTGGTTGGAGTGCAGAACCCGCTCTCGAAGGTGATACACTCGGTATCCAACTTACAGGTTTTGTTCCCGGTAACACTTATACTGTATATGCTGTTGCTGCCAATGCTGCAGGTGTGCAAACAACTGCTGTTAAGACTGTAGGTGCTGTAGACGTAACTGCTCCTGTTATCACAACAGTTTCGCCCCTCACAGCTACTGCCAACGGTAAGCAAGTAACTATCGTATTCAACGAGAACATCATCCGCACCGATGCTATGCCCGCAGTTACATACGACGTATTGGACGAGAACCTCGAGTCTTATGCTACAGGTGATGCTTCTGCTATGGCTTCTGGTAAGAACCTTGTTGTTACATTGCCCGCTACATTCAACTTCAACGAGGAAGGCATGTCTATCGTATTGCTTTCGTTCGGTGAGGGTTCGGTAGAAGACAAGTATGGTAACAAGATGGCTGCTATTGCCAACGTTCTCGATGACGAAGGTTTGCCCAATGGTCCTTGGTGGGCTTATGACCCCGCTAACAAACCCGAACCTCCTGTAAATGACAGCTTCTTCCAAGACGGTAAGGGCTATGCATTCGTAGGTGAGATTGACCTTTTGGGTGGTGGTTACCAACAATTCGGTACACCTATCTTGACTATGACTTATGTGGCTGAGGATGATGAGGCAGTTCTCTGGCACGTGCCCAGTATCCTCAACATGTTTGGTGAAGAGGCTATTAATGAGGGCGCTGTAGTTCTCCCCGCTTATGTTCCCGCATACTCATATACTGATGCTGATCCTATGGGTGGTGCCGCTCAAATTGAGATACTTCAATTCCTCGATGTAAACGATGTTTGGGGTTATGGTTTCCCCTACATTGGTGATATTGCATTGCAATCTAAAGATGGCTCTACAGGTCTCTATCCCTTGTACATGGCCGACTATGTAGAAGGTCAAGGTGCATTTGCCGGTTGGTCATTCGGTGTATATGACTTCCAAGGCCAAGGTGGTGAAGTCTTCAAGGGTTCTCAATTTGTATCTCCCAATGGTGGTGTTCCCTATATCATCGCTATCATGGAGACTGCACAAGGTCCTCAAATGTCGGCTATCGCCGAGCTCAAGCCCGAACTCCAATTCCACTCAGAGGATATCCTCGCCGGTGGTAGCTTCAAGGTAGAGTTCTTTGAGACTCCCATTGTATTGGACGCACCTATGTTCCCCGCCAATACAAATGCAATCAAAATGCTCAAAAAATAATATAAGCATTTGATCATACTCTCGGAGGTCGCGCCCTGTGGTGCGACCTCTTTTTTTCTTTCTGCGCAACAGGGTGGCGGGTCGCCGTGCTGTTGTGGGTGTTAGGCCGGGGTGTAGTGTCGTTTTGTAATGCTTTATAAAAAATGTAAATCTCTTTGTTATTGTGTGATAGAATGTATATCTTTGCAACCTGAAATATTATTCCTTATTTTAACACCGCATTACAATCACAGATGATGAAGAAAATTTTTACCCTTTTTGCCGCTGCCGTTGTTTCGGTAATGTGCATGAACCTTTCGGCCGCAGTAGTAACTACTGAAATGGCTAAGCAAACTGCCGACAACTTCTTGGCTCTCGACAATGAGTGGCATGGCGCCGACGATGCGCAAGTGCGCCTTGTAGAGCACGATGGCGTGCCTGCATACTATGTAGTAGAATATAACAATGGTGGTTGGGCAGTAGTATCGGCTCAAACATCGTCTCAACCTGTTATCGGTTACAATACAACAGGTGAGTTTGCAGCTCCCGGTGCTATGGGCGAGTTGCTCAATTTCAATGCCAAGGTTATCACTGCTCGTGCATTGCAAGGTGAGACCGTAGAACACGCCGACTGGAAGCGTGTGATGCAACGCAAGCCTGCTGCCGATCCCGAGTCGACTCCCGACATTGCTCCCATGATTACTGTAAACCTCAACCAAAACAGCCCCTACAACAAGTATTGCCCCAAAATCGATGGCAAGAATGCCTTGGTGGGTTGTGTGGCTGTCTCTATGACTCAAGCCATGATGGTGCAACGTTATCCCGAGCGTTCGGTGGGTAAGAACTCATACAAATATCAAGATATGAAACCCTCTATCGTGTATGACGATGAGGCTCCCTATGATTGGGATGCTATGTATGCTTGCGACCAAACCGGCAACTACGACGAGGTGGCTCGCTTGCTCTATCACGCAGGTGTTTCTATCAACATGATGTATAGCCTCACCTTCTCGGGTGCATATATCGAAGATGCTGCCAAGGCGCTCGTGCGTCACTTCCAATACGACAAGCAACGTGTGCATGCAGTGGCTCGTGCTTCGTTTGACGATGCAACATGGTATGACAAGATTCTTACCGACTTGCTCAATCGTCGTGTAGTAATGTATATGGGTGCAGCCGATAAGGAAGGTAATGGTGGTCACTGCTGGAACCTCGATGGTTGGAAAAACTCGACCCAAATGGTACACTGTAACTGGGGTTGGGGTGGCTACGGCGATGGTTACTTCAGCCTTGAGAACATGACCGATACATACCAAGGTATCTCGTTCTTGTTCCACCACGGTGCTGTATTTGGCATTGGTAAGCCCTCGACTGCTCCCTATGGTATCACTTTGAGCTCAACCGAGTTTGTATTAGGTACTGAGGCAGGTGTTGCACTTGCCGATGTAGAGGTGGCTTGTGAAGATGCCGAGGCCGACTTCGCATTTGAGTTGTTGGGCCCTGTAAACGTAACAGGTAAGAACACAGCTTCGCCCTATGAGGTAGTAGACGGCAAGCTCGTGTCGACCAAGACTATCGAGGACAAGAACTCATTCAAATACTTGCTCATGAAGGTTACAAATAACAATACCGGTGAGTCGTATCAAAAAGAGTTTACAATCTCTATCGTTGCCGACGATGCGGTAGAGAGCGTGATGAGCGATGCAATGCGTGTATATCCCTCGGTAGCTGCCGATGTGGTGACAATAGAAGTGCCCGCCGTGGGTGGTAGCTATGCTATCTACTCGGTAGCCGGTGTACAAGTACAAGCCGGTGCGCTCAACAACTACAAAAACGAGGTGAATGTATCGTCGCTCGTAGCCGGTACATACATCTTGCAATATGTACACAACGACGGTGTGGGTGTAAAGACCTTTATCAAAAAGTAATTTTTGCAACAAAAACGATAGAAGATGAGGTTGCTCACATAGGGTAGCCTCATCTTTCTTTTTAATTGATGTTTCTCAAAAAAAGTTTAATATTGTTTTGTAAATTTGGAATTTATGAAACAAATTATTTTCTTTGCACCCGTTGAAAGAGAAACCATAAAAACAAAATTCTAATAATGATGAAAAAGTTCGTTTTGGTAATAGTATCGTGCTTGGTAGCAAGTGTGGCCATGATGTCGCAAGCCGCGGTGGTGTCGCAAGAGGTAGCCAAGGCTACTGCCGAGAGTATTTTGATGCAAGATGGTGAGTGGCAAGGTGCCGGTGAGGTGACTATGCGCCTTGTAGAGCACGACGGCGTGCCTGCCTACTATATTATGCAGTATAGTGAGGGCGGATGGGCGCTTGTGTCGGCTCAAACCTCTGCCGATCCCCTTATTGCCTATAACCACACCGGTGCATTTGAGGCTCCCGAGCCTATGCAAGAGGTGCTCGATGTGTGTGCTGCACGTATAGTATATGATGCCAAGTTGGGCACTGAGGCTCATGTGGCATGGAGCGAGCCTATGCGTCGCAAGCCCGCAGCCGATATTGAGACTACTCCCGATTTAGAGCCCCTTATTACGATAGACCTCAATCAAAGCGATCCGTACAACAAATATTGTCCCAAAATAGACGGCCAAAGATCCCTGGTGGGTTGTGTGGCTGTGGGTATGGCTCAAGCTATGATGGTGGCACGCTACCCCGAGCGACCCAATGGCAAATTCTCGTATACAGGTTCAAACGTCGGCTTGCAGTCGATTAACTATGACGAGGAGGAGCCCTACGACTGGGATGCTATGTATAACAACGACTATGACGAGATAGCTCGTCTGTTGTATCACTGTGGCGTGTCGGTACGCATGGAGTATGGTATCGATGGCTCGGGTGCGATAACACCTCTTGTGGCCGAGGCGTTGGTGCGCAACTTTGCCTATGATGAAAAATTGGTGCGCTATATAGACAAGCCGGCTACCGACGAGGCTTGGCTCGAAATATTGCTCGATGAGTTGATGCTCGGTCGTGTGGTAGTGTATCGTGGACAAAGCGAGAATTCGGGTCACTGCTGGAATATCGATGGTTGGAAACAATCGACCCAAATGGTACACGTAAACTGGGGTTGGGGTGGCTATGGTAATGGCTACTTCAAGATTAATGCCATGGAAGACAAATACCAAGGCCTCAGTTTCCCCTATGACAATGGTGCTATTATCGGCGTGGGTGCTCCCACGACAGCCCCCTATGGAGTGTCGTTGAGCACAACTGAGTTTGTGATAGGTACCGAGGCGGGTGTGGCACTTGCCGATGTGGTAGTGTTGTGCGAAGACCCCGAAGCGGTGTTTGAGTATGAATTGAAAGGCCCCAAAAATGTAACCGGAAAGCACACAGAGTCGCCCTATCAAGTGGTAGATGGCAAGCTCGTGTCGACCAAAACTGTCGAGGACAAAAACTCGTTCAAGTCGTTGCTCATGAAGGTTACCAATACCAATACAGGTGAGTTTGTAGAGAGACAGTTTATTATACAAATCGTTGCCGACGATGCGGTAGAGAGTGTAATGAGTGATGCAATGCGTGTGTATCCCACTCTTGCAACCGATGTGGTGACAATAGAAGTGCCCGTTGTGGGCGGTAGCTATGCTATCTACTCGGTAGCCGGTGCGCAAGTACAAGCCGGTGCGCTCAATGGTTACAAAAACGAGGTGAATGTATCGTCGCTCGCAGCCGGTACCTACATCTTGCAATATGTGCACAACAACGGTGTGGGCGTAAAGACATTTGTTAAGAAATAATAGCAACAATCATACGTGGTACATATCTCGAAAGGGGTGTGTGCCACGTTTTTTTGTTTGTGCGTTTTTACATAGATAAAAAAATAGATACAAATAGAGTTACTTACTTGCAGAATAGGGGTTAAATTCCTTACTTTGCACCCGGAAAACACAATACTAAAAATACGATGAAGAGATTTTTCACTTTATTACTCACCGCAATTTTGGCTTGTAATGCAATGGTAATGCAAGCGGAAGTGGTGTCGCCCGAAGTGGCAAAACAAGCAGCCGATAACTTTTTGACACTCGATAGCGAGTGGCGTGGTGCCGATGATGCAACAGTGCGCCTGGTAGAGCACGAAGGTGTTCCTGCTTACTATGTAGTAGAATATAACAATGGCGGCTGGGCTATCGTCTCGGCACAATCGTCGGTCGATCCTATCATCGGCTACAATACAACCGATGCCTTTGTTGCCCCCGAGCCCATGCAAGCAGCTCTCGAAGTGTGTGCTACTTACATTGTGAAAGAGTCGCAAACTGCCGGTGTGGCCAAGCACGAGGGCTGGGAGCGCGCCATGATGCGCAAGGCTGTGGCCGAAGTAGATCTCCCCGATGTGGAGCCTCTTGTAAAACGCAACCTTGACCAAGGTAGCCCCTACAACAAATATTGCCCCAAAGTAGATGGCAAGTCGTCGCTTGTGGGTTGTGTGGCAGTAGCTATGACACAAGCTATGATGGTGCAACACTATCCTGTAGCTGCACGTGGCAAGCACTCGTATAACTGTGCAAGTGCAGGTATGTTGAGCATCAACTATGACGAAGAGAAACCCTATGACTGGGATGCCATGGATCGTGGCGACTCGGACGAGATAGCTCGCCTGTTGTATCACTGTGGTGTATCGGTCGATATGGATTATACTCCCGAGGGTTCGGGCGCTGGTAACGTAATTGTAAAGAATTCGTTGGAAGAGTTCTTCTGCTATGATCCCGCGTTGTTGCAATTTGTAGAAAAGAAAAACAATCCTGCCGGTTGGTTGGAGTTGTTGCTCCACGACATCGTGTTGGGTCGCGTGGTAATATACTTTGGCTCAGGTGAGCAAGGTGGTCACTGCTGGAACCTCGATGGTTGGAAAAATGCAACTCAAAAAGTTCACGTAAACTGGGGTTGGGGTGGCTATGGTAACGGCTACTTCGATATCGAGAAGATGGAAGACGCCTATCAAGGTATGACATTCCCCGAAAATAACACTGCGGTATTGGGCGTGGGTTCTCCTGCAACAGCTCCCTATTCGTTGGACTTGAGCACAAAACGATTTGTAGTGGGTACGCCTGCCGGTGTGGCACTTGCCGATGTTATTGTGTTGTGCGAAGACCCCGAGGCTGTGTTTGAGTATGACTTGAAAGGTCCCAAAAATGTGACCGGAAAGCACACAGAGTCGCCCTATCAAGTAGTTGATGGCAAGCTTGTATCGACCAAGGCGATAGAGGATAAAAACTCGTTCAAGTCGTTGCTCATGACTGTAACCAACATCAATACAGGCGAGTCGTTGGAAAAACAATTTACATTTACAATCGCTGCCGATGACGCAGTGGAGAGTGTAATGAGCGATGCAATGCGCGTATATCCTTCTGTGGCAGCCGAGGTGGTGACTATCGAAGTACCCATGGTAGGTGGTAGCTATGCTATCTACTCGGTAGCCGGTGCGCAAGTACAAGCCGGTGCGCTCAATGGTTACAAAAACGAGGTGAATGTATCGTCGCTCGCAGCCGGTACTTACATCTTGCAGTATGTGCACAACGACGGTGTAGGTGTAAAGACTTTCATCAAGAAATAATAAGAAAAATGACATATAGAGGGTTATGCCGAGAGGTGTAACCCTCTTGTATATAGAATGAAGCATACAAGAAGACATATTGTGGCATTTTCGTGGGTTACGCGGGTAGCAAGCGTGGCCCTTTGCTGTATTATGCTATTGTCGGCCTGTATGGGCGATAAGACCGAGGTCGTGGGTGGATATGAAAATGTCGATAGTTTGCCCACGATGTATACTTGTGATGTGAATACGCTCATATCGGACTCGGGCGTGACACGCTATCGCATAGAGGCTCCCTTGTGGTATATGTATGAGAGTGAGAAGATTGAAAATCCCTATTGGTATTTCCCGCAAGGTATCTATGTAGAGCAGTTTGACACCCTCTTTGCTACTGAGACAATGATAGAGGGCGACACGGCCATCTACTACAAGAAGCCTCAGATATGGCGCCTGGATGGCAATGTGCACATAGAGAACGCCGAGGGTAAAAAGTTCTATACCCAGCAACTCTTTTGGGACCAACATGCCCGCGAGATATATTCCGACTCGGCCATACGCATCGTAGATGGCGAAGAGGTCATTGAGGGTGTGGGATTTAAGTCGAACGAGCAGATAACCAAGTATGTAATCTTGCGCACGACGGGTATTTTTACCGTAAAGCGTGAGCCGGCTCAACGCGATACTGTGCCAGTAGATGCGCAGGAGTAACTTTCGGCAACACATTTTCTGCAACTGCAACGGCGAGATATAGTGTAAAAATGCAACTTTAAGTAAATTTTTTGCCATTATATTTCGGCTATCCGTGCTTTTTTTGTAAATTCGCACCCTTGTAAATAGTATATAAATAAAAACTAAAATAGAAAATAACAAATGGCTACGTTAGAGAAAATTAGAAGCAAAGCCGCACTGCTTGTAGTAGTGATTGGTCTCGCTTTGCTTGCCTTTATCATCGGCGACTTCCTCAACTCAGGACAGTCTTTCTTCATGATGAATCAAAACAAAGTTGCAACTGTCAATGGTGAGGTTATTGGCGTTGAAGAGTATCAAGAACGCGTTAACGCCCGTACAGAGCAAATGCAATCGATGTATCAACAAAGCGGCATGACTATGCCCGAAGGTATGTCGGCATCTATCCAAATGGATGTTTACAACCAAATGGTTAACGAGATTCTTCTCGAAAACGAGCTTGAGGCTGTTGGTATCGCTGTATCGAATGCCGAGCTCCAAGACATGCTCACCGGTAACAACATCCACGCCGAGATTGTTCGTGCATTTACCGATCCCCAAACAGGTGCTTTCGATCGTCAAGCTCTCGACAACTACTTGAACATCGTGTTCCATCCCGAAGAGAATGGCTACACTGATGCCAACCAATTGCAACAAATAGCTGCACAACGTCAAGCATGGCTCGATATGGAGGCTCAAATCCGTCAATCTCGTGCTTATGAGAAGTTTACAGCGTTGCTTACAGCTGCATTGGCTCCCAACAAAATCGATGCAGAGATGGCATTTGCTGCTCAAACTCGCTCGGTAGATGTTGCCTATGCAATGCAACCCTACACTACTATTGCCGACTCTACTATCGAGGTGTCTAAGTCGGACTTGAACGCCGAGTACAACAAAATCAAAGCTCGCTATGAAATGCCCGAGACTCGCACTATCCGCTACATCGCAGTAGACGTTGCTCCCTCGGCCGAGGACTTTGCTAAGGTTCAAGACCAAATGAATATGTTGCAAGACGTGTTTGCTACAACCGACGATGTTGCAACAATTGTTGACAATAACTCAGATGTACCCTACGAGGATGTATATGTAGCAGTAAATGCTATGTCGGCCGATATGAAAGCCTTTGTTGAGGCTGCTAAAGTTGGCGATGCTTCAACTCCCGGTTTCGACAACGATACATATACAATGTACCGCTTGATGGGTACTAAGACAGCTCCCGACTCAATCACTATCAAAGTGGCCAGCTTCCCCATGGGCGACACTACTATCGACAGCGTTTACAATGCTGTAGTTGCTGGTGCCGAGTTTGGTCAAGAGGTGAATGTAATGGATGAGTTTGTAGTAACAGAGAGCATGTATGCCAACCTCGGTCGCAACTTTGTAGCCGATGTGTTTGCTGCAGGTAACGGTTACTTCAAGACTGCAAGCCTCGGTGGTACTCAACACATTGCCAAGGTTGTAAAACGTTCGGCTCCCGTTGCTAAGGCCAAGGTTGCTACTCTTACAATCGGTGTTGTACCCAGCGTTGAGACTGAGACAGCCCTTTACAACAACCTTTCGTCTTATGTTGCCAAATATAATACTGTAGAGCAATTTGCCGACAGCGCATTTGTTGCCGGTTATACAACAATACCTGCCGACTGCCAAGCAACTCAAACTTCAGTTCCCGGTATGCAAAACAGCCGTCAAATCATTCACTGGGCATTCAACGCCAAGAAGGGTGAAGTATCGGAAATTTACGAGATTGGCGATCGCTATGTAGTGGCTATGCTCGAAAAGGTAACTAAAGAGGGCTACCGTCCTATGGACGAGCTTGAGAATATGCTCAATACTACAGTTCGTCGCAACAAGAAGGGTGAGGCTATTGCCAAGGAATTGGCTGCCGTATCGCCTGCTACTATAGAAGCTTATGCTGCTGCTATGAATGCTAAGGTAGATACTGTGAAGTTCGTATCGGTAGTATCTCCCAGTATCGCAGGTATGGGTTATGAGCCTGTAATTGCAGGTGCTGCTACAGGACTTGCGGTTGGTGAGGTTTCAGCTCCCGTTGCCGGTAATCGCGGTGTATATGTATTGCAAGTTGTAAACGAAAATACTGCTTCTCGTCCTTATGATGAGAATGCCGAGATGATTCGTTTGGAACAACAATACATGAGCGCAGTAAACCAATTCGTTGAGGTTCTTAAAGATAAGGCCGATATCGAAAATACTTTGGTGCGTTTCTTCTAATCGAAAAATTATAAGTTACACAAGAGCGTCTAACGTAATATTAGACGCTCTTTTTCTACTATAACAGAATGTTTGTGTGCGTATGGAAAAACAACATCTTGTAGGTAAAACACTCGAAGAGTTGCAAGAGGTGGCAGCGCAGTGCGGAATGCCTTCGTTTGCTGCTAAGCAATTGGCTCAGTGGATATATGTGCGTCGCGTCAACGATATCGAGGTTATGACCAATATATCGAAGGCACATCGCGCTCGTCTTGCCGAGACGTATGATGTGGGCTACTATGCGCCTTCGCATGCCATGCAATCGGTCGATGGCACGGCCAAGTATCTCTATGATGTGGGTACAACTACCGGTGTAGAGGCTGTGTATATACCCGATCGTCAGCGTGCTACGTTGTGTGTGTCGTCGCAGGTGGGTTGCAAGATGAATTGTTACTTCTGTATGACCGGTAAGCAAGGCTTTACGCGCAATCTTACATCGCACGAGATTATCAATCAAATTATCTCTGTGCCCAAGAGTGAGACACTCACCAATCTTGTATTTATGGGTATGGGCGAGCCACTCGACAACCTCGACGAACTGCTCAAGGTGTTGCGCATCCTCACCGAGCCCTGGGGGTTGGCATGGAGTCCGCGTCGCATCACAGTCTCTACCATTGGCTATCGTCCTGGTTTGCGCCGATTTATTGAGGAAACCGAGTGTCACTTGGCATTGAGTCTGCATGCGCCTTATCCCGAACAACGTGCCGAGGTGATGCCCGTTGAGAAGGCCTTCCCCGTCAAGGAATTGCTCGCCTTGTTGCGAGAGTATGACTGGAGCCACCAACGCCGATTGTCGTTTGAGTATATTGTCTTCCGTGACTTTAACGACTCGATAAAGCATGCCGACGCGCTTGTAAAGCTCTTGGGCGGTATACCTTGCCTTGTCAATCTCATACGCTTCCATGCCATACCGGGTGTAGAGCTCAAGACATCGGAGATGACACAAATAGAGGCTTTCAGAGATCGCCTCAATGAGCGCGGAGTGACTGCTACCATACGCGCTTCGCGTGGAGAAGATATTTTTGCGGCTTGCGGAATGTTGTCAACTGCTAAAAATAATTCTTAAATTATAAAACATTTACAAATGTGTAACTGTTAATAACGCAAGTTTGTACAAAATTTATTAACTTCGGGCTTTGAAATATTTTGTATATAAACTGCTATTACGGCAATTGTAATATATCAGCAATGAGTGTAAATAGAATGATAAAAGTAGGTATTACACATGGAGACATCAATGGTATAGGTTATGAGGTTATTCTCAAGACGCTTACCGATGCTCGTTTTGTAGAGTTGTGTACGCCGGTAGTCTATGGCTCGGCCAAGGTGGCGGCCTATCACCGCAAAGCCTTGGAAATGGAGGCGGTAAATTTCAATATCGTAACACATGCCTCGCAAGTAATCGATGGCCAAAATAACTTGATAAATTGTATTGACGAAGAAGTAAAAGTAGAGATAGGACATGCTACCGACCAAGTGGGTGCAGCAGCCTATGCCGCCTTGGAGCGTGCTGTGGCCGACCTCTCCGAGGGTCTTATCGACGTGTTGGTTACAGCTCCTATCAATAAGCACACAATGCAATCGGCCGAGTTTGACTTTCCCGGTCATACCGAGTACTTGCAAGCCCGCTTGGGTGGCGAGGACGAGAAGGCATTGATGATTATGCTCAACGACTCGTTGCGTGTAGCTCTTGTTACAGGTCACATGCCTATCGCTCAAGTACCTGCGGCACTTTCTCAAGAGTTGATACTCGAAAAATTGCATATCTTCGAACACTCTTTGCGTCACGACTTTGGTGTGCGCAAGCCCCGCATAGCAGTCTTGTCGCTCAATCCTCATGCCGGCGAAAACGGTATGCTGGGTGATGAAGAGAACAATATCATAATACCGGCCATCAACGAGGCTAAGAAAAAAGGCATGTTGTGTTTTGGCCCCTATGCTGCCGATGGCTTCTTTGGTACCGAGCATTTCCGCAAGTTTGACGGTGTGTTGGCTATGTATCACGACCAAGGCTTGTCGCCCTTCAAGGCTCTTGCTATGGAAAATGGCGTGAACTACACAGCAGGATTGTCTTTCGTGCGCACTTCGCCCGATCATGGCACAGCCTACGATATTGCCGGTAAGGGTATTGCCTCGGAAGAGTCGTTCCGACAAGCGATTTACACAGCATTGGATATCTATCGCAACCGCATCAGTGACGATGAGGCTCATGCATCGCCCTTGCGTCGCCAATATATCGACAAGAGTGGCGACCGTGAGGTGCTCGACTTGACAGGTGGTGATGACGAATAAGAAAAATAATAATACATATATATAGTTATGGGAAAAGAACAATCAGAGAGAATACAGACTTCGTTTCTTAATAGAGTAGAGAAGGTGGCATTGGTGTGGTTGGCCGAGCGTCAACCCCGTTGGGTAACATCCGATATGCTTACATATATAGGCGTGCTGGGTGCTGCTATTTGTGCCGTGGGTTTTGCTCTTGCTCACCAAAATATCAATTACTTGTGGCTCTCATCATTTGGTTTGTTTGTCAATTGGTATGGCGATAGCCTCGATGGTACCTTGGCTCGCGTGCGCCAAACACAACGACCCAAGTATGGTTTCTTTATAGATCACACTCTCGATGTTGTTACTATATGCATGATGTGCTTGGGTGCAGGTCTTTCTCCTGTCTTCCGCTTGGATATTGCACTTATGGTATTGGCAGCCTACCTTGGCCTGTCGGTATATACCTACATAGGCACTATCATCAAGGGTGAGTTCCTCTTGACCTATGGCGGTTTTGGCCCCACCGAGTTGCGCTTGCTCATTATCCTCATGAATACCTCGTTTATGTATATCGAGCCCCTAAGAACATGGTCTTGCACCGTGGGTGGCCAGTTGTTCCACTTCTTCGATGTATTGGGCGTGTTCATCGTATGCTTGATGTCATACTTTTGGATAAGCAAGTTCCTCAAAGATCGCAAGGCTCTCTCTGAGCTCGATCCTTTGAAGCCCTACGATGGCAATAAGAAGTAACAAATAGAAATAGCATTGCGCGTATATATTCTATACATTTTAAGTCGTTATCTTGGCACGGGTGTAGATACACTCGTGCTTTGGTTGTGTTCCGACTTTATCTTTAGCGGCAACTATTTTGGGCGCAACGTCTTGTCGCCCATTATCTCTTTTGAGTTTGCCGTGATGAGCAACTTTATATGTTCCTACTTCTTTATATGGAACAATAGGGTAGAGCACAAGGGTGTCAAGGGCTTTCTCAAGCACTTTGTTATCTTCAATATAGCTGCTCTGTCGGGATTTGCTGTTAAGATGCTCTTTCTGTTGCTTTTCGAGCGCATATATGGCTGGGATGTCATTATATGCAACCTTGTGGCGTTGTGTATATCGGGCGTACTCAACTTCTTTGTAGAGAAGTTGGTAGTTTTTCGTAAACGCAAGGCAACTCCCGAGCACGAGTTGATCAATCTCGACGAGTTGGCTCAGATGTCGCACCTCTTTCGTGGCTATTGGGGTCGCATCCTGGCACGAATGGTTATAGCAGTGTGCGATGTGTCGAAACTCAATGTTCTATATGACCAAGTATATTTCGAACGCGGAACTGAGTGTGCCGGTAAGTTGCTCAGCTATATGGACTGTGACTACCACATAGGCTATCCCGAGCGTTTGTCGCAACTGCCCGAAGGGGCTTTTATCGTAGTAAGCAATCAGCCATACGCGGCTCTTGATGCCATTATACTTATAGATATGATGGGCAGGGAGCGCCCCGACTTCAAGCTCATGGCTGGCGAAATATTCTCGCGTATCAAGCCGCTGAGCGACTCGTTTGTATATACAGCAATAGGTGGTGGTCGCGAAAAGTATGATGAGTTGTCGCGCCACATAGCCCAGGGCGCGCCGGTGGGTATATTCCCCTCGGGTGTAGGGTCGGACTACAAGTCGCGTCCGCGTCGTGTTATCGACCGTCCTTGGAACCTCGATACCGTGCGCTTTATACAAGAGGCACAACTTCCAATTGTTCCTGTGCGATTTTTAGACCGTAATTCGCGCCTATACTATTGGCTTGGACGCTTCGGCCTGCCGTTGCGTCTGTTGCGCCTACCCTCCGAGTTGTTCAATAAGAGCAAGGGTACACACCGCGTAGTTATAGGTGAAACTATAACACCCGACGAGCAGCGTCGCTATGTGCGTCCCGCCGAGTTCCACGATTACATCTGGTCGGCCATCTACGACATGCCCATGCCCGATACTTTTGTGCAACGTTCGTCATTACCCACTGCTTAATGTAGTGAGTGTTGTGTAGGGAAATGTGGCCAAAAATAGTTGGTTAAACATGGTGTAAATATCTGTACTATAGATAATTATAACGCCTTTGATGAAATGCTCATCGGAGGTGTTTTATGTATAACCGAGTGCGATTGTCGCGTGCTTAAAAGGGAAATAAAACAGAAAAGCCTGATTTTCTATTGAAAATCAGGCTTTTAGCTGTGGTGCCACCAGGGCACCACCTAAAAAGGCATTTATCTAATTGATAAACAATAACTTAATTCTTAAAGAACGATTTGAAATGCACACTTTTGGTACACTCTAATGAAAACAATATCGGTTTTCTTGTGTGCAAAGGTATAACACTTTTCTCAAATGTCAATACGTTTATAATGGATTTTTGTTGAGGCTGTTGTTTGCTTACTCCCAGAAAATTCATTTTAACGCTATTCTTTTTAGGGTTGTAGAGCACACTAAAAGGCACAATCTTTTATAATATTAAAGAATGGCTCTGAATTGAAAATAAAAATAATGGGGTGGGTGTCCTCTCTGGGACGGATAGCATATATAATTTTTGCCTAAATTTTCTCAATCTCGTTTTGTTTCTATATCTGTGTGCAAAATTGTAGTAACAAAAAAGTGTTATTTCTTTTTGGCTAATTTCTTCTGTTGCGTGGTTTTCTTCTGTTGAGCCTTAATAATACGTTCTTTCTCTTTTATCTGTTGTTTCAAATAACGTATTGTATCGTCCAACATTTCGTTTAGGTCTTTATATTCTACAACCTCTTCGGTTACGACTTCTTCTATATACTCTTCTTTTGGGATGTCTTCAAAATATTCTGCACCCTCCCCAGTGTGCATATAGCGGTCATACATTTCATCTGTATAGTCGTTGTCGTAATAGCTCATTGTAGAATCTTATTTGATTTTACGATTTCCTGTATTAGGTCGTTTATTTCACTTGCAACACTTTTACTCCCAACCGTAACCGATACAAGCATATTGGT
>JAFZFQ010000048.1 GCA_017555825.1 Bacteroidaceae bacterium | reverse complement strand
GCTATAGAGGGCATGCTGCATGTAGAGGCAGCCAACGATGTCGCTGTAGAGGTGTATACTCTCAATGCTCAACGTGTGCTTGTGTGTCAAGGTAGTGTTGTTGCTGAGTTGCCTCGCGGTATGTACATAGTGAAGGTGGGCAGTGAAGTGCGCAAAGTGCTTGTAAAATAAAACGATAAACCCATAAATAGCGCGAGGCGATGTTTGCAACAAACATCGCCTCGTGTGTGTATATAGGGGAAGCATTACAGCGTTCCTTGGCAGAAGTCCATCTGCTCGGGAGTGCAGTGTCCGGCATCTTTGAGTTGTCGCAAGAAAATGCGAGCGCACATCTCGGCATCGTCGCCGGCGCGGTGGTGGTTGAGGCACGGAATATCGAACACGTGGCACAACGCATCGAGTTTGTTGCACTCGAAGTCGTAGAGGCGACGGGCGGCACGTAGGGTGCAGTAGTAGGTGATAGCGGGAGTGTCGAGGCCGTGCAGGCTCAAGGCACTGCGTATGCAACTCATGTCGAAGGCAGCATTATGAGCCACGAGTGTGGGACTCTCTTGTATGTAGGGCAAAATTTGGCTCCACACCTCGGGAAACTGAGGTGCGTGTGCTGTATCTTGTGGCTTGATACCGTGTACCTGTATGTTGTAGTAGTTGTATTGGTTTCCTTGTGGTTGCACAAGCCACGAGCGTGTCTCTACAACCTTGCCATTGCGCACAACGCATATTCCCGCCTCGCATATCGAGTCGCGTCGAGCTGTGGCTGTCTCAAAGTCTATAGCAACAAAATTTACTCCTTGCATGGTGTGTGGTGTGATGATTAATAAACTGCAAAGACTGTGTCAAAATGTATTTTGACACAGTCTTTGTGGTATAGTGCAGGTAGATTATTTCAAGTTTTGCAACGACTGTATAGCAGCAGTGCGGTCGGCCGCGCTCACCACATAGTTGCCGGCTACAAGCGCGTCGGCACCAGCATCTACGAGCATACGGCCTGTGCGCTCGTTTACGCCACCATCAATTTCTATTGTCACGTTGTAGCCACCATCGTCTATCATCTTCTTGAGCTTGCGCACTTTTTCTACCGACGATTCGATAAAGGCTTGACCACCATAACCAGGGTTTACCGACATGATGAGTACCAGGTCGACATAGGGAAGAATCTCTTCGAGAACACTCACAGGAACGTGAGGGTTGAGCGACACACCGGCCTTCATACCGGCTGCTTTGATGGCAGCAACAGTGCGGTGCAAGTGACGGCAAGCTTCGAAGTGTACGGTAACAATGTCGGCGCCAAACTCTTTGCAACGATCGATATAGCGGTCGGGGTCGACAATCATCAAGTGTACGTCGAGCACCTTGTCGGTATTGTCTTTTACAGCTTTGATGATAGGAAATCCGATAGAGATGTTGGGGACAAATACGCCATCCATCACGTCGATATGTATCCAATCACATGCCGACATAGATTGCAACTCGTCGGCAAGACGACCAAAGTCGGCGGTAAGAATTGAGGGAGATACGATTACGCTCATATTGTTGTGATTTTAAAATTGTATTTAAGATTATTACTATTGCTTACAAATGTAGGGAATATTGTTGAGCAATCATAGTGTTTTGGAATAAAAAAATGACTGCCAATATTCACATACTGACAGCCACACTACCATGAATAATCAATTTTGTTTATTGAACGAGAGCTTTATGTTGATAGTGACAAAAATAGATAAAATCTTGAAAATATTCAAATAAAAAAGGCTTTTTTTGAAATATTTTTTCGGCGAATATTGTGTTGAGTCTATCAACGCAGCACCTTGCGCACATCGGCCGGTACTACATAATCGGCAGGAAGTGATGGTATCGTTAGAGCCTTTTGCTACCATTGAGGGCTCTACCGAGAATGTAGGAGCTGCGAGTTGTTGTATCTTTAAAGTAATATATAGTTCTTATCGTCCCGATTTTTTAATAGCGCTCAGAAGTTCGTTGAGAATGTCGCTCTGTATGTAGCGATTGATGGCGTAGTAGAAAGCGATGCACACGGCAATTTGTGTGGCAAAGAGTAGGTAGATGTTGGAAATGAACAATTGCACGGGGTAGGCAAAGCATATCATGAGCAGTGCTGTGGCGCACGATGGCATGACGTCAATGAGTTGTTGTTGCCAGGTGTAGCCTATGCGGCGACCTATGGCTACAATGCTCACAAAGTATACAATGGCGCGGGTGAGTACCATGCCCCACAATAGTTGTATGATGGGCAAGTGCCAGGTAAATGCCAATACGATGGCAAATAGCGATACCTTGAATATCTCCAATCGCAGAGCTAAACCCGAGCTACCTTCGATGCGGATGAAATTGCCATTGAGTGAGGTGAGTACGGTGAATATACCTGCAATGAGTAGTAGAGAGAACATGGGTATAGACTCTATCCACTTGTCGCCCAGAAGGATGAGGATAAATGGGCGTGCCGCGAGTGAAAGACCCAGCAGGGCGGGGAATGTGATGAAGGCTGTGAGCTTCATAGACTTGCGGTAGCTGCGTATGAGTCGCTCGGGATCGTTCTGTATGGCGCTAAATAGGGTGTAGGTGCTGTTGAGTATGATGCCGTAGAGGGTAGTCACGCCCATGTCGCTCCACTTATTTGCCTGGCTGTAGTATCCGAGTTCGCGACTTGTGTAGAGTCTGCCGATGATGGCCGAGTAGATGTTGAGGAAGAGCACGTTGAGCACGTTGGCAAGCATGATGTTAGAGCTGAAAGCAAATAGCTCGCGAAACGACTGCCACGAGAATATGGCACGAGGTTTCCAGCCTCCCCACACCCATTGCATAATCATCTTGACAAACGACTGTATCGTAATCTGTGCAACCAGAGCCCATACGCCATATCCCTTGATAGCCATTGTGAGTGCTATGATACCCGATAGTATAATGGCAGTGACGTTGATGGTAGCTACCTTACGGAAGTTTATCTCCTTGACCATCTTGGCATTCTGTATGAGGCATAGAGCATTGAAAATGAATACGGTGAAGAGTACTCGGGCAACGGGTATGAGAATGGGCTCGCCAAAGAACTGTGCAATGGTAGGTGCGGCAAAGTAACCGGCTGTGTATAGAGCTACCGATATGAGCAGGTTGTAGTAGAAAACGGTGTTGTAGTCGGTCTCGGTGATGTGTTGTTTGCGTACGAGAGCTGCCGAGAAGCCACTATCGGTGAGGGCTTGAGAGAGAGCAATAAAGATAGCCAATGCGCCTGTGATACCATATTCGGCAGCGCCCAGCATGCGCGCAAGGGCAATACCGATGATGACCGACATAAGCTGCGAGCCTATGCGATCGACCATATTCCACACAAATGCACTGCGGGTCTTCTTGCGAAACTCTTTCTCTTCCAATGGTTTATTGTTTTTGTTTGAGAAACTCTTGGTGTTCTTGTTGCAACTCGGCGTGTAGTTCGACCGAGCTCCAGCCCACGTTGGTAGGGGTGAGGCCTGCTTTGAGGGGTATTGTGGCAATGCCTGCAGCGCGATACATGGCGAGGAAGTCGCTCAACAACTCTTGGTCAAAACCCTTGAAAATGAGCATTTCGTCGGTAAAGGGAGTTGTTACGGTGGTTTTTTCCTCGGCAGTGTAACCTTCAATCTCGGCTATGTAGCCTATGCGCTTGCCATACTCGTTGGCATTGACGTGGCGACAAGCAATGTTGCTTGTGAGACAAAGAATTTCTATTTGTTGTCCCTTGTCGTTGCGCAGGTTGTATAGGTAGAGGGTGGGTTTCATAACTTGTAGCTATGTGAAATAGAGGCTGTGCCAAGACGGGTTGGCACAGCCTCGTATAGAGTTGATATTATTTTACTTCCGAGCCGGGTTTTACCTCGTCGGCGGGTGTGATTACTACCAAGCGACCGTCGGCGTCCTCGGCGCTGAGAATCATACCTTGCGACTCGATACCGCGCAACTTGCGGGGTGCGAGGTTGGCAATGAAGCATACGTTCTTGCCTACCAAGTCTTCGGGAGCATAGTGCTTGGCAATACCCGAAACGATGGTGCGACCGCCCAAACCGTCGTCGATGCGGAATTGGAGCAACTTATCGGCTTTGGGAACTTTGGTGCATTCAAGCACTTTGCCCACGCGGATGTCGAGCTTCATGAAGTCGTCAAACTCGATGTTCTCGCGTATGGGGTTGGCTTTGTGCTCGGCGAGTTGGTTGGCCTTCTTGGTGTCTTCGAGTTTTTGCAATTGAGCCTCGATTGTAGCATCCTCGATTTTCTCGAAGAGCAACTCGGCAGTAGCCAATTGAGTGCCCTCGGCAAGGAGATCGGTGCGACCCAATTGCTCCCAGCAGAACTCGTTCATGCCCAACATAGTGCGCAACTTGGCAGCCGAGAAGGGCAAGAATGGCTCGAATGCAATAGCCAAGTTGGCCGAGATTTGCAAAGCGAGGTTGAGGATAGTGGCAACGCGCTCCATATCGGTCTTGGCAAGTTTCCAAGGCTCGGTATCGGCGAGGTATTTGTTACCGATGCGAGCCAAGTTCATGGCCTCTTTTTGAGCATCGCGGAAGCGGTAGTTGTCGAGGAGATTTTCGACAGTAGCCTTCACGTTGGCAAACTCGGCGAGTGTCTCGCGGTCGTAGTCGGTGAGCTCGCCGGCAGCGGGAACCTTGCCGTCGAAGTATTTGTATGTCAAGACAACCGAACGGTTGATGAAGTTGCCGAGGATGGCAACAAGTTCGTTGTTGTTGCGAGCTTGGAAGTCGCGCCAAGTGAAGTCGTTGTCTTTGGTCTCGGGAGCGTTGGCAGTGAGTACATAGCGCAACACGTCTTGCTTACCGGGGAAGTCGCGCAAGTATTCGTGCAACCACACCGCCCAGTTGCGCGATGTAGAGATCTTGTCGCCTTCGAGGTTGAGGAACTCGTTGGCAGGTACATTCTCGGGCAGGTTGTAGCTACCCTCGGCCTTGAGCATGGCGGGGAATACGATACAGTGGAATACGATGTTGTCCTTGCCGATGAAGTGTATCATCTTGGTCTCGGGGTCTTTCCACCACTTCTCCCACGACTCGGGAAGGAGTTCTTTGGTGTTTGAAATGTAGCCGATGGGAGCATCGAACCACACGTAAAGCACCTTGCCATCGGCACCTTCGACGGGTACGGGAACACCCCAATCGAGGTCGCGGCTCACGGCGCGGGGTTGGAGACCCATGTCTATCCATGACTTGCATTGTCCGTAAACGTTGGGACGCCACTCTTTGTGCTCCTCAAGAATCCATTGACGCAAGTAGGGCTCCCACTTGTCGAGGGGGAGATACCAGTGCTTGGTGTCGCGCAAGACGGGCTTGCTACCACTGATAGCCGATTTGGGGTCGATCAAGTCGGTGGCATTGAGCGAAGTGCCGCAGGCCTCGCATTGGTCGCCATAGGCGCGCTCGTTGCGACAGTGGGGGCATGTACCGGTGATGTAGCGGTCGGCGAGGAATTGTTGAGCTTCCTCGTCGTAGTATTGTTGTGAAACCTTCTCGATAAACTCGCCTTTGTCGTAGAGCTTGCGGAAGAAGTCGGATGCAGTCTCGTAGTGAATTTTGCTCGATGTGCGAGAGTAGATGTCGAAAGAGATACCAAACTCGGCAAACGAGTCTTTGATGATAGTGTGATAGCGGTCTACGATGTCTTGGGGTGTAACACCCTCTTTGCGAGCCTTGATGGTGATGGGTACACCGTGCTCGTCAGAGCCACCAATCATGAGTACCTCTTCGCCTTTGAGGCGCAAGTAACGGGCATATATATCGGCCGGAACGTATACGCCAGCCAAGTGTCCGATGTGCACGGGGCCGTTGGCATAGGGCAGTGCAGTGGTGACAAGTGTGCGTTTGAATTTCTTTTCCATAATCTTATTTTGTTTTTGTCGTTTTTATGGGGTTATTTGGGCGCTGTTCGGTATAGTATGACAGCGATGATTGTATACATGATGTTGGGTATCCACATGGCTATAAATGGCGATGTGGCACCACTCACGGCAAATGTAGATGTAATGGTAGAGAAGAATATATAAGAGAAGCTGAGCAAGAGTCCGAGGCCTATGTTGATGCCCATGCCACCCTTGGTCTTGCGCGATGCAAGCGACATGCCTATAGCGGTGAGGATAAATGCCGCACCTATCATGGCATAGCGCTTGTGGTATTCTATCTCGAAGCTCTTGATGTTGCCTACACCACGTTCGCGCTGGCGAGCAATGTACTCTTTGAGTTGTGGCGAAGTCATCGTCTCGCAGTCGGTGGGCGAAATGAGGAAGTCGGAGGGTGTGACGTTGATAGTTGTGTCCATGCGACTACCTTTGGTTATGGTCTCGCGCATGCCGTCGAGGTTGCGTATAACGTAGTTGTTGACGTGCCACTGATAGGCCGAGTCGTAGGTGATAGTCTGTGCTGTGAGGCGCGACTTGAGGGTCTTTCCCTCAAACTCCTCTAACGAGAATCGGTATCCCATCTTGTTGCTGTTGTCGTATCGAGCTATGTAGGCAATCACATTGGGCTCGACTTTGAACTGTATATTGCTACCATAATCGACCCGCTTGTTGCGCACGTATGTGTTGGTAAATTCGATGCGGGTGATGTTTGACGGGGGGATGATGTAGCAACTGAGCACAATGTTGAGCGAGGCAATGACAGCCGCCGAGAACATATAGGGTATGAAGAGTCGCTTGAAGCTCATGCCACTCGACAGGATGGCAATAATCTCGCTATTGCCGGCCATCTTGGATGTGAAGAAGATAACGGCAATAAAGACAAAGAGCGGGCTGAAGAGGTTGGCAAAATAGGGCAGGAAGTTGGCAAAATAATCGAATACGATGGCTCGCAACGGTGCTTTCATAAAAGCATCGAGCTTCTCGTTCGTGTCGAACACGACCGTGATAGCCAGGATGAGTATAATCGAGAAGAAGTATGAACCGAGAAACTTCTTGATGATATACCAATCGATTATTTTGAACGGACTTCGTAGCTTCATTGCTTGGGGCTTACAGGCGGGTAGTTACACGTTCGAGCATTTCACGTTTCCACGATGCGAATGTGCCGTCGATGATGTGCTTGCGCGCCTCTTGCGACAACCACACGTAGAAGGCGAGGTTGTGTATAGAGGCAATCTGCATGGCCAATATCTCGTCGGCGACAAACAAGTGGCGCACGTAGGCCTTTGTGTAGGCGTGGTCGACATACGATGTGCCCTCCTCGTCGAGAGGCGAGAAGTCGTCGGCCCACTTCTTGTTGCGCATGTTCATGATACCACGTGAGGTGAATATCATACCATTGCGACCGTTGCGAGTGGGCATCACGCAGTCGAACATATCGACACCGCGGTCTATACCTTCGAGAATGTTGGCCGGTGTGCCTACACCCATGAGGTATCGGGGCTTGTCTTTGGGGAGGATGTCGTTTACGACCTCAATCATCTCGTACATCTTTTCGGTGGGCTCACCTACGGCAAGTCCGCCAATGGCATTGCCATCGGCACCGAGGTCGGCCACAAACTTGGCAGCCTCACGGCGCAAGTCGGGATATACACAGCCTTGTACGATGGGGAAGTAGGCTTGCTTGTAGCCATATAGCCCCTCGGTCTCGTTGTAGCGTTTCCAGCCACGCATGAGCCAGCGCTGTGTCAGTGCCAACGATTTCTTGGCGTAGGCATAGTCGGCGTCGCCGGGTGTACACTCGTCGAGTGCCATCATGATGTCGGCACCGATGATGCGTTGAGTATCGACGTTGTTCTCGGGTGTGAAGAGGTGCTTAGAGCCGTCGATGTGCGAGCGGAAGTGTGCGCCCTCCTCGGTGAGCTTGCGTATGTCGGAGAGTGAGAATACCTGAAAGCCACCACTGTCGGTGAGTATGGGGCGTTCCCAACCGTTGAACTTGTGCAATCCACCTGCGCGTTGCAGTATCTCCAATCCGGGACGGAGGTATAGGTGGTAGGTATTGCCCAAGATGATTTGAGCCTTGATGTCGTCGCGCACCTCGCGCATGTGTACTGCCTTGACAGCACCTACTGTGCCCACGGGCATAAAGATAGGAGTCATTATCTCGCCGTGGTCGGTCTTAATGATACCGGCACGGGCATTGGTTCCCTCGGCTGTATATTGTAGTGTAAAATCCATATTCGTGTCGTTTTAAGCTACAAAGTTACGATTTTTATGCGAAAAAGTGGTGCGATGCGATGAGAAAAATAGTGTGGTGTGCGTGCCCAAAAGTGATTGCATAAAAAAAAGGGTCGCGTAGTGCAACCCTTTTGTGTTGTAAATAATTGTGTGTCAAAATTCTATACCCAATCGCAGGCCCGCGCCTATAATGCTGTATTGACCGGTGAAAACATCGATCTCGGGTGTGATGTTGATGGCAAAATAGCGCGCTATGCCCAGGCGTAGACCTATACTTGCATTGAAGTATGCCAGGGTGGTGATGCCACTGTGTGTGCTGGGCTCGTTGGCTATATTGCCATAGTCGGCATAGGCAGCGCCGATGCGTGCACCATAGGTGAACTGTGCGAGCTGTTGTCCAAGGTTGCCCTTGTATGCGGCATATACAGGTATTGCCACGCCCAAGCCTTTGTCGCCAAGGTTGATGTGAAAGCCTGCGCCCAATCCTACAAAGTGGTTGTGGTTGAGCTGGTAGCCGTGTGTGGTGCTTATGTTGCCGGCGATACCTTGGTTGACAAATGTGAATGTGAGCGGTGTATAATTGACAAATCCGCGGTAGCCACGTGCAGCCATGTGCTTGTTGATAACTTCACCCGTAGGGGGTGTAGCTTCGGTTGCGGGGCTGTAGCCTTGGCGAGCCATTGCCAAGGTAGTGCAGCAAAATATGAGTAGGGTGGCTATGATGTGTCGCATACGGGTCTATTGTCAGAATTCAAATCCTAAGCGGAAGCCTGCGCTGATGTTGGAAAACGTGCCCAAAGTCAAAGAAGCCTCGGGTGAGATATTCACGGCAAAGTTGGGGCTGTAGGCTATGCGTAGACCTATGCTGGCACATGTGTATACTCCTGCTCCCGACTCATAGGCATAGATATATGTTTCGCTTATCGGGTCGTAGTATGAAATGTTTCCTGTACCAAAGGCAACACCCAAGCGGGCTCCATAGGTAAATTGAAGTTGATTTTGACCTACATTGCCACGGAACTCGGTAAAAACGGGAATGATGAGATTCTTGCCGGTATCGTAGCTCAAGTCGACACCGATACCACCGCCTAAATAGGCGTGGTGGGTGAATTGGTAACCATGCGATGTGGTGAGGTTAAAGGCAAGTCCATTTTGCCACGAGAGGTTGAGCAACATGACGTCAACGAATCCGCGATAGCCTGTGGAAGCTGTGAAGCGCGAGGTGGTATTGTTGACTGCCGGGGTCTGGTTGTTCTGTATTCTTACTATCTCGCTTGCATTGAATACCCATACACTGCCGTCGGCGGTTCTCAATGAGATGTTTTGCTCGGGTGTGTATTCGAGTATCTCTCCATTGATGGAACTGCCGTTTTTGAGATAGACTGTGCTGTAGGCCAAAGAAGAAAATACAGTGCCTACAATAAACAATAAAGCAAATAAACTCTTTTTCATGATGATGTGTGTTATGATTAGAATTCAAATCCCAATCCTACACCCAAGTTGAGGTTGATAGGTTCGCCTATATAAACCTCGACTTGAGGTGTGATGTTAATAGCAAATTGTTCGGAAATAGGGATGCGACAACCTACATATCCATTGAGGTATATAGAGCCGTCGATCGATCTTGAGCTTGCGATGTAGCGATCTTTGTAGTCGTCGTTGATGATGGCATATCCCAAACGACCACCCCAAGTAAACTGGAAGAAACCTCTACCTACGTTGTTCTTGCATTCGAGATATATAGGTATTGCCAATCCGCTATCGCGCCAGGTGTAGAGTATACCTATACCACCACCCAAGAAGATGTTGTGGTCGAATTGGTATCCGTGAGTGGTGTATAGACCCAAAGAATAGCCATAGGAAGTGAGCGCAACGGGGTCGACAGTGGCAAAGCCTCGGTAGCCCTTCTTGGCCAGGTTTTTCTTGGGGTACATGTCGTAGTATGAAGAGAGCAACAGATACTCGCCATCGCCGTTCTCACGGTCGGTGTCAATCTTTACTATATCCATGGTGCTGAATACGAGAGTATTGCCATCTTCGGTAATGATGCTGATGTTACCACCCGGAACGAACTCGGAAATCTTGCCTTTGACAACCGAGCCGTCTTTGAATGTTACAACTTCACGAGCATAGGTAATAGTGGCAAAACATAGCATTAAAAGCACTATTGATAGAATTTTTTTCATTGATGTTTGATTTAGGTTATAAAAAATCTGTTTAATTCTGTTTATTGGTTGCAAATAAACAAAATGATTTTTAAAACGACAAACTTTTGTTGTAAAAAGTTTTTGTTTTGCTGTATTGATGTGAAATTTTCAATCTTTTATCTTGTGCTTTTGATAAATTGGTTGCCTATTGCTCTGTTTGGTTGAATAGGGTGCTGTGCGAGAGTGTTAGAACTCGAAGCCAAATCCGATGCCTATGTTGAGGCATGGAAATCTGCCTAATATAATATCAAATTGTGGCTTGATTGTCATGGCATATTGGGGTGTAAATCCCAGGCGCAAACCGATGTTGAAGTTGAAATACAATCCGCCAAATCCCTCGTGAACCTCATTCAAATATGTCTCTTGATTCATATATTCGTGCTTGGAGTATAGTATCATACCCAAGCGACCACCATAGGTGAATTGAGCCAAATTCTCGCCAATGTTGCTCTGGATGGCAATATAGAGGGGTACGTCGGTTTCGCCATAATAACTGAATGGGTAGGCATAGTAGGCCACACCACCACCGAGGAAGAAGTTGTGACTGAACTGGTAGCCATGTGTGGTGCTAAGGTTGAGAGTGGGGCCGCACGTTGAGAGCGTAAAAGGAGCCAATTCGACAGCTCCGCGATAGCCCCGACGAGCAGTGTGGGTTTTTTCGATGTTGTTGGTCGATGTTTCTTGTGCCAATGCGATGCCCATGCTACATGTAACGATGAGCATAAGTGATAGAATTCGCCTCATTGTGTAAAGTGTTTATGGTGAATAATTAAGGTCTTTCGCAAATGAATGAATAATTTTTCATAAACACAACACTTCCTTACAATATGTTTGATTTTTAATGTGTTTTTAACTTTGTTGAATATTTGTCGCTCGTTTTGTTAAAATTTAACTCTCACATCGCACCAGCAGTTGCGTGGAGAGTCGATGAAGTATAGCGGGCCTGTAGCACCCATCATGCCGTTGGAGTAGCTACGCTCGTTGAAGATGTTGTTGACACTGATGCCGGCTGTGATGTTGCGGTAGGTGTAGGCTACCGAGGCGTTAAATCGTAGCGATGGCGCAATGCTATAGCGATTGGTGAGGTCGAAGTACATGTCGCTGCGGTAGCGCATGGTGAGGTCGATGTCAAATCCTGCAATACTATAGCCAATCTCTTGATTGACAATCCACGAGGGGCTGAGTATATGGGTGAGGATTTCGCCATCGTGCTCTACACGGTTGATAGAGTAGCTTGTGTTGTTGGCAAGACGCAAGCCTGTGATGGGGTAGTATTGTAGTGAGAGCTCGATACCTGTGCGGTAGCTTTGCGCTGCATTGACGTGTATGGGCAGGCCGTTTGTGCCCATAGCACCGTTGAGAATAAGCTCGTTGGCAAAGTCCATATAGTAGAGGTTGAGGTTGGTGGTGAAGTTGCTCAACGTGATATTGTAGCCTATCTCGTAGTCGATAACACTCTCGGCCTGTGTAGTGTATAGTGTGTGGAAGTTTTCGTCACCGCCAAACATGTCGCTACGTGTGGGCTCGCGGTGAGTTTGTGTGGCGCTTGCATAGATGGCGTGGCGGTTGTCAAACTGCCAGCGTGCGTTGGCCGACCAATTGATAAAATCCCAATTGATGCGTTCGAAGGGTGTGTCGCCACGATAATCAAATTGAGCGTGACGATATTGGATGTTGGCTCCGATGGTGAGTTGTCGGTGCGTGTATGAGCCTTTGATAAAGGTGCTTATGTCGTTTTTATATCCGGTGTTGTCCCACAAGAGAGCCTCTTGCAGGTTGTTGCTGCCTATGTGACGGCGGATGAATGCCGATGCGTTGATGCCGGCAGTGAGTTCAAAGGGGTTGAGGTAGAACTTGGCCGCTGCGTTGCCTCCGAAGTAGTGGAAACGTTGGTCGTAGCGGTCTATCTCGCCCGTGGGTTGCCATGCCGGGTCGTATACCTTGAGCATGTAGTTGTCGAGGTCGAATGTGTAGTAGCCGTCGGCATAGTTGTAGTAGGTTGCTGCTGTGAGGGTAATGTTGTCGCTCAAGAAACCTTGATACTGCAACTTGTTGATATTCTGTATGTAGTGGTCGGTCTCGCTCTCTTGGCAGCCGTTGGTGGCTGGGTTTTGTTGTAGCTCGTCTATGGTGCTACCTATCCAAGCCATGCCGTTGCGCGACTGACCTACAAAGCTGAGCAGGTCGAGCTTGTGATGCTTGTCGATATACCATCCCAACTTGACAAAAGCCGACTGAGCGTTGTTGTAGGCGTGCTCGCGGAAGCCATCGCTCTGCTGGTGAGTGATCTTGAAGTGTCCGGCAAAGTTGCCTTTGCGACCGGTATTGTACTCGGCTCCCACCTTGAGAGTGTTGAAGCTGCCATAACCGGCGTAGGCACTCGATGTGGTGTCGCGGTCGAGGTTGATAGATTCAAAGTTGATACTGCCGGCATAGCCCGCAGCGCCATTGTTGGCAATGCTGGCTCCGTTCTCGACCTTGATAGAGTGCATGCTCGATAGCAGGTCGGGGAAGTTGGAGAAGTATACCCCCATGTCCTCGCCGTCGTTGAGTGGCATGCCGTCGAGGGTGATGTTGATGCGAGTCTGATCCATGCCTCGCATGCGGAAGTAGGAGTAGCCATACTCGTTGCCTGTGTCGCTGTAGGCAAAAATCGATGGCATGCGGGCCAATATGAACGAGGGTTCTTGTCCCTTGTTTTGTATCGTGATATCGTCGCGCGAGAGGGTTGTGCCTGTGCGCAGATTGACCCTATAGAAACTCACAACCGACACTTCGTCGAGGGTGTGCGCTATGGTATCGCTCTCGACGGTGATACCGGCGAGCGATAGCAATAGGGTGGAGACAAAGTAGAGGCTGAGGAATAGGCGTTTCATATATTACTGCTGTTGTTCGGTGTCGTTGTCTTCGGGTATAGAAATGTCGCCCACCAATGCGTTGAACTCGTTGATGAGTCCTGTACAGGGCTCGATGGGTGTGGTGGGTGTATCGTCGCACTCGGGTATAAGGCCTGTAGTGTGGTGTATTGAAGGGTCGATGTGGCGCATGCCTTGTTGCTTTGCGCCCATTTCGTTCATGAGTTTGTCAAGGTCGTCTATCAACATAGTGGGTTGTTTAAGAGGTTATAATATGGGGTTTTGTAATGTTGCAATCCGGTTGGTGAGCCATGCCAATTCTTGCTCGCACATGGGGCAGTTGCCCGTTGTACACGAGGAGTGCGTGCAGGGAGTGGGTGTGTAGGCAATGTGGTTGGCATCGGCAATGATGGTGCGTATCTTCTTGAGTACGTTGCAAGTGCTCTTGCCTTGTTTGCCGTCGGGCTTGGTGCGCTGTGTAGGATGGGTATGGTAGGTGAAGTTGTCGATGCGGGTGATACCCATCGCTCTCAGCTTTTCGGTGCTCTCCTCTACATCTTGTGTGGTGTTGTAGCCCGGTATGAGGGGTGTGCGCACGGTGATGTGTGGTGCTTTGCCTTGCTCTATGAGGTGGGTGAGGTTGCTCAAGAGTGGTTCGATAGATACTCCTGTGTATGTGCGGTATATAGTAGGGTTGAGGCTCTTGATGTCGATGATATAGTCGTCGACAACCGGTAGTAGCTGTGCTATGTGGTGAGCAGGAACGTTGAGCGAGGTCTCTAATGTGATGTTCCAGCCTTGCTTGTTGAGGTGGGCAAACTCCTCTATAAAGTCGCTGTGCAATGCCGGTTCGCCACCACCAAAGGTGATGCCTCCGCCTGTGGCGCAGAAGTATATATTGTCGCAACACACTGTATCGTAAAGCTTTTGTGCCGACATCATGTGCCTTATGCCTGCGGGCTCGTGGCACTTGTCGTTGAGGCAATAGTGGCAATGAAGCGGACAGCCATGTAGGCCCACGAGGGTGGTGACGCCTCGACCATCGGACGAAAGACGGTGGCGGCTAATGCCCATGATGGGTGCTGTATGTGTGCCGGTTGAGGATGTCATGTGTGTGCCTTTATTGATGTTAGTTATCGGTGCAAATGTACTATCGAAAAGGCTGTAGTGCAAGGAGATTGTGGTAATTTTATAAAAAATGCGGATACATTCTGCTGTGTGAATGCATCCGCTTGTGGGTTATATCGTGTTGTCGATTATGCAACGAGTAGTTTTTCAATCTCATCGAGCGATTTTTGCAACTCTTTGTCTACTTGCATTTGACCCTCGATAGTCTTGCATGCGTGCAATACAGTAGCGTGGTCGTATCGACCCAAGAGCGAACCGATGCCGGCCAATGCCATGGTAGTGTGCTTCTTGGTGAGGTACATGGCAACTTGGCGAGCTACCACAATCTCGCGTTTGCGCGAGCGTGTGACAAGAGTCTCGGGCTTCATGTTGTAGTATGAGCACACAGCGTTGCGCACGGTGTCGATAGTGATTTGTTTCTTGACCATCTTCACACTGCGAGCCACAACTTGCTCGGCGAGGTCGAGGGTAACATCGTGATTGAAAGCCATAGCGTGAGCCATGAGCGATACGATAGTGCCTTCGAGGTCGCGCACGTTGTCGGTAACGTTGCGAGCAATGTAGTCAACAATATCGTCGGAGATGGTGAGACCATCGCGCTCGATCTTGTTGTGAAGGATGTCGCGACGCAAAGAGAAGTCGGGACGTTCAACCTCGGTCTGCAAGCCCCATTTGAAACGAGTGAGCAGACGGGGTACAATGCCTTCGAGCTCTACAGGAGGACGGTCGCAGGTGAGTACGAGCTGCTTGTTGTTGAGGTGCAAGTGGTTGAATATGTGGAAGAATGTGTTTTGTGTCTGAGTCTTGCCGGCAAACTCCTGGATGTCGTCCATGAGCAATACATCGATACTTTGGTAGAAGTTGATGAAGTCGTTCACTTGGTTGTTGCGCACGGCAGTGGTGTATTGTTGTTGGAATAAGTTGGCCGAGAGATACAACACGCGCGAACGAGGATTTTGCTCCTTGATCTTGGCACCGATGGCTTGCACGAGGTGAGTCTTGCCCACACCCGACTCGCCATAGATGAACATGGGGTTGAATGGGTTGTTGCCGGGAGAGGCTGCTACTGCCTCGCCTGTAATACGTGCTACTTTATTGCTGTTGCTTGAGTAGTAGTTGTTGAAAGTGTAGTAGGGGTTGAGCTGCGATGCGAGGTCGTCGTATTCTTGAGCTTGGAACGGATTGGTGGGTTCTACGGGGAGACCTTGACGCATGTTGCGAGCTACCGGGATAGATTTCTCGGGAGACAATATGTTGACTGTTGTTGCAGGATTTTCTACAACAGTAACTTTGTACAACAACTTTTGAATTTTATTGCCGTACACGCGCACGAGTACAGTCTTTAATAATTCAATGTAGTGCTCCTCGATATACTCTCGGAAGAAATCAGAGGGGACGTGAAGTACCAGCACATTGTTATCGTAAGAGTGTGACTTGATAGGTACGAACCATTTTTCGTACGCTACCTCATCAACATTGTCTTTGATAATGCTGAGGCACTTATCCCATAATGCGACATGTTCCAAACTCATTATATAATATGTAGCTTTATGTTTACTTTTTTAATTGCGCTTACTTTTCAGCATACAAAATTCAAACATTTTTTTTTGAAAATCAAATGCCGAAAAATTTGCTTTTTTCGTTTCGTTACAAGACGCTAACCTACAACAACTTACAATATAGCCTTGCGGACAACCAGTTTACACAGGTGTAAAATGTGCAATCTGTTGAAAAATAGTATATTAGTTGGAAAACGAGTGGGGCAGTTTCTTCTTAAAACTGCCCCAAAGTTTCCTAAAAGTATCGTGAGAGTGGTCTAAAATGAGGTGGTAAATACTTTTTGTTTCCCCGATTTTATTTAGACACTTTCTAAATAATAAAAACTCTTATTTTATTTATCAAAATACTTTGACGTTGATATATTTTTTGGGGTTGAGACGAATATCTGTGAGGAGCGAATCGAGACTTGCCACAGTATTGTTCAATCGGTTGTAGAGCTCTTGGTCGTTGAGTAAGAGACCTGCAGTGTTGTCGGTTTGGTTGAGTTGCGCGGTGGCTTGCTCTACGTTGTTGAGCAGGGTAGTAACTTGTGCCAAAGTAGCCTCGATGGGCAATGCGTTGAGTGTATTGGTGAGTGTGTCTACGTTGTTGGTTATAGTAGTTACATTCTCAACGATTTGGGGTAAGTCGTTTTGCATGGTCTTGTCGAGCTCGCTTGTCATGTTGTGCAAGTTGGCAGTGATGCCGTCGAGGCGTTGTATGGCAGCAAGCAGTGCGGGGTCGTTTACAAGAGCGTTTACGCCACCCAATACGCTGTCTACCTTGGCAACAATTTCTGTAATTTGGGGCATCATACCTCCAAGGCTACTCATGAGGTCGTTGCCTGCCGAACCTTCGATAACGTCGCCCGACTCGTAGTACTCGCTCACGTAGGGGTTGAGGTCGATGTTGATGCTGGCGTTGCCCATGAGGGTCTTGCTGATAGAGATTTTGCTATCGCGGGGTATGCGCAACTCTTTGTCGAGGTTGATCATAACCAATGCGCCATTGTTCGACTCGTAGTCATATTGCATTTCGTGTACAACACCAACTTTATAACCATTGACAGTGACGGGGGTAGATACCATCACGTCGCTCACGTTGTTAAATTTTATGGTATAGTAGTTGGCTGGTTTTGTAACATCGATGCCCTTGAGAAAATTAATGACGATAAACATCAAAACAAGGCATACAATTGCCGAAATACCGATTTTTACTTCTTTGGTGAAAAACTTTCTCATAATCTTATAGCTTTTTAATTGTTCGGCTTTGTGAGCCGTATGTTCTGTTAATTCCCTTTATATTTATATGTATTATTCAACTCTCTTGCCATCTTGCATTACGATGATAAAGGCGTCTTTGAATAGCTTGCGAGCTTGGCGGAACTCGTCTTCAATGCCTTCTCGTGTGCGTGATGAGCCATAGGTATATTTGTAGTATCCTTTGTCGTAGTAAACCTCGACCGGTGTGAGACCTTTGTACTCTTTGCTCTTGGTGCCGAGTTTCTTGGGCAATGCCATGAACTGTACTTTGTAGATGCGTTCGCCGGCTTGGGTTGTGGTTGCGCTGTTGTCGGTTTCGGTGCTTTGTTTGTTTTCGTTGCACTCGGTGGTTGTATTGTTGTCGCCGGCCTCCTCTTCGATGTGTCTATCTTCGTCGTAGTCGGCAGCTTTGGCTTGAGCTTGTTGCATGGCGGCAATGGCATCGCTCTTGCCGTCGTAGCTGGCTTTGTAGGTAACAAAAGCGTTGTAAATGGCTTGTGCCATTTCGTCTTGACCTTTCTCAGAGAGCATGTACGACTCTTGTGTGGGGTTGCATATAAAGTCGAGCTCGACAAGAACCGAGGGCATACCTGTGTAGGCGAGGACGTAGAATCCGTTTTGACGCACACCTCGGTCGGTGCGGCTGGCTACGTTCACCATCTGGTTTTGTACCAGCGCGGCAAACGAAATGCTTTGATCGAGAAATGCTGTTTGCATTGTCTCGAAAATGATGTATGACTCGGGCGACGAGGGGTCGAAGCCTTCGTACTTGCTGTTGTAGTCGTCTTCGAGCATGATTACCGAGTTCTCGCGTTGTGCTATCTCCAGGTTCTTGGCATTCTTGGCGGTACCCAGTACGTAGGTCGAAGCGCCTTTGATTGTCTTGCGGTTTTTGTTTTTCTTGGAGATAGAGTTGGCGTGTACCGAGATAAATAGGTTGCCATTGTTTTTGTGGGCAAATTCGGTGCGCTCTTTCAATCCTACAAATACGTCTTTCTTGCGGGTGTACTTGACAGTGACGTCGGGCATGTTGGCTTCGATGAGTTTACCAACCTTGAGTACAACGTTGAGGTTGATGTTTTTTTCCTTGCCCTTGATACCTATTGCGCCGGCATCGTTGCCACCATGACCGGCATCGAGAATAACCACAAACTTGTTGTCTTGCGCTTGTTGTGCCACAGCCATGGGCGATAGCAACAGCAGGGCTATAAGCACGGTGAGCTTGCCTATAGTCGATATTGCTGTTGTGATGGCTTTGATGCTTGACATTTGTAGTTATTTCTTAGAAATAAATTTCGTGCAAAAATACAAAAAAATGTCTATAGACATTGCTTTTGGGAGACCGAAAAAGGGTCGTTGTACTAAAAAATCTGAAAATGGCTATAAATGGCGTTGTGACGCTACTGTGTCGAGGTATTTCTATCTCTTTGTTTTGAAACTATTGTTGTTGATAAAAAAATGCCTATCTTTGCAATAGTATGGCTTTTTGTGTGCTGTACTGTATGGTTAAAAGTTTTGAAAATCAGTAAGTAATCAAAAGTATGAATGTAAAGCATATTGTATCGGCCTTTGTGTTGGCTGTGTTGTTGCTGGCATCGTGTGGCGTGTCGGATTATCATCATGTCAAGGTCGGTAGGGCAGAGCCTGTGCACGTGACACGATTCGACTCGCTTGTCTATAACTATGTCAACGAGCCCGACTCGTTGCAGCGTCAAGCCTTGGAAGAGCAAGCGGGCGATTTCTGGACTATCTATAACCTGCATTTGATGCGATTTCTTGGAGCTCCCTATTTCTATGAGAGCCTGACTCGATACATGGAAATATCGAATGTGAAGAAATTGTATGAAGATACACAATGCATGTACTCCGATATGAGCGATATAGAGGCGTCGCTGGCCCAGATGTTGGCGCGTTACAAAAAACTCTTTCCCGATGGCAAAGATTATATTTTCCAATCGCATATATCGGGCTTGAAGATACCTGTGGTGGCGGTAGACTCGCTTATATCGGTGTCGCTCGATTGTTATTTGGGTGCCGATTATGAGTTGTATGAAACGCGTTATAAAATCTATGAAATGCCACTGCACAGTTGCGAGTGCTTGCTACCCGATGTGGGCGAGGTGATGGTGCGCAATATGATACCGGCACCCAAGGGCAATCTGCTCGAAGTGATGGTATATGAGGGTATAGTTGCGCATGTGTTGGCCGGTGTGCTCGACGATGCAACGGTAACTACCGTGTTGCGCTACACACCCGAGCAAGAGGCTTGGTGCATGCAATATGAAGAGGAGATATGGAACAAGATTGTAGAGCAATGTCACCTCTTTACACACGACCGCATGACAATCAACAAGTATATCTATCCCGGACCGTTCACAGCCACACTCACACAAGACTCGCCTGCAAGAGTGGGTAGATGGGTAGGTTGGCGCATCGTGCAACGCTACATGGAAGAGGAGCATGTGAGTGTCGAGGAGTTGGTAAACGATAGGACTCCTTACATGGATATGTTTCAAAAGTCGTACTACAACGCCCGATAAAGTGTGAGGTATGAGTCGTAAGTTTGGTCTACTCGGCTACCCGCTACAACACTCTTTTTCGAGAGGTTATCACAACGAGCGATTTGCACGTTGGGGGCTCGATGCGGTGTACGAAAACTATGAGTTGGCCGACTTGTCTCAATTGCGCTCGATTGTCGAGAGTGATACCAATCTTGAGGGGCTCAATGTTACCATACCCTATAAGCAGGCTGTAATGCCTCTGCTCGATGATATTGACGAAGTGGCTCGTGCGATAGGAGCGGTCAATGTCATACGCGTAGAACGTGATAATGATTGTGTGCGAATGGTGGGGTATAATAGTGATTATGTAGGGTTTCGCAATACGCTAATCCCTCTGTTACAGCCACATCATAAACATGCGCTGGTGTTAGGCACAGGAGGTGCTTCGAAGGCTGTATGTGCAGTGCTCAAAGACTTGTCGATTGCCGTAACGTGTGTGTCGCGTACACCACGTCAAGGTGAGTTGGGGTATGATGCACTCACACCCGATGTGATGGCGCAATATACAGTTATTGTCAATACAACCCCGTTGGGTATGTATCCGCATATAGATGATTGCCCGCCCATACCATACGAGACCCTTACTGCGCAACACTTGTGCTACGATGTGGTATACAACCCCGAGAGTACGCTCTTTATGCGTCGGTCGACCGAGTATGGCGCAACGGTGTGTAATGGATTGAAGATGCTTTATGCCCAAGCCGATGCTGCCTGGGAGATATGGAATAAATAACAAGAGGAAGCAGATATGTATAGTTTTCGTCTGAAGGTATTTTGCAGTGTGGCGCATAACCTGAGTTTTACCAAGGCTGCGCAGGAGTTGCACATAACGCAACCCGCTGTGAGTAGACACATACAAGAACTGGAGCAGGAGCTTGGTGTACAGCTCTTTAACCGCTATGCAACCTCGATAGAGATAACCGAGGCGGGCGAATTGTTGTTGCTGCATGCTACTCAAATATCGGAGTGTTATAGAGCTCTCGACTTCGATATGCGACTGCTCGACCGACACCATGCCGGAGAGTTGCGATTGGGTGCAACACCGGTAATGGCACAATATGTGTTGCCTGCTTGTATGGCCTCGTTTGCAACCAAGTTCAAGCAGATAAAGCTCTCGCTTGTAGAGGGTAATAGCCAAGAGATAGAAGAGGCTGTTGCCGAAGGGCGTGTAGACTTGGGATTGGTTGAGTGTGTGACACGCAGATCTACATTGCGATATACCCCCATTGTGCAGGATGAGCTACTCTTGGTGGCGCCTATGCGAGGCCGTTGGGCTTCGCTCGATGTGGTGACACTCGACCAACTTGCCACAATGCCCCTTGTGCTGGGCTATGAAGGAGCCGATGTAAACCGATGCGTTGAGCAGCTTTTTGCTACACGTCAGATACCCCTTGCTACGCTCAATGTTGTGATGAGGCTCGGTAGTGATGAGGCGATGAAACGCTATATTGTTCATGCCGATAGCCTGGCCTTTGTGTCGGAGCGAGCCTTTGTGCGTGACCTGCGTGCCGGCGAGTACAAAGTAATAGAGATAGAGGGTGTATCTACTATTCGTCAATGTGCTTTTGTGCGCACGATGAGTGCGACAAAAGATGTGGTGAAAGACTTTATTGACTATGTGCAAGAGTGGCTTGCACGTGGCGAATATTGAGTCATAACCTCTCTTATAGCCACATAATAGTGGCAAGACTCAACAGTGCAATTGTAATCCACAACAACACTCCTTGGATGAGGGGCTTGATGCCTACGGCACGAAGTGTGTCGAGCGACAGGCCGCTACCAATGAGGAAGAGAGTCATGCACATGCCCTTCTTGGCAAACCACACAATGCTCGATGTGATGTTTTGTGGTATGGCGATATAGGTATTGGCAATCATGGCCAATATAAAGAAGAGTATAAACCAGGGAATGCTGATTTTGCTGTTTTTCTCGCGGAAAATGAGTGTGGTGATAAGGGCCAAAGGTATAATCCACAATGCGCGGGTGCACTTGATGAGTGTGGCTATTTGCAGTGCAATGCCTTCGCTGTCGGGGAAGTATGCGCGGTCGTATGCCTCGCCGGCTCCTACAACCGAACTTGTGTCGTGTATGGCAATGGCAGCCCACTCGCCAAACTGCTCTTGTGTCATGCCCAACCAATGACCTATAGGCGGGAAAATAAAGAGAGCTATAGCGTTGAGGATGAATACTGTGCCCAATGCAACCGACATTTGGTTATCGTTGGCCTTGACTATGGGGGCAACTGCTGCAATGGCGCTACCGCCACAAATGGCTGTACCCGATGACAAGAGGTAGGAAATCTTGCTGTCGACCTTGAGGAGTTTTCCCACTATAAAGCCTATGAGCATTACCGCAGTAACCGATACGATGGTAAATATCATACCCTCCTTGCCCGATGCCAATGATGTGTGCAAGTTCATGCCGAAACCTAAACATACAACTGCTACTTGCAAGAGGTATTTAGAGGTCTTTTTGGCCATCTTCGGGATGGGATTGGTAAGTATCAAAGCGTATGCGAGACCCATAAAAAGGGCTATGGTCGGAGTGATAAAGGGCAAGAGGGTGATGTGCATGCACACCAAAAAAAGTATCTTGTTGAAGGGGGCAACAAATGCGCGAAGTTTCTCCATAATTGCGTATGAGTGATAAGGTATATTTACAAAAAAACCTCTCAGTGTAGTACTGAAAGGCTTCTTTTGCGGTGCGTACGGGACTCGAACCCGTGACCCCATGCGTGACAGGCATGTATTCTAACCAACTGAACTAACGCACCAATGTCAAAACTTAAAGCATAGCTCTTTTGCTTTGCGGTTGCAAAGGTAGTGTGTATTGTTGAATTGTGCAAATGTTTTGGTGAAAAATTTTAGAAAAAAATAATGGTGCTCTTCATTGTTGTGTTTATGTGCTTTGTACAGAGATGGTTGTGATGTTTCGTGCGCGTGCGTGTGTATTTAATATATAGTTTTTGAGTTGAAAGGTGGTAGGATTGTATTCTTTTTATTAAATTTGTAACCTATTATGCCCATGATGAAAAAAGTTGTTTTGATATACCTCATGTTGGTCTCGGCCATTCTTATCTACGCACAACAAGCGACTCCTTCGTTTGTTGCACCGTTGGGTATCGACTTGTTGTTGAGTGCCAACTTTGGTGAACTGCGAGCCAACCATTTTCATTCGGGACTTGATTTTAAGACACGCGGAGCCGTGGGCTACAAGGTCTATGCCGTAGACGAAGGCTATGTGTCGCGCGTTGCGGTGTCGCCCTGGGGATATGGCAAGGCGTTGTATATTACACACCCCTCGGGCTATACCTCGGTGTATGCCCACCTCGACGATTTTGTAGGAGAGATAGCCGCTGTGGTGAAACGTGTGCAGTATGAGCGTGAGAGTTATGCTATCGACACGCTGTTGACTCCCGATGTGTTGCCTGTGACACGAGGTATGTATATTGCCAAGAGTGGCAATAGTGGCTCGTCTGGAGGCCCTCACTTACACTTTGAGATACGTCACACCGAGTCGGAGTCGCCCATCGACCCGCTCATCTGGTATAGTCACCTCATCAAAGATGGTGTTGCTCCCGAGCCTCGTTTGGTTGCGCTCTATATGCACGATGCTGCGCCCGCCGGTGTCGATGTGCCCAAGAAAGTATTGCAACCCGAACGAGTATCCAATAATAGCTACAAGACTGCTACCGACTTTGAGGCGTGGGGTAGGGTGTCGTTGGGTATCAAGGCCTACGACCGCATGAGCGACACCAACAACATATATGGTGTGCGACAAGTGCGTTGCTGGGTAGATGACTCGCTGCTATATGAGTCGCAGATTGATAGCATAACATTTGCCGAGACCCGTTATATCAACTCTTATATTGATTATAAAGAGTTGCGTAGTAACAAGGGTTCGACCATTATGCGTACAGCCGTGTTGCCCGGCAATGGATTGACAACCATTTATGGCGAGATGCCCGGCGATGGCACTTTTGTTATCGACCAGGAGCGTGCCTATCGTTGCCGAATGGAGTTGTGTGACTTCTATGGTAACAAGTCGAAGGTGCAATTTGTCATTCAAGGCAAGCCTACGACCTTTGCGCCACAAGAGCCCGCAGGTGTGTTCTTTGACCACCGACATGATAACGAATATGCAACCGACGAAATGAATATATACCTCCCGGCCGGTGCGCTGTATGACGACATCTATTTCGAGCACAGTAGCAAGGCAAGTGTGGCGCAATACTCATCGGTACACAAGTTGCACAATGCCCATGTGCCCTTGCACAAGTGGTGTGAGTTGGCTGTGAAGATAACATGCGACACACTTCCCGACGAGAAGTATTACCTGGAGTATAGCTACAACGGCAAGAAGTCGGAGGTGATAGGTCGCTATGAGGCGGGTTGGTATGTGGCACGTGTGCGCAACTTGGGCCAATATGCCGTGGTTGCCGACCTTACATCGCCCGAGGTTGTAGCCCTGAAGCCCGAATCGTGGGTGGCCAATGGTGTGGTCGACTTCAAGATAAGCGACAAGGGTAGTGGCGTGCACACCTATCGAGTGGAGGTAGATGGCGCATACAGCCTCTTTGAGTACGATGCCAAGCGCTCGCGCCTGTCGAGTCGTGTAGCCGATATGCCCCTTGTTAAAGGAAGAGTGCATAATATAACAGTCTCTGTTACCGATAATTGCGGTAATGAGACTCGTAAAGAGTATACAATAAAAATTTAATATAAATAAAGAAAAACACAGACATGATTATGAAAAGATTTTCATCGATTCTTGCCGCAGCCCTCTTGGCACCTGTCGCGGCAATGGCATGTACCGGTCTTATAGCCGGTCGCAATGCAACGGTAGATGGTAGCGTAATGATTACCTACTCGGCCGACTCTCATGGCCTTTATGGCTCGCTCACCTCGTCTCCCGCAGCCGACTGGGAAGAGGGTGCTGTACGCGAAATTATTGATTGGGACTCGGGTAAGCCCCTCGGTTCTATACCCCAAGTGCCCCACACCTATGCAGTAATAGGTAATATGAACGAGCATGCCTTGGCTATTACCGAGTCTACTTGGGGTGGACGTCCTGAGTTGGAAAATCCCGAAGGTGTAATCGACTATGGTACACTTATACAATTGGGCCTTGAGCGTGCTCGCACAGCTCGCGAGGCTATCAAGGTGATGACCGACCTCGTTGCCGAGTATGGCTACTACAGCAGTGGCGAGTCGTTTTCTATTGCCGACAAAAACGAGGCTTGGGTACTCGAATTGATAGGTAAGGGTCCCGGTCGTAAAGGTGCTGTGTGGGTAGCAGTGCGCATTCCCGACGATTGTATTTCGGGTCACGCCAACCAAGCTCGCATCCACACATTCCCCCTCAACGACAAAGATAACTGTATCTACTCAGATGATGTTATCTCATTTGCTCGTGAAATGGGTTACTACAAGGGCAAAGACAAAAACTTCAGCTTTTCATCGGCCTATGCACCCCTCGACTACGGTGCATTGCGTGGCTGCGATGCTCGTGTGTGGAGCTTCTTCAACCGCTTCAACAGCAAGATGGGCAAGTACCTCAAATATCTCGAAAATGAAGGTGGTGAGGTGATGCCTCTCTATGTGCGCCCCGACCGCAAGCTCACGCTCGACGATATGAAAGATGCTATGCGCGACCACTATGATGGTACTCCCTATGACATGCACACCGATGTAGGTGCAGGTCCCTTCGGCTCGCCCTATCGTTATCGCCCCATGTACTTTGAGGTAAATGGCAAGCAATATCTCAATGAGCGTGCAATTGCTACTCAACAAACAGCCTTTACCTTGGTGGCACAAATACGTCCCAATCTGCCCGAGGCCATCAGTGGTATCTTGTGGTTTGGTGTCGATGATGCCAATACAGCCGTATATGTGCCCATGTATTGCAGCATTAACAATGTGCCCAACTGTTTCAGCCCCGACAATGGCGATATGTACAACTTCTCATGGACATCGGCATTCTGGGTACACAACTGGGTAGCCAACATGGCCTACAACCGCTACAACCCCATGATAGGCGACATTCGCAAGGTGCAAACCGACCTCGAAGACCAATTTGAGACCGAGGTGCAAACTATCGACGAGTTGGCCGTTGCGTTGTATAACGTGAACGAAGAGGCTACTCGCGAGATGCTCACTACATATAGCTGTCAGGCTGCCGAGTATAGCACTACTGCCTGGAAAGAACTTGGCGAGTTCCTCATGGTGAAGTTCCTCGACGGTAATGTTAAGAGCCAAAATCCCGATGGCTCGTTTGTGACCAACGAGTATGGCTTACCCGACAAGATTCAATTCCCCGGCTACTCGCAAGAGTACTATGAGTGGATTGTGCGCCAAACAGGCGACCGTCTCTTGTTGAAAGAGGTAAAATAAGAGTAGTAATAAACTATTTCTATTGCGATAGAGTTGTTTTATCAATAGAAAATATAGACAAATACAAAATAGAATTATGGAAAACGAAGCATTATTGAAAGAAGTAACCGCCCGTGCGCAAGTGTGGCTTGGCGAGGGTTATGACCAAGAGACTCGCGATGCTGTGCAAGCGATGCTCAACAACCCCGACAAGACAGAGTTGATAGAGAGTTTCTATCGTGACCTTGAGTTTGGAACAGGTGGTTTGCGTGGTATCATGGGTGCAGGTACCAATCGCATGAACATATATACAGTGGGCTCGGCTACACAAGGTTTGGCCAACTACTTGAAGAAGAACTTTGCCGATATGCCCCTTATCTCGGTAGCTATCGGTCACGACTGTCGCAACAACAGCCGCAAGTTTGCCGAGATTTCGGCCGACATCTTCTCGGCCAACGGTATCAAAGTATATCTCTTTGAGTCATTGCGTCCCACACCCGAGGTGTCGTTTGCAATACGTGAGCTCGGTTGTCAAGCCGGTATCAACCTCACAGCATCGCACAACCCCAAGGAGTATAACGGCTACAAAGCCTATTGGAGTGACGGTGCACAAGTTATTGCCCCCCACGATACAGGTATTATCGACGAGGTGAACAAGATTGCATCGGTAACCGATATCAAGTTTGAGCGCAATGCCGAGTTGATAGAGATAATTGGTGAGGAGATTGACAAGATTTATCTCGATCGCATCAAGACACTCTCGCTTTGCCCCGATATTATTGCCAAGCACCACGATATACCCATCGTGTATACACCCATTCACGGTACAGGTGTGAAGATGATACCCGCATCGTTGGCCAACTTTGGCTTCACCAATATCATACACGTGCCCGAGCAAGATGTGGTAAGTGGCGACTTCCCCACAGTAGTATCGCCCAACCCCGAGGAGCCCGCAGCACTCGACATGGCTGTGAAACGTGCCATCGAGACCAATGCCGAGCTCGTGATGGCCAGCGACCCCGATGCCGACCGTATAGGTATCGCTGTGAAGAACGACAAGGGTGAGTGGGTGCTCGTAAATGGTAACCAAATCGTGATGCTCATGCTCAACTACATCATGACCACCTACCAAGAGCGTGGCCTTATCAAGGGCAATGAGTTTATCGTGAAGACTATCGTTACTACCGAGACCATCAAGACTATTGCCGACCGCAATAATATAAAGATGTATGACTGCTACACAGGCTTCAAGTGGATTGCGGCTATCATTCGCGACCTTGAGGGTAAAGAGCGCTACATCGGTGGTGGCGAGGAGAGCTATGGTTTCTTGGCACAAGACTTTGTGCGCGACAAAGATGCCGTATCGGCTATGTCGTTGATGGCAGAGATTGCTGCATGGGCCAAGGATCGTGGCATGACTATGTATCAAATGATACAAGACATCTACATCAAGTATGGCTTCTCGAAGGAGAAAGGTATATCGGTAGTGCGCAAGGGTAAACAAGGCGCCGAGGAGATACAAGCCATGATGAAGTCGTTCCGCGAGAACCCTGTTAAGACACTTGCCGGCTCGCCCGTTATCATGATAAAAGATTATCAAGCTCTCACAGCCACCGACGCTGAGGGTAATGTAACCAAGCTTGATATGCCCTGCTCATCGAACGTATTGCAATACTTCACCGCTGCCGGCGATAAGATTTCGGTGCGTCCCTCGGGAACCGAGCCCAAAATCAAATTCTACATCGAAGTGCGTGGTATCAACATGGAGTCGTATGCCGACTATGACAATGCCAACCGCCTTGCCGATGAGAAGATCGAAGCCTTCAAGAAAGACTTGGGTATCTGATAGAATTTAACGACTCAATAGCAACGATGGCGTGCCGCATGGTGCGCCATCGCTTTTTTATTGTGTAGTTAATAATAAGATGTGTTAGGATGTCGCTTATGCTGTTGTGTTCTAAAATTTCATAATACTATTGTCACGGCTTCTCTTCTAATGGAGGGGTATTATACAACAACAGCCATCGGTGTTGCCGATGGCTGTTGTTGTGTATAAGAGTTGTCTCTTGTTTATGCTATAACCATTTCGTGCATTTTGTCGAGTGCATCGGCGAGTTTCGATGCGTCTTTACCACCGGCTTGGGCGAAGTAGGGTTGGCCACCGCCACCGCCTTGGATGAGGCGAGCCGACTCGCGAACGATTTGCGATGCGTTCTTGCCGGCAGCTACAAGGTCATCGCTGAGCATAACAGTGAGCAAGGGTTTGTTCTCGCCCTCTTTGTATGTAGCAGCAATGAATGCCATGCGCTCGGTGATTTCGCCACGCAACATGAAGGCGATATCCTTGGCAACCTCGGGGAGCATGGGGCCTGTGTAGGCAATGAGCTTGATGCCGTTTTCTTCCTTGGCACCCTTAACCAATGCCTCTTTGATAGAGAGAGTGCGCTCCTTGGTAAAGAGGTCTACTTGTTGACGGAGCTCGCTGCTCTCGTTGAGTGACTTCTCGATGGTTTGGATGATGTTGGCTGCGTTGTTGAAGAGCGACTTGATGTGTTTCATAGCGCCTTCGAGCTCGTTCATCATATCTTCTACCTTGCTACCTGTTACGGCCTCGATGCGACGGATACCGGCGGCAATAGAGCTCTCGCTGATGATGCGTATCATACCGATGTTACCTGTGTTGGCAACGTGTGTACCACCACACAACTCTACCGATGAGCCGAAGCGTACAACGCGTACCTCGTCGCCATACTTCTCGCCAAAGAGTGCCATAGCACCCATAGCGCGTGCGTCGGCGATGGGCATGTTGCGACGCTCGTCGAGGGGCATTGCCATGCGCACCTTGGCGTTGGCTATGCGCTCTACTTGGCGCAACTCCTCGTCGGTAACCTTTTGGAAGTGCGAGAAGTCAAAGCGCAATGAGTCGGGCGACACAAACGAACCCTTTTGCTCGACGTGTGAGCCGAGAACTTTGCGCAAAGCCTCGTGCAAGAGGTGAGTAGCCGAGTGGTTGCATGATGTGGCCATGCGAGCCTCTTTGTTGATGGTGGCGCGGAATGTGGCTGTAACATCTTGGGGCAATGTCTTGCTGATGTGGATAGCCAAGTTGTTCTCACGCTTGGTGTTTTCGATAGCAATTACCTCGTCGCCATTGGTGAGTGTACCGCAGTCTCCCACTTGTCCACCCATTTCGGCGTAGAAAGGTGTGCGGTCGAGCACTATTTGGTAGAATTCTTGATTTTTTTGTTTCACCTTGCGGTAGCGCAAGATTTCGGCATCGCACTCGTCGAAGTCGTAGCCTACAAACTCGGGCTCGCCCTCGCGGAGAGTTACCCAGTCGCCGGCCTCGATGGCGGCGGCGTTGCGGGCGCGATCTTTTTGTTGTTGCATCTCAGCGTTAAACTCCTCGATATTGGCACTCATGTCGTGCTCTTTGAGAATGAGCTCGGTGAGGTCGAGGGGGAAACCGTAGGTGTCGTAGAGTGTAAAGGCGTCTTTACCGTTGATTACGTTCTTGCCAGCGGCACGAGTATCGGCCATTACCTTGTCGAGCAAGCGGATACCTGTCTCGAGTGTGCGCAAGAAGGCATCTTCCTCCTCTTTGATAACCTTGGCAACGAGGTCGCGTTGAGCAGCCAACTCGGGGTAGGCATCGCCCATGGTGTCGATGAGAACATCGATGAGGCGATACATGAAGGCTTGGCGTTGGCCCAAGAAAGTGTAGCCATAACGCACAGCACGACGCAAGATGCGACGTATTACATAACCGGCCTTGGCGTTAGAGGGGAGCTGACCATCGGTGATAGAGAATGCTATGGTGCGGATGTGGTCGGCAATAACACGCATGGCAACGTCGTCTTGTGCATTGTCGCCATATTTCTTGCCACACATTTGGCCAATAACGTTGATGATGGGTTGGAACACGTCGGTGTCGTAGTTTGATGTCTTGCCTTGCAAAGCCATGCAAAGACGTTCAAAGCCCATACCTGTGTCGATAACCTTGGCGGGAAGACCCTCCAATGAGCCGTCGGCCTTGCGGTTGTATTGCATAAACACGAGGTTCCATATCTCGATTACTTGGGGGTTGCTTTGGTTTACAAGCTCGCGACCGTCGATAGCAGCACGCTCCTCGTCGCTACGCAAGTCGATGTGAATCTCAGAGCAGGGGCCACAGGGTCCTGTATCACCCATTTCCCAGAAGTTGTCTTTGCGATTGCCGTTGATGATGTGGTCGGCGGGGAGGTGTTTCTCCCAGTAGCCGGCAGCTTCGTTATCGCGCTCAAGACCCTCGGGCTCGTAGCCTTCGAAAACGGTAGCATAGATGCGTTTGGGGTCGAGTTTCAAGACGTCGATAAGATACTCCCAAGCCCAGTCGATAGCCTCTTTCTTGAAGTAGTCGCCAAACGACCAGTTGCCCAACATCTCGAACATAGTGTGGTGGTAGGTGTCGTGACCTACCTCTTCCAAGTCGTTGTGCTTACCACTCACGCGCAGACACTTTTGCGAGTCGGCTACACGGGGGTACTTGATGGGCACGTTGCCCAAGATAATATCTTTGAATTGGTTCATACCGGCGTTGGTAAACATCAACGTGGGGTCGTCTTTGATTACCATAGGAGCCGAAGGAACAATTTGGTGCTCTTTTGAGCGGAAAAATTCCTTAAAGGATTCTCTGATTTCTTTTGCTGTAAGCATATCTTTTGTTCAATTTATTATTTATTTTCTTACTTTTCTTACCTGTCAAAATCGCTAATTATCGTGCGATACAATTAATATTCTTGAAAACAGTTTGCAAAAATAACCCAAAATATTAATTTTGCACCTATATACCGGTAAAAAAGTATTGCGTGCATAGCGTTTTTTTTATTTTTATATGTGCAATACTGCGGGTAAAAGCAACAACCAATGAGCAAGAAACAGTATTATATATTTAATAGTGAGACCAATAGCTACGAGCCGGTGAAGGGTAGTCGTCGTGGTTGGCCATTTTTTTTATGGGTGCTGTTTGGTAGCTTTCTTTTGGGTGCAATTCTTATCTCGGTAGTCTACTTTTTCTTTGGTTCGCCTCACGACGAGTATCTGCGTCTCGAAAACGAGCTGTTGCAAGCCAAGTATAATATCTTGTCGCGCAAGGTAGACGATGCTCTCACTGTGCTCGAAGATATAGAGCAACGCGACGACAATCTCTATCGTGTTGTAATGCAAGCCGACCCCATAGGTCGTAAGGTGCGCGATGCGGGTATCGACAATGCGGCTCGGTATGCCGAGTTGATGAATATGTCGAATGGCCGATTGGTGGCTACTGTGACACGTCAGGTAGACAAGCTCTCGCGTAATCTCTATGTGCAAGACCATTCGTTCAACGACTTGGTCGACCTTGCTCATCAACAAGAAGAGCATCTCAAACATGTGCCTGCTATACAGCCGGTAAGGGAAAAAGATGTAAAGCGCATAGCCTCTATGTTCGGCTGGCGTATGGACCCCATCAGTGGTCGTCGTACATTCCATAATGGTATGGACCTCAGTGCCAATAGGGGAGTGCCTGTGTATGCCGCGGGTAATGCTGTTGTGAGGTTTACGGGATGGAAGCAGGGTTATGGCCGTGTCGTAGAGCTCGATCATGGATTTGGATATATAACACTCTATGCCCACTTGCACAAGATTGATGTGAAGAAAGGACAAAGTGTGACACGCGGACAACAGATAGGACAAGTGGGCAGTTCGGGAAAGAGTACCGGTGCACACCTACACTATGAGATAATCTATCGCGGACAGAATATAGACCCCATCAATTACTTCTTCCTCGACCTCACCCCCGAGGAGTATGACCGCATGATACAAGAGGTGTCGAACCAATAATCAAAGCGATTGCGTATGAGTGAAAATAATGTACCGGCCAAGAAAATGTATTACTCGATAAGTGAAGTGTCGAGCATGCTGGGCATTCCGGCATCGACGTTGCGCTATTGGGAGAAAGAGTTGCCTACCGTGAGCCCGCGCAAGAGCCAGGGTGGTACGCGCAAATATTCGGCCAACGACATCGAAGAGCTACGATTGGTATATCGCTTGGTCAAGGATGAGGGTCACACCATCGATGGCGTAAAGCGCTTGTTGCGTCGCCGTCGTGGTACCGAAGTGAGCAAGCAAGAGGCTATACAACGCCTCGAAGCCATACGCGGCGAGCTACAAGGTATGATTGATGAGCTCGACCGCGTGATAAATGCTCGATAATCTGTTGTTATTGTGCTTGTTGACCGAGGAGGTCGGCAACTACGAATGTACTACCTCCGATAAAAATCAAATCGTCTTCGCAAGCCTCTTCTTTTGCTGCAGTATAGGCTGCTGCTACATTGTCGTAGCACTTGCCCTGCAGGCCAAATTGTGTTGCTATATTGGCAACTTCTTGTGCCGATAGCGCACGTGCAACCGATGCTTGAGTGAAGTAGTAGTGTGCATTGCGAGGCAAGAGAGATAGCACGCCCGAAATGTCTTTGTCGTTGACCATACCCAACACTATGCGCATGTTGCGACAGGGTGTGTTGGCAAGTTGTTGTGCGATGTATTGCATACCGCCAATGTTGTGACCGGTGTCGCAAATGGTGAGAGGGCTGTCGGATAGTTTCTGCCAGCGACCTTGCAAGCCCGATAGCGAGGTTACGTGTGCAAATCCTTCGCGTATAGCTTCGTCGGGTATATTATATCCTATCTTGCGCAGTTGTGCCACGGCGGTGAGTATGGTAGCTGCATTTTTTTCTTGGCACAGTCCGCCCAATTCGCCCCAAAGGTCGCCTACCATTGTACCTGTATATTGCCATCCGCCACGCAGGGGGGTAGCGCTTGTCATGCAATTGCTCTCTTGTGCAAAGAAGATGGGAGCATCCACCTCGTTGGCGCGTTGTTGGAATACATTGCGCACTTCGCCCTCGGCTTCGCCTATCACAGCCGGAATGCCGGGCTTGATGATACCGGCCTTCTCGAGTGCAATGGTGGGGTGGTCGTGACCCAACAGTGCTACGTGGTCGAGGCTTATATTGGTGATAATGCTGAGGTCGGGGGTGATGACATTGGTTGTATCCAATCGGCCTCCCAATCCCACCTCGATAATGGCAACATCGACTTTCTGTGCGGCAAAGTATTTAAATGCCATGAAGGTGGTGAGCTCAAAGAATGAGGGGCGGAAGGCAAAAGCCTCGTCGCTGTGCTCCAAAAGGAAACGCTCAACCTCCTGGCGAGGAATCATCTCGCCATTGATGCGTATACGCTCGCGAAAGTCGACCAAGTGGGGCGAGGTATAGAGACCTACACGATAATTGCTCTTTTGCAATATCGATGCCAGGGTGTGCGAGGTAGAGCCCTTACCATTTGTTCCGCCCACATGTATAGTGCGGAACGTGCGGTGTGGATGTCCAAAGTGTGCGTCCAATGCCTCGGCATTGTCCAATCCGGGTTTGTATGCGCCCGAGCCTACTTGTTGAAAGGCGGGAAAACGATTATATAAATCCTCGATAAGTGCTTCGTAACTTTTCATATCAGTATATTAGATAACCTGCCAGGCCGGCAAGAATGATGACAATAATGGGGTGTAACTTGGCATAATAGGTGAGTACAAACGACGCTACGGCAATGGCAATGCTGTAGGTGAGGTCGGGGAAGTTCTGCTCGTTCATGAGCAAGAGAGCCGCCGAGGCGATGAGACCCACAGCAACAGGTCGCAAGCCCTTGAATATACTCTTTATTATGGGATTTTCTTTGTTTTTCAGTATAAATCGACTCACCATGAGCACCAATAGGAACGATGGTAGGCATACTGCCAATGTAGCTACAATAGAGCCCCACACGCTACCTGTGACGGTGTAGCCTATGTAGGTGGCACTGTTGATACCGATGGGGCCGGGAGTCATTTGCGATATGGCAACGATGTCGGTAAATTGTGCTTGTGTGAGCCAGGGGGTAGTGCATCCCCAATGTACCACATCGACAGTCTCGTGCTGTATGAGCGATAGCATGGCATAGCCTCCGCCAAAGCCAAAGAGGCCTATCTTGAGGTATGTGAGAAAGAGTGAGAGGTATACCATCATTGTGCGCCCCCTTTCTTCTTGGTGAAGCAATAGTAGAGATAGCCACCCAGCGCACCCAGCACAATGCAGATGATGGGTGATACACCGCCCGAGTATATGGCAAGTGCCACAGCCAGCGGAATGATGACGGTGAAACGATTGATGTGGGCACTCTTGGCCGTGCTAAGTACCGGTACAACTATCAGAGCCACCACAGCAGGGCGTATGCCTTTGAAGATGCTCACAACTGTGGGGTTGTTGTATATGCGGGTAAAAAAGATGGCTATGAGCAGTATCATGACAAACGATGGCAGAATTGTGCCCAATGCAGCAACCAAGCTACCCTTGACACCACGCATCTTATTGCCAACAAGCACTGCTACATTGACGGCAAGTATGCCCGGCAATGATTGTGTAATGGCAAGTTGGTCGAGAAAATCTTCACGACTTATCCATTTGTGTCTATCGACCACCTCGCGCTCTATAATGGGTATCATAGCCCATCCGCCACCGAAGGTGAAGGCTCCGATTTTTACAAATGTCGTAAAAAGTTGTAGATATAAGTTTTTCATCGTCTCTTATATGACAAACCGTGCGCAAAGGTAAGAAAATTTATATTACCTTTGCATCCAAATTTTCTGAGGATAAAGTTTTATGTTTACAGCAAGCGCCAAGAAAAAAGAGAATATAGCCGAATATCTGCTCTACATGTGGCAGATAGAGGATATTATACGAGCCTACAAGCTCGACCTCGACCGCATACGCACCGAGATTGTCGATGCATATACCGGCATAAGTGATGAGCAACGTACAGCCTTATATGAGTGGTACGAGAGCCTTATCGATATGATGCGTAGTGAGGGTGTTGCCGAGCACGGACACTTGCAACTCAACAAAAACGTCATCATAGACCTCACCGACCTACACTTGCGCTTGCTCAAGTCGCCTCGCGAGCCCTTCTATACAGCGGCTTTCTACAAGGCGTTGCCCTATATCGTAGAGTTGCGTGCCAAGTCGCAAGGAGCACAAGTGGGCGAGGTAGAGACTTGCTTCAATGCGCTTTATGGCATATTGATGCTCCGCCTGCAACAGCGCGAGGTGAGTGCCGACACCATGAAGGCGCTGAAAGACATCACTGCCTTTATCACAACACTTGCCGAGAAATATCGTCTTGACAAAGCGGGCGAATTGGAATTGTAATAACACATCTATTTACGACACATACAAATTATGAGTACACTTACCGACGAAATTGCAAAACGACGCACATTTGCCATTATCAGTCACCCCGATGCCGGTAAAACCACCCTCACCGAGAAGTTGTTGCTTTTTGGTGGTGCTATACACATTGCCGGTGCCGTAAAGTCAAACAAGATAAAGAAAACCGCCACCAGCGACTGGATGGAGATAGAAAAGCAACGTGGTATATCGGTTGCTACATCGGTCATGGGATTTAACTATGGCGACTATAAGATAAACATCCTCGATACTCCCGGTCACCAAGACTTTGCCGAAGATACTTATCGTACCCTCACTGCTGTAGATAGCGTAATTATTGTGGTAGACGTGGCAAAGGGTGTGGAGCAACAGACACGCAAACTCATGGAAGTGTGTCGCATGCGCAACACTCCGGTTATTGTATTTGTCAATAAGCTCGACCGTGAGGGTCGCGATGCCTTCGATATTCTCGACGAGCTGGAGAGTGAGTTGAAAATATCGGTTCGCCCGCTTTCGTGGCCTATAGGTATAGGCGAGACCTTCAAGGGTGTATATAATATGTATGAGAAAAATCTCAACCTCTTTACCCCCAACAAACAGGTCGTGACCGAGCGTATAGAGCTGAGCGATGTAAACAGCGGCGAACTCGACGGCTATATAGGCACTCGTGAGGCCGATAAGTTGCGCACCGACTTGGAGTTGCTCGATGGTGTATACCCCGAGTTTGAGGTTGAGGACTACTTGTCGGGTCAGTTGGCACCCGTATTCTTTGGCTCGGCACTAAATATGTTTGGTGTCAAAGAGTTGCTCGACTGTTTTGTGAAGATAGCACCTACACCCAAGTCGATACAAGCCTTGGAGCGTGAGGTGAAGCCCGAAGAGGAGAAATTCACCGGTTTTGTGTTCAAGATACACGCCAATATGGACCCCAACCACCGCAGTTGTATTGCCTTTGTGAAGATATGCTCGGGTAAGTTTGAGCGTAATGCCAACTACAAGCATGTGCGCAGTGGCAAGATGATGCGCTTCAGCAGTCCTACCGCCTTCATGGCACAAAAGAAGTCGGTGGTAGACGATGCTTTCCCCGGCGATATTATCGGTCTGCCGGATACAGGTAGCTTCAAGATTGGCGATACACTCACCGAGGGCGAAGAGCTGCACTTCAAGGGTTTACCCTCGTTCTCGCCCGAGATGTTTAAGTATATCGAGAACAACGACCCCATGAAGGCCAAGCAGTTGCAAAAGGGTATAGACCAGCTCATGGACGAGGGTGTGGCACAGCTCTTTACCAACCAGTTCAATGGTCGCAAGATTATCGGTACTGTGGGTCAGTTGCAGTTTGAGGTAATTGAGTATCGCCTCTTGCATGAGTATGGTGCACAATGTCGTTGGGAGCCGTTGAGTATGTACAAGGCTTGTTGGATAGAGAGTGACGATCCCGAGGCACTCGACAACTTCAAGCGTCGCAAGTCGCAATATATGTGCGTAGACAAGGAAGGTCGCGATGTCTTTATGGCCGATAGCGGATATGTGCTACAAATGGCACAAACCGACTTCCCCAAGATACGATTCCACTTTACAAGCGAATTCTAAAATAGTTTATGTTGAGACTATTAAGGTCTATTAAAGCCTATTAAAGTAGAATATGACGAAGTCCTTAGTGCCCAATAATTGGGGGTATAAAAATCTTTTGACTTACCAAAAGAGTGATGTGATTTATCGTATAACTTACTACTTTTGTCATAAATACTTACAAAAAGGAGATAGAACAATAGATCAAATGATTCAAGCAGCTCGAAGTGGAAAGCAGAATATAGTTGAAGGTTGTGCCGCTTCTGTGACATCAAGTAAGACAGAAATACATCTTGTGAATGTTGCTAAGGCAAGTCTTCGTGAGTTGCTTTTAGATTATGAAGATTATTTGCACACTCGAAACCATAGGGTATGGGAAGAAGCATCCCGAGAGGTTGAGGCAATGCGTCGGTTGGGAAGAGAGCATAATGATGCAGAATATTTTATGCGACTTATTGAATCGCGACCACCCGAAACCATAGCTAATATGGTAATTGTACTCATTAAACAAGCCGACTATTTGCTGTATAAGCAATTACAGAGTTTGGCAACTAAGTTTGAACAGGATGGTGGATTTAGTGAAAAAATGACCCGAAAAAGACTTGAGTATCGAAATAATAAGAAATGACTTTATAGTTACCCTAATAGACTTTAGTAGTTATAAATAGACACATAAAGGTCTATGGGGTGATTTTAGAGTGTTTCATATGTTGTGTAAGAGAAGAATTTATTAGTTTTGTATCATAAAATAAGGAGTGACTAATATAGACTGAAAAATATTATATTTTAAAAAAATAGACATATTATAAGGAGCTTTTTGCTTTTATTCCGTCATCTCGAAATCGGCAAAATTTCATAAATGTAAAAGGAATAAGTAGCGAGAGAGTTCACGTCCATTATAGGGCGTGAACTGTTCGTGCTTATATATTACATTGGGCTTTGCCGAGCCACGAGATGAGTATATGCAAAAGAACAGTTCAACGCCTTTTCTTTTTGCAAGTGGATAGGAGTAAGATTATTAAACTTAAATCTTATGGCACGCATCTCACACGCATCTTTGGGTTATACAAGACAGAATTTGTTTACCGAATTGGAGCTACTTCTTCGCATGGAAAGTGCTTATTGCACAGAAGATGGAGTTCTTTTGAAAAATTCTATAGTAGAAGCAGCTCTTGCACTACGTCCTGAGTTAATTGCAAAGTTACTTTCACATGATGGATTGAAACGCAATTTCTTTACAGAGGTTGACGGTGTTTTGGTATTTGATAAGGTTAAGTTTCAAAAGTTTGTGATGAACAAACGATTCTTGCCCGATAGCTATACTTCGTTCAAAAACAAAGTTGGCTTAACCAACGAAGATGGCGATTTTCTTTCAGAGAGTCGCGAGGTTGTTCTTTCGTGGCCATACAAAGATTGCGTACTCGAAGGTGGACAGACAAAAGAGGATACAAAACGCAATGAGGTGTTTTGGAATGAGATTCTAGCTCCAGACGAAATCAACCGCTTGACGGAACCAAAGGTGCTGACAAACTTCAAACGTTATGATTTAAATGGTAAACACGAAGTTGATAGTATATCTATAGATGACAATCTCATCATAAAAGGTAATAACCTGCTTGCATTACACTCTCTAAAAAGGAAGTATGCTGGTAAAGT
>JAFZFQ010000047.1 GCA_017555825.1 Bacteroidaceae bacterium | reverse complement strand
TTTTCCAAGTTGGCATTCAATCTCTCTTTGGCTTTTTTGAAGTACTCGGCTTTCGCTGCAAAGAAAGCATCGCAACTTTGACGAAAGCGTTCAAACAGTACTGTGTTATTTTTACGAGAAGCAAAACCTACGCTTTTCCAGCGCTCTTGCATAGCCAATATAGCTTGTGTCTTTTCTTCCCAAGCATTGTAGCTATCCACCTCGGCAAGCGAGGCAACGATTTGCTCTATCTCTTCACACAAAGCAACCTTGGCAGTTTCATTTTGAGTTTCGGTCTCTTTACGGCTCTCAAAGTAGGCTTGATGGCGCTTGTTGATAACAGTAGACGCATCTTTAAAGCGGTTCCACAACTCGTCGCGCAACTCCTTGGCAACAGGACCTATTTCGCGCCACTCATTATGAAGAGCTTGCAATTGTTTGAATGCCGATACTACATCTTCAATCTCGGCAAGCTGCTCGGCATTCTTGCACAAAGCCTCTTTTTGCTCCAAGTTTTTCTTGAAGTCGTAGTCACGTAATTCTTTGTTTATCTTGAGCAAGTCATAGAATTGCTCGGTATAGTTTTGATATGATTTCCACAAGTCGGTAACTGCTTGAGCAGGCACATCTGTTATAGCCTTAAACTCTTGCTGTATTTGTTGTACACGTTGATATTGCTTACCCACTTCATCGGGAGTCTCAATGATTGATTTCAACTCATCAAGCAAGGCATTTTTACGTGCAAGGTTTTCTTCGCGTTCTTTTTCAAGTTCTTGCAAGTATTTTGCTTTACGCTCTTTGAATGTAGCAAGAAGTTCCTTCAACGGCTCTTCAAGTTCATCGTGCTGAGGTATAAACTCGGCTTCGGGCAACCCGCTCTCAATGTGAGCTTTATAGGCAGCCTCTACTTCGGCACGTTTCACCTTGTAATAATTTTGTTTGAGGGCTTCTACCTCATCTTTCACCTCATTGATAGGGGCATCTACTATCTCGCGCACGCGCTCAACGATCTCAGCTCTACTCAATTGGGGTGTTTCTGTAACTGTTGTTTCAACAACGATAGTTTGCTCCTGTTCTTGGGGGCAAGCAGTGCCGCTTTGTGCAGCAGGGTCTAAATGGGTGTTTTCCATTACTATTCAATTTAAAAATGTATAATTGGGCTTTAAAGCCCTACAAAGTAATAAAATTATTTTGTCAATTCATAACAAATGTGCACTAATTTTGCACACAGCACACTCAACGCAAACAACTTTGTGAGAGTTTCGCTCTATTTCTGTTTGGCAAGATAGTAAAGTGTCGAGCAATTGTTTTCTTGCAGTACGTCGCATGCCGCTTGTCGTATATCTTCGGGGGTAAGCACTTTGTACTTGTCTACCTCGGTATTGATATCCTCGGCACGACCTATCAGTTCGTGATAGGCAAGATTGGCAGCTTTGTCGGTATAATTGAGATTAGAGACCAAGTGCTCGGCCTCAAAGCGATTGATTACTTTGTTCATTTCACGCTCCGACACGCCACCCTCCTGTAGTTTCTCTATCACCTCAATAATAGCAGCTTCGCCGGCCTCTACACTCACACCTTTGTTCAGTTTACCGTTGATGATAAGGAGACCACACTCAATCTCGCCACTTATCGAGGCATCGATACTATTGAAGAGTTGCTTATCTTGTACCAACTCACTATACAATCGCGACGAAGCACCTGTACCCAATACATCGGACAACAAGTCGCAGGCATGATACTGAGCACCATTGCGCGCACACATGTGATACACCTTGACAATAGCATCTAAGGGCACATCACGCTCAACAGTGAGTCGGCGAGGCTCACTCTGATGAGGTTCTATGGGCAGATTGCGAGGCGCTATCTCACGACGAGGGATAGGGGCAAACCATTTCTCACACAGGCGCACAGTCTCTTCAAACGATATGCTACCCGACACACACAAGATGGCATTATTGGGTGCATAGTGGGCATAAAAGAACTCTTTCACCTCATCGAGTGTGGCCTGCTCTATATCTTCAATGTCACGACCTATAACCGGCCAGCGATAGGGGTGTGCTGTAAATGCTACGGGGCGTATCAGTTGGAATATGTCGCCATAGGGTTGATTGAGATTGCGTTGCTTAAACTCTTCAATAACAACATGTCGTTGCACCTCAAGACTCTGCTCGGTAAAGGCAAGTCGCAACATACGATCCGACTCCAACCAGAAGGCCGTTTCTATGTTGTGCGTAGGCGCAATGGTGTAGTAATTGGTTATGTCACTACTTGTCCAAGCATTGTTTTCGCCACCGGTCAATTGCAGAGGTGTATCGAAGTCCGGAATATTTTCCGAGCCGCCAAACATAAGGTGCTCGAAGAGGTGCGCAAATCCTGTACGATGGGGCAGGTCATCCTTTGAACCCACATCATACAGCACATTTAAAGCAGTCATGCGAGTATTTGCATCGTAATGATGCAATACTCGCAGACCATTTGATAGAGTATATCTTTCTACATTTATCATTTCTCGACAATCTTCATCGATATAACTTTCACATCCTCTACAGGACGATCGGCAGCACCGGTCTTAACCTTTTCAATTTTATCTACGACCTCCATGCCCTCAACAACTTCGCCAAATACGGTATACTCGCCATCAAGGTGAGGTGCACCACCCACTGTAGTGTAAGCCTCAATTTGCTCGGGTGTAAAGGTTATGGGAGCTTGAGCTGCAGCTTGTTGCTTAGCTTCGGCAATGAGTTGCTCTTGAAGGGCCATCAATCCGGCTTGATCGCGATTGCGACGCAAGTTCATGATTTCCTCGCGACGCGCCATTGCCAATGAGTTGAAGATGTTGTGCTCGCGTTGCATTTGCATTTGACGAGTGAGCTCTTTGAGACGACCTTCGGGGAAAACCGCACCGGTTACAATATAGAATTGTGAGCCCGACGAAGCCTTCTCGGGGTTGGTATCATCGCCTTGACGAGCAGCAGCCAATGCACCTTTTTTGTGGAAGTACTTGGGGTAAACAAACTCGGCAGGAATTTTGTAACCGGGGTCGCCGGTTCCCAACATTTGTCCGGGCTTTGCTGTGCGAGAGTCGCCATCGCCACCTTGTATCATAAACTCCTTGATAACACGGTGGAAGAGTGTGCCATCATAGTAGCCTTCATTTACCAATTTTACGAAGTTGTCGCGGTGTGCAGGTGTTTCGTCATACAATTTCACCACCACAGTACCCATTGTTGTCTCTATCTTGACATTCACGTTTGTCAACTGCTTGCTTGCAGTATTTTTTTTCATTTCACAACTCATACAAATAAAGCTGAGGGTTAAAATAATAAGTAAATATTTGTTTATCTTCATAATATATTCATTTATATGTTTTTAAGTTCGTTATACAGACGCTGTATAGGCAATCCCATTACATTGAAGTAGCTACCTTCAAGCCCTGTAACACCTATGTATCCTATCCACTCTTGTATACCATAGGCACCGGCTTTGTCGAGAGGTTTGTATTTTGTTACATAGTAGTCTATCTCATCGTCGGTAAGTGTAGCAAAGGTTACTTTCGACTCTACCGCAAAAACGGTCTGCTTTTCGAGTGTCGTAATGGCTAAACCGGTAATCACCGTGTGCGAGCGTCCCGATAGCTCACGCAACATTTGTCGTGCATGTGCCTCATCGGTAGGCTTGCCATAGACTTTACCATCGAGCCACACTATAGTATCGGCCGTAATGAGCAATGTATCGTCCACCATAAGGTTTCGATAGGCCTCGGCCTTCTTTTGTGCTATATATGAGGGAATCTCACTGCCTTGTAGGGTGGCCGGATACGACTCATCAATCTCGGGCTGCGACACTACCTCATACGACAAGCCAAGACCGCCCAACAACTCCCTGCGTCGCGGAGAGTTACTTGCCAAGAGTATTTTATATTTCGATATATTATCCAACATAATATCTGTATATTACCATTTATAAGCATGTTCGCCATTCATCCAGGCATCTTGCGCCTTGAGTGTTTGCTCTATCACATCACGCACACAGCCTTCACCGCCTTTATAAGGCGATATATATCGAGCTATAAGCTGTATATCATTGGCGGCATCGGTAGGGCAGCAGGCAAATCCTGCCAACTTCATGACCTCATAGTCTGGTATATCATCGCCAATATATGCCACTTCTTCGTGATTGAAACCATTCTTTTCTACCCACTCGATGTAGGTTGTTATTTTATTCTCTATGCCTGTAAAGACATCGGTGATACCCAAGGAGTTGTAGCGCATCTTTATCAAATCGGACTTTGCACCCGTGATAATTGCTATTTTGTAGCCCAACTTCACCGCCAATTGTATGGCATAACCATCCTTTACATTCATCATTCTACAAGGCTCGCCATTGCTATAGACAGGCACTGTCGAGGGCGACAACACACCATCTACATCAAATACAAAGGCCTTTATCTGCGTAAGGTCATAGTTTGTCTTGCTCATATCTTACTTATTGCTCTTTCTTATATCTTTGTATACTCTCACTGATGAGTCTATACAACTCACCCTCGGGCGTATCGCCCAGCAATGCAAGGTGCTTATTCATCACATTTACGTCATTGCGCACAGCGGGGCCTGTTTGCCCTTGTTTCGGTGAAATTGTCTCGGCTTTACGCTCTGTCTCGCGTATCAAAAACTTCATTACATCAAAGTCCAGACCCTGTTGTTGCAACAAACTCTCGGCAATGGCATACATGTGATTGGAAAAATTACAAGCAAACACAGCCGCCAGATGCAACGCTTGGCGCTGTTGCGAGGTACTGCATTTTACTCGCTTCGATAGGCGTTGTGCAAGGGATGTGATGTATTGAGTATCTTGTTCATTAGACGCTTCGACAAAAATAGGCACTTCATTCCACTCTATGTCGCGCTCCTTGTTGACTGTCTGCATAGGATATAGCACGCCATAGCGCTCGCATTTATTGGCAAATACATCCATGGGCATGCTACCTGCCGTGTGCACCCACAAGGCATTGTTGGGCTTCATTTGCGCAATAACATCGGGTAGGGCACTATCGCTCAACGAGAAGATATAGAGGTCGGCATCGGCAGTAATATCGGCAACCGAATTGGTATACGAGGCGTGTTCTCCAAGACGCATAGCCAATTGTCGAGCCGAGTCGATAGTGCGACTATATATTTGGCACACATTACATCCGGCCTCGCGCATAGCTAAGGCAAGCCTGGTGGCCATATTGCCGGCGCCTATAAAAACAATCTTATCCTCTCGATGTGTCATACCATCTATTACCACTTGGCGATGTGTACTTTCTCCCACATCATCTTTTCCTCATCGAAGGGCTTGCGTTCTTCGTCTTTGTGACCCACGGTCACAGCACAAAGGATAGCCATGTTCTCAGGTATTTCGAGCATTTCGCGCACAATGTCTTCGGTAGCCTCTTCGCCCAACGAGCGGTTACGCATCTGAATCCAGCAACTACCCAGGCCCAAGTCATGTGCTTGCAATTGCATGAGCACTGCTGCTATTGAGCCATCTTCTACCCAGGCCTCGCTCACACTCATATCTACCGTAACGATAATGGCAAGAGCCGCATTGGCAATAGGGCCGGCTCCTGCATCGCGACATTGCGACAATTGAGCCAACATGGCCTTATCTTCAACTACAATAAAGTGCCAGGGCATTTTTCTCTTTGACGATGGCGCCATCAATCCGGCTTCGAGAATAGTTTTTACATCTTCGGCCGAAATAGGCTCATCGGTATATTTGCGTATGCTGCGTCGTGCCAGCAACAATTCATGAAAGTTTTGCATTTTGTCAATTATTAGATATATGCAAATATACAACTATTTTGCCTTTCGGTCATATTTTTTCACCTATAAATATACGCAAAATCATTTTTTACCGTTTATGTTATATCATGCACTCACACAGTGCGCAATTTATACTATTGATATGACTATTCAACACCGCATTATATTATTTTTCTTGTTACTCCTAACAGCATTACCTCTCATGTCGCAAGATGTTGTACGACTGAAGGGTAGTGTTATCGACGCCGACAACCAACCCATTGAGTTGGCACTGGTGCGCATTGCCGGTACAACAACCGGTACAACAACCAATCTCGAAGGTCGCTATGAGTTAAAAATCAACTCGGCCGACTCGGTTGTGGTTGTGTTTTCTTGCTTGGGATATAAAAATGAAGAACACCTTCTCAAAAATCCCAAAGGCGAAATAAAACTCAACGTACAACTACAAAAAACGAGCATCAATCTCAACGAGGTAGTTGTTACCGAGTTTCAAAAGCAACAAGGAACGATGCAAAAAATCAAAGCATCGGATATGCAACTCATGCCCAATACATCGGGCGGTATAGAGGGAATGTTGGCAACATTTGCCGGCGTAAACTCCAGCAATGAGCTCAGCTCGCAATACTCGGTGCGCGGTGGCAATTTCGATGAGAATATTGTGTATATCAATGGCATAGAGATATACCGACCGCTACTCGTACGCTCCGGCCAACAAGAGGGCATGAGTGTCATCAACCCCGACTTGGTATCGTCTATCTCGTTTTCGTCGGGAGGATTCTCGGCCGAATATGGCGACAAGATGTCGTCGGTGCTTGATATTCAATACAAGCGACCCGAGGCACTTGAAGTCTCGCTATCGGGTAGTTTTCTGGGCGCAACAGCTTCGGTAGGACACAGCACGGGCAAGTTTACCCAACTACACGGTGTGCGCTATCACACCAACTCTACATTGCTCAGCTCGCTCGATGTAAAGGGCGAGTACAACCCTTCATACTTCGACTACCAAACCTATATGACCTATAGTCCAAGTGAGAAATTTGAGGTGGCACTATTGGGAAACGTCTCTATCAACAACTACCAATTTACCCCCTTCGAGCGTAGCACATCTTTTGGTACAGCCTATGACACCAAGAGTTTTACCGTCTACTTCGATGGTATGGAGCGCGACGTGTTTGAGACCTATTTCGGATCGGTTTCGGCCAACTATCGACCCAACAAAGAGAACGAAATCTCACTACAATTATCGGCATTCAACTCCAACGAATTTGTATCTTACGATATATCGGGACAATATTGGCTCGACGAACTTGCCGACTCGGGTACAGCCTCGGAAAATGCTCCGACCAACGGTGATTTGGGTGTAGGAACATACCACGAACACGCCCGCAATCGTCTCAAAGCATCGGTTGTATCGGTATCGCTCAAAGGTGCGCATCGCATTGCCGGCAACGACATACGTTGGGGTGCTACATACAACCGTGAGGATATATACGACTACCTACGCGAATGGGAAATGCGCGACTCGGTGGGCTACACATTGCCCTATGAGGGCGACAACATCCACATGATATACAATATCGTGTCGGAAAACCGACTCTCTACCAATCGCATATCGGCCTACCTGCAAGACACATACCGATGGCGCACAGAGATAGGTTTGTTCAACTTCAACGCCGGTGTTCGCTTGTCATATTGGGACTTTAATAACGAGTGCATTGTCAGCCCCCGCGCTTCGGTTACATTCATTCCCGAGAAAAACAGCAACTTCACCTTCCGCCTGGCCGGTGGTATATACTACCAAGCTCCCTTCTACAAGGAGTTTCGCGACACGGTGAGCCGTGGCGACAACAACTTTGTTGTATACCTCAACGACCGCATCAAGTCGCAACAATCTATACAAGTGGTAGCCGGTGGCGACTACACCTTCCGCGCATTCGATCGTCCCTTTAAGTTCTCTCTTGAGGCCTATTACAAGAAGCTCAACGACCTCATTCCCTACGAGGCCAACAACGTAAAGCTGTGGTATAGTGCCAAGAACGAGTCGGAAGGTTATGCTACGGGTGTCGACCTCAAACTCTATGGCGAGTTTGTTCCCGGCACCGACTCATGGCTCAGCTTCTCGCTCATGAAGACCGAGGAAAAGATAAATGGTGTGTGGGTGCCACGACCTACCGACCAACGCTACAGTGTGGGCATCTTCTTCCAAGATTATGTACCCAAGTTGCCCATGTTCAAGATTAGCCTCAAGGGTATCATTTCCGACGGTCTCACCTTCGGTTCGCCCATGAAGGGCAGGGCAGAGGGCTACTACCGTGCACCGGCCTACAAGCGTGTCGATATGGGTCTCACCTACATCCTCATTGGCGGCGAGGAGCAATGGTCCAAATACGGTTTCTGGCGCAACATCAAGAGCGCAACCATCGGTGTCGATGTGTTCAACCTCTTCGACTTTGCCAACGTCAACTCATACACCTGGGTAACCGATGTAAACAACGTACAGTATGCCGTGCCCAACTACCTCACCCGCCGACAACTCAATGTGCGTATAGCAGTGAAATTCTAATCACACATTATCATATGATACGAATATAGGCGGATGACTTTCTTTATCATCCGCCTATACTATATCATATAATATACGCTAAATCCTACTCCAACAGATAACGCAATTCGCCTCCGTAGTCAAAGCAAGTCCAATCCTCATTGGTTTTGAGTGCTTCGAGTAGGGCTGTGAGGTCTTTATCGCCACCGGCAATAAGTCGCTCGGTGAGTTTGATGACTGCTGCTTTGGTCTCCTCTATATCATGTTTGTTGTTAGGATTGCTCGATATTTGTCCGAGTCCTACATGGAATATCTTGTTTTTAAGCAAAGTCCACAAGTTTTGCTCGCGATACTTCAGCTCCAATTCGTGTACATCATCGGCGGCAGTTTCGCGCTCATATTCACTCTCAAGCGTATACTTCTTGCCATCCCAAGTGTATTCTATAACATTGCCTTTTACATCTTCAATCTTAAAGATACCCATTTCGCCCATATCGGCAGTAGCGCCGGGGCGTATTTCGTCATCGACAAATAGCCAATAGCCATGGTCGGCCTCATGCTCATCCCAATAGCAGAGGGAAAGGGTCTTGTGACGCAATTCGGGGTCTTGGCGAGGTTGTTTTTCGTAACAGGTTATATCACCATTGGCTATATATGCCGCCATTTCGTTTCCGGCTTCGCCCAATTGCTGCATGATACCCTGCAACTCGGGCAAGTAACCAAACACATCTTCGGTCTTATTGAATTGCAACAGTTCAGCCAAGTTGTCCACCGCATTGGTATACTCCGGAGCGAAGCAACCCGCCTTGATACCCTCGCGCATAATAGCGGTAAAGGTATCGACATCGGTAATTGTCTGCGACGCCCAATTATTGCACGACTTCAATAGTGCGTATGTAGGATAGAAACCTTTATAACCCTTCTCAATAATATACCACAAGAGTTGCAAGGCTAAATCTTTGTCATCTTGTATATAAGTACTTACACGTGGATTGCCGTCTTGTTGTTCACGTATATCATCATAATAGGCCAAAACGCCATTCATGGCATCTATCTCGCAATATTCGTAGCTCATCGACACCTCTTCACGACTGAGGTAGGGGTTTTCCAAATATACTGTTGTGGTATCGCACATTGCGCCCTTGGCAAGTACATACTCCATACCACGCCACTTCAACACGATACTGCCGTCTTCTTTTATACCGGCAATAGTAGTAGGACCACAGGCGCACCAATCCTCCGATTCAATAGGGAATTTAGCATCATCAGGAATTATTATTATTCTTCTTCTCTCCGATGAGTTGGCTACCGACATATCCATCGTGCGGTGTTCGTAATTTAATACCAATACTCGGCAGTTTATTGTGAAATCCTCACCTGTATATATATTCGATTTCTCCATGGTTATAGAAATTTGGTTTAAGATACAAATTTAGGTTATATCGTTGAAAATCGAAAATTATAATATAAAAAATGCGGTAAACAAAAAATTTCATGTCGAAATGGAGGTTATCAGAAAATTAATCGTAACTTTACAAAATCATAAAACTGTAATAATGGATATTAATACAAATAGCGCACTGCAACAATGGCTCGACAACCGCGAGCAACTCACAGCTATCGACAACGCTACGGCAGAGGTCGAATATGACCGTGCCATATCACTATGCGACAACTTGCACAAGCTACTCGCAACCGAGGCCGATAAAGACCAATATATCGACTTCCTTTCAACATACGCCAACCTATGCGCACTCAGCGATAAGAATGCCAATAAAGAGATAGAGATTCAAGACGAGATTGTAGAAGTTCGTCGCCGACAAGCCGAAGAGAATAGGGCAGTATTCCTACCCAAGCTCTCGCACTCGCTATTCTACGCTGCTCAGTTACACCGCAAGGCTGTCAATGTGCATCGCGCCATGGAGTGTATCGAGGAGCACTTAACCCTCGAACGCGAGCGAGCCGAACAAAATCCCGAGATAGGCAATAAGGATTTAGCCTTAGCTCTATACTTCACTGCCAATATGTATGCAGCTTTTGGACGCAATATTTTGGCCGAAGACACCTATGCCGAGGCCGTGACAGCGTTCAACGAACTGCTCGCCGACAACTATGGCAACGACACCGATACAAGCATGCTCTTGGCTCAAATCGTCATAGAGTATGCCGACTTTTACCTCTCTACCCGCATGATCAACAATGCCATAGACCGCTACATCCAAGCTATGGAAATACTACGCTCTATAGCACCTCAAAGCCCCGGTGCTACAGCACTATTGAAGCAGCAATATAGCTTCATGAGCCAACTATACACACAAGTAGGCAATGAAGACATGGGCAAATATTACGCACAACTATCAAACGAAATTAACTAACCTTTAGCATATTATACCATGAAATTGATTTACGAATACGACGAAACAACCACCTATGAGGTGGATGTGCCCGACGAAATGTACGAAGCAGCTACAGGCGAAGATCCCGATGGAGAGGCAGCTTTTCAACTCGCCGAGTATATACAAGAAGCCAATTGGGAGGCGCTCGAACTCATAGCCGAATGGATGAATGAGGCTGCCGATAAGGGTCATAAAGACGCTCTATATTGGTTGCAAGATTATTATTCGGTAGATCCTGCCGAGCCCTATGCTTAACATCAAACCGACACACACCATGAAAACACTCAAATGCGCCAAATGTGGCAACACACTCAGTGCCAATGACCGCTTTTGCAGTCAGTGTGGCACCGAATGCCGACTTGTAGACATCGACTTTACTCCTTCGTGCGACAACGAGGAGGTAAACCGTTGCTTGGCTATGCTCGACAGCATGGAGGGCCTCACAAGTGTTAAAAAAGAGATTCACTCTATAGTCAGCTTTGTCAAAATGGACTGTGTACGTGCACAGATGCTGGGCTATCCGTCTCGTTTTCCGCGCAAATACCTCTTCGTAGGCAACCCTTGCACAGGTCGTACCACTGTTGCTCGCCTTCTGGCCGATATACTGCATGCCCTGGGCGTAATGCCCGACCACAAGATGATTGCCGTGTGGTCTAAGGCGCTGATTGGCAACACTGTAGAGAAGTGCCAATCGAAAGTGCGCAACGCCGTAGAGAGTGCTTTGGGTGGCGTACTCTTTATCGACGACATACACCTGCTCAACGATAACAAAAACGAGATGGCCGGGGCTACCGCCATTGAGCTCACCACAATACTACAAAAGCACCAAGACGACCTCTTGTGCATCGTAGCGGGCACACCTATCGAGATAGACGAACTGTGTGTTGCACATCCACAGTTCCGCTCGGGATTTGACCGCGAGCTCGTTTTTGAGAGATAAACACGCCACAATAGACACATATAATAAATAGTATTATGCACATCAAAATCAAAAACAACATAATAGCCCCCGACGACCGCTTTGGTATGAGTAAGTGGTGGGGCTCTCCCGACCTTCCTGCCGATATGGAATATCCCAAATACATTGACAGCGAAGGCGAAGAGTGGGAAATGCAATTTGTATGCCAAATAAACTGCGCCGACCTGCGTGAGTATGACACCCCGCTGCCCAAAGAAGGATTACTCCTTTTCTTTGCACACATCGACGGTTTCTTGGGTTACGACGACCCCGAAGTGCCAGGCGAAGGTATATGGGATGCCGAAGAAACAAAAGTGATATATATAGCACCCGAACAATACGAGATGCTACAACAACGCATATTGGTCGACGACAACGACGAACCTGTGTGTACTCCCGCGCGCGAACTCACATTTGAATACTGCGCCGACGAAGCATCCGACTGCCACAACAAGCTCTTCGGCAAGCCCGATTTTATGCCATGGGAAGATTGGGATGAACCATGCGAGGGCTGGAAAGTTCTCCTCCAAGTAGACTCCGACGAGGCCGACGACTTCATCCTTCAGTTTATGGACGAGGGCGTAATGTACTTCCTCATCAATCCCGATGACCTTGCAAAGCACAACTTCGACAACGTGCGCGGTGCGATGGTATCTATGTAAAACAACTAAAAAGACATCATTATGGAAATAATCGAAAAAATTGCCAATATAGCACAAGACAACAACTTGAGTGTAATAGAGCGAGTAGCACAAATTGTTGAGTTGCAACAAAGCCTGCCCGAATATAGCGACCAAGCATTCAAAGCAAGCGTTCCGGCCTACGAAACAGTGCGCCAACTACTTCTCAACGACAACTACGAGGGTTGCCACACAAGCGACCTACTCATGTGCAACAGCATGCTTGCCGAGGCCTACATACGCAACAACCGCACATGGCTCGTAGCACCTTTGGCACAACACACCATCGACATGCTCACAGGAGCTATAGTCGATGACGACGAAACCATCGACATGATTGTGGCAGCTATCGACCGTATGTGCAGCGCACTATACGGCCATCCGCGCATGAACATGAAGCTCTACAGCTTGCAATATAGCTTCGAGAAGGGTCGTCAAGAGCCCAACGAAGATACTCTCAAAGAGGCCGCCGAGAAGATTATATCGCTCGCCACACTCACCGAGTGCGATACTTGGTATGCACCCTTGAAGGAGGAGTTCGCCGAGCTACTTGGCACAGAGATGGTACGCGAGATAGAGAACAACCCCTACACCGGCCACCTCAAGGTAGATCCCGTAGAATATACCGAAGCCTATGAAAACGCCATCGACGCAGTAGAGGAGGAGGTAAACCGTCGCATGGGCAACCAAGAGTATGCCATGGGCATGTGCTTCGAGATATGGAGCACCAAGAAAGAAATCCTTGCCGAGAAATACGGCATCGAATGGCGCACCCCCTCACAAATGAACCCCCGCGTCATGTTCGATTGATTTATTACAACCTTATAGATAAAAAGCTGTTCCAAAAGCCTCAGGAACAGCTTTTTTTGTTTCCTCATATATTCATGCACGCACGTAGGGACGCACCGCCGGTGCGTCCGGGTGACGTATACAATGTAATATGCGCGTATTATACGCGAGAACATCGCGGACGTACCGTTGGTACGTCCCTACCTTCGCCCGCATGCGGGCGGTTTTGCTCCTCTGTAGTTTTTAAGACACAAGAACAAAAGAAACAAAAGCTTTAGTGATAGAAAAATATGTAGCTTATGTTCTTCTGTCCAATTGACAAAACACCAGGCGGGGCTTCTATAACTTATGTTCTTCTGTCTCATTAAATTTCCTTCGCCCGCTTAGCGGGCGATTTCTCCCTCTGCAGTGCGTAGCACTGATAGGGGGAGTGTCACTTTGTGACGAGGGGGTTGAAAAAAACCTCGCATATATATATGCGCACGCAGGGGCGTACCTGCGGTACGGCCACGTATTCCTCGTTCTGGTGTATGTTTCCCGTCTTGCAGACGATTGTGATAGATGATATGCTCTCTCCCCGAACTTCGTCGCGTTGCTCCTCGTTCGGGGTTAACCTATTTGTGGGCTTTCAGCCACAAACAAGTCTTACAGACACCTATAATGGCAAGCTGCGTCATGATATCTTTTCTTGATTGTCTGAAAGACATGATGAGGGGTATATATACCCCGAATATGGATAACCCCGTACGAGTGCCGATAGGCACGAAGTACGGGGAAAGCAAGCTATAGAACGGCTCCGTCTGTAAGACGGGAATATATATCCTACCTTCGCCCGAAGGGCATTTTTGCTCATCTGTAGTTATTAAGACACAAGAACAAAAGAAACAAAAGCTTTAGTGATAGAAAAATATGTAGCTTATGTTCTTCTGTCCAATTGACAAAACACCAGGCGGGGCTTCTGTAACTTATGTTCTTATGTCTATAAAATACATTCGCTTGCGGGGCGGGGGTGTATTCTTATTGATTATCTATTTGTCGTTGAAGAGTCGCACTTGTTGTTGCACCGATTCTTCGTGAATGGCTTCGAGTATGGTTTTCATAAAATCGGCACTCATGCCCAATTGCGTAGCTTGTGCCATGCGCTTGGTGAGGATTTCGTCGTAGCGATGGGCTTGGAAAATGGGCATATTATTCTCTTTCTTATAGTGACCTATCTCGCGCGACACGCGCATGCGCTCGGCAAGTAGCGATATAAGGTCATTATCAAGATTGTCAATGCGTTGTCGTAGCTGCGACAAGGTCTCGGTAATCTGCGAAACCTCACGAACAACAATATCAGATAGTATATTCGCAAGCTCGTCGGGGGTAACTTGCTGCTGTGCGTCGCTCATAGCTACTGCCGGATTGCAGTGCGACTCAATGATAAGTCCATCGTATCCCAAATCCATAGCTTGTTGCGATAGGGGAGCGATGAGCGCACGGCTACCACCTATATGACTCGGGTCGCACATGATAGATATATGGGGCAGGCGGCGACGCAACTCAATGGGTATGTGCCAATGGGGTAGGTTGCGATATAGGTGCTTGTCGTAGGAGGTAAATCCACGGTGAACGACACCAATCTGTCTCAACCCGGTATTGTAAAGGCGCTCAATAGCACCTATCCACAACTCCAAGTCGGGGTTGACGGGGTTTTTTACCAACACAGGTATATCCACTCCTTGTAGCGCATCGGCAATGAGTTGCATCGAGAAGGGGTTGGCCGTGGTGCGAGCACCTATCCACAATATATCTACACCCGCAGCGAGTGCCTCCTCTACATGTTGCACTGTAGCTACTTCGGTAGCAGTGTACATGCCGGTCTCCTCCTTGACACGCTTGAGCCAAGGCAAGCCCACAGCACCCACGCCCTCGAAGCTACCGGGCTTGGTGCGAGGTTTCCAGATACCGGCGCGAAATATCTTTATACCCATAGCAGCCAACTTACGCGCGGTGTCGAGTGTTTGCACTTCGCTCTCAGCACTGCACGGTCCGGCTATGATGAGAGGTCGCTTACTTGCCACTCCGGGCAATGTGATAGGTGTAATATCGTTCATTACTTGGTGTAGAGAAATTGTGATATAAATCTATTGCGAAGATAGCTGAAAAATATTTATCACAAAAATGAATGGCATATATTTGTATCAATTGGCAAAAAATATATACCTTTGTACTATACGACTTGTAACAACAGATTTTGTATGAAAACATCACAAGAGATATTGAGCAGCTCATTGCATAATGCCTTTGTAAGTGCCCTGATGAAAGTGCGCACACTCGGCATGCAACTGAGCGATATGTATGTGCGCCTGGACAATGGCGACAACACATCATTGGTAATATACGACGACAACGACAATGTTATGTACACCCAGCTATTGGAGGGGTGGAACGAGTGGCAAGCCTGCACCCAAGATACTGAATCGGAGTTTATTACATTGCTCAATGAGGTGGTCAACAACGAGGAGCTATTCAACATCTTCAACGAGACCGAATATAACGGCCCATTCTCACTGTTGTATGTAGACGAAGATATGAACGTAATAGCCGAATTGCTCACCATAGACAAAGAAAACATCATGATAGGCGACGAATTTTGGGAGAAAATGGATCGCGAGCTGGATGAATTCTACGAAAAACTGATGAGCGACATTCGCATCAAATAACAAAAACATATCGTTATAGCAATTTTTTCGCACCTCGACGAGTGAAAAAATTGCTATAATTGTTTGAATATCGAAAGATAAGCACTAATTTTGCACTCTCTTACCGATTACCCCTCTACCGAGGGGTTGTTTGCGTAATGACAAAGTGAGTAAAATATAAAAATACTAACTAAATAATATCGCTTGAAATGAACGTTTCACACAGCAACATTGATCAAATGAATGCGGTAATCTCAATCGAGATTGAGAAAGCCGACTATGCAGACAGAGTTAAAAAATCACTCCGCTCATATGGCGAGCGTGCCAATATCCCCGGTTTCCGTCGCGGTCACGTACCCTTCGGTGTGTTGGTAAAAATGTTTGGTAAGGCAGTAAAAGCTGAAGAAGTAAACCGCCTTATCTCTGAGTCGCTCTACAACTACATCAGCGACAACAAGTTGAACATCCTCGGCGAGCCTATGACTGCCGAAGACCAAACTATCGACATCGAGAAAGACGAGAACTTCACTTTCAAATTTGATATCGCTATCGCTCCCGAAATCAACGTAACTATCGACAACAACATCACAGTACCTTACTACAACATCGCCGTTAGCGACGAGATGGTAGCTAAGCAAGACGAGATGTTCCGTCAACGTCAAGGCAAGCAAATCACTGTTGAGGCTTCAACCGAAGAGCGCGACCTCATCAAGGGTTCAATGGTTGAGATGGAGAACGGTGCAGTAAAAGAGGGTGGTATCGTAGTAGAGAGCACAATCCTCTCACCCGCATACATCAAAGCCGAGAAAGAGAAATTCAACGGCGTAAAAGTTGGTGACAAAGTTGTATTCAACCCCGCTGCTGCTTGCCAAGACTCAGTAGGCGAGTTGGCTTCTATGCTCAACATCGATCGTGAGGCTGCTGCCGAGGTTAAGAACGACTTCGAAATGACTGTAACCGAAATCACTCACTTGCAAGCTGCCGAGCACGACCAAGAGTTCTTCGATGGCATCTTCGGCAAAGACACAGTGAAGAACGAAGAGGAGTACACTGCCAAGGTACGCGAAATGATTGCAGCCCAATTGGCTCCCGAGAGCGACTATCGCTTCAGCATCGACGCTCGCAAGGCTATCGAGGCCGCTGTTGGCGAACTCGCATTGCCCGCTGAGTTCCTCAAACGCTGGTTGGTAGCTACCAACGAGAAGTACACTGAGGAGAACATCGCCGAGGAGTATGGCAAAATGGAAGCCGACCTCAAATGGCACCTCATCAAAGAGCACATCGCTAAGACTTTCGAGGTAAAAGTTGCCGACGAAGACATCAAGGCTCTCGCCATGAACGTAACTCGTCAACAATTTGCCCAATACGGTATGACTAACGTACCCGACGAGCTCCTCGAAAACTACTCACAAGAGATGCTCAAATCGAAAGAGTCTCGTGCTCAATTGATCGACCGCGCTACTGAGGCCAAGATTCAAGAGACTATCAAGAATGCTGTTAAACTTGAGGTGAAAGAAATCAGCACCGAGGAGTTTGGCAAGCTCTTCCAAGAATAATACTTCTATTATATAAGTATTGTGACAGCTCACTTGCAAAGTGGGCTGTCTTTTTTTATCACAGTATAAACATCTGAAAACAAGCATAGGAGAGTAGGGCGCTATTAATTTCTAAAAAAATGCAGTAAAAAAGGTTGTACTTTGGGCAATGAATAGTATGCGAACAAAAATTTTTCTTATCTTTGTAGAAGATAGGATGCGGCTCGGAAAAAAACCTATGCAAGCATGGTTTTCTTCTCTCGCCTTTCGCTATCTTTGTAAAAGATAGATTTGGTAAAAAAGGCTTGCCTCACAACGAGTAGATATACAGGTATTATAATCGGTCTATCGCACAACTATTGCTAAACAAATACATTATAGATATGAGTAAAGATTTTAGAGACTTTGCTGTAAAGCACATGGGTATGAACGGTCTTGCATTTGACCAATACTCACAATTCATAGGCAACAGCTACTTGTCGCCCTCGATTATGGAAGAGCGCCAATTGAATGTAACCCAAATGGATGTATTCTCACGCTTGATGATGGATCGCATCATATTCCTTGGTACACCCATCGACGACTATACAGCAAACGTTATTCAAGCTCAATTGCTATATCTCGATAGCGCCGACCCCGGCAAAGACATCTCGATATATATCAATAGCCCCGGTGGCTCGGTATACGCCGGATTGGGTATATACGACACCATGCAATACATAGGCAGCAATGTATCAACCATCTGCACCGGTATGGCAGCCTCTATGGCAGCCGTATTGCTCGTAGCTGGCGAAAAAGACAAACGATTTGCCCTCAAGCACTCACGTGTAATGATACACCAACCCATGGGTGGTGCTCAAGGTCAAGCATCCGACATCGAAATCACAGCTCGCGAAATACAAAAATTGAAAAAAGAACTCTATACCATCATAGCCGATCACTCGGGCAACACCTACGAGAAAGTGTGGAACGACTCAGACCGCGACTATTGGATGACAGCCCAAGAGGCTTGCGAATATGGTATGATAGATAGAGTACTCCTCAGAGAGAAGAAATAATATATGGCAAAGAAAGACGATATAGAAAAGTGCTGCCTGTGCGGAAGAGGCGAGTCACCTACACGACCTCTTCTCACCGGTCGTAGCGGATCGGTATGTGCCGAGTGTGTGCAACAAGCCTATAACTTGTGCAAAGACGCCGGCTTTGTAGCCGATGCCAACAACAAAAACAAGAAAGCAGTAGCCGACAAGTGGGCTATAGACTATGAGTCGCTACCTCGTCCCACCGAGATAAAGAGTTTTATCGACCAATACGTCATTGGACAAGACGACGCCAAGCGCTACTTGTCGGTAGCCGTTTACAACCACTACAAACGTCTATTACAACCCGCAGCACTCGGCAAGACCGATGATGTAGAGATTGAAAAGTCAAACATCATATTGGTAGGTCGCACAGGTACAGGCAAGACCCTCTTGGCACGCACCATAGCCAAGATGCTCAAGGTACCCTTTGCCATAGTAGATGCAACAGTACTCACCGAGGCCGGTTATGTGGGAGAGGATGTCGAGAGTCTTCTCGTACGATTGTTGCAAGCCACCGACTACGATGTAGCAGCAGCCGAGAGAGGTATTGTGTTTATCGACGAGATAGACAAGATAGCTCGCAAGGGCGACAATCCGTCAATCACTCGTGACGTAAGCGGCGAAGGCGTGCAACAAGGCTTGCTCAAGCTCCTTGAAGGCTCGGTAGTAAATGTTCCGCCTCAAGGTGGTCGCAAGCACCCCGAACAAAAAATGATATCGATAGACACCAAGAACATATTATTTATATGTGGAGGTGCCTTTGAAGGCATAGAGCGCAAGATAGCCATGCGCCTCAACACTCATGTAGTGGGTTACAACAACGACGCCAAGGAGCAAGTAGACCGCGACAACCTCCTACAATACATCGCGCCACAAGACCTGCGCTCGTTTGGACTCATTCCCGAGATTATAGGCCGTCTGCCCATACTCACACACCTCGAACCACTCGACCGTGCTGCGTTGCGTCGCATCCTCACCGAGCCTCGCAACTCGATTATACGTCAGTACGAGAAGCTGTTTGAGATAGACGGTATCAAGCTCTCATTCGACAACGATGTATACGAATACATTGTAGACACCGCTGTAGAATACAAATTAGGAGCCCGTGGCCTACGCTCGATTGTAGAGTCAATCATGATTGACGCCATGTATGAAGCACCGGCATCGGGCATGAAAGAGCTTAACATTACACGCCAATATGCGGCCGAAAAATTTGAAAGAAGCAGTAGATTGAAGATTTCGTAATTTTTTTTGAAAAAAACTTGGTAGAGTTCGCAGGATATTTATAAATTTGTTTTTGGGTATGATATATCCACAAACTAAGGTATCATCACAAATACAACATTATGGCATCAAAAAACAAATTGGTTGAAGCCTTAAAGACGAACTTCGGTTTCGACACATTCAAAGGTAATCAAGAAGCAATTATCCGAAATTTACTTGACGGAAAAGACACCTTTGTACTCATGCCCACGGGCGGTGGCAAGTCACTATGTTACCAATTGCCCTCGCTCATGCTCGATGGTACTGCCATAGTTATATCTCCTCTCATCGCATTGATGAAAAACCAAGTCGATGCCATGCGCAACTTTAGCGAAGAAGATGGAGTTGCACACTTTATCAATTCATCGCTCAACAAAGCAGCCATCGACCAGGTAAAAACCGATATACTCTGCGGTAAAACCAAGTTGTTGTATGTAGCACCCGAGTCGCTCACCAAAGAAGAAAATATCGAATTTCTCAAACAGGTAAACGTATCGTTCTATGCCGTTGACGAAGCACACTGTATATCAGAGTGGGGTCACGATTTCCGTCCCGAATACCGTCGCATAAGACCCATCATCAACGAGATAGGCAACCGACCCGTTATTGCCCTCACTGCAACTGCAACACCCAAGGTGCAACACGACATACAGAAAAACTTGGGCATGGTCGACGCCGCTGTGTTCAAGTCGTCGTTCAATCGCTCAAACCTCTACTACGAAGTGCGTCCCAAAACCGCCAACGTAGACAAGGATATCATCAAATACATCAAACAACAAGAAGGAAAATCGGGTATCATATACTGCTTGAGTCGTAAGAAGGTCGAAGAGTTGGCCGAGCTACTCAGCGTAAACGGTATTAAAGTATTGCCTTACCATGCCGGTATGGACTCGGCAACACGCACTGAAAATCAAGATGCGTTCTTGCTCGAAAAAGTAGACGTAATTGTTGCAACAATTGCATTTGGTATGGGTATAGACAAGCCCGATGTGAGATATGTAATACACTACGACATACCCAAAAGCCTCGAAGGTTACTACCAAGAGACCGGTCGTGCCGGTCGCGATGGCGGTGAGGGTCAGTGTATAACATTCTACGTAAACAAAGACTTACAAAAACTCGAAAAATTTATGCAAGGCAAGCCTATTGCCGAGCAAGAAATCGGCAAACAGTTGCTTATGGAAACAGCAGCCTATGCCGAGTCGTCGCTGTGCCGTCGCAAACTACTCTTGCACTACTTTGGCGAGGAGTACAAGGGTGAGAATTGTGGCAACTGTGACAACTGCCTAAACCCCAAAAAACAAGTGGAAGCAAAGGATCTTTTATGCGCCGTTATTGAAACGGTATTGGTTCTCAAAGAAGAATTTAAGACCGAACATGTTATAGACGTTATTATGGGCAACAAGACCAGCCAAGTTACAGCTTATATGCACGACGACTTGGAGGTGTTTGGTTGCGGACAGACCGAAGACGAAAAGACATGGAACGCTGTGATACGTCAAGCTCTCATAGCAGGATATATTGTAAAAGAAATAGAAAATTATGGCTTGCTCAAGGTAACACCTTCGGGTCGTAAGTTCCTCGACAAACCTCAACCCTTTAAGATTGTAAAGGATACAGACTTTGAAGAGATTGAGGAAGAAATGCCCATGAAGGGTGGTGCTTCGTGCGCTGTAGACCCCGAGCTATTCTCAATATTGAAGGACTTGCGTAAGAAAATGGCCAAACGCTTAGAGTTGCCGCCCTACATCATATTCCAAGACCCCTCTTTGGAAGCTATGGCAACCACATATCCCATCACCATCGATGAGTTGCAAAACATACCAGGTGTGGGTGCAGGTAAGGCCAAACGATATGGCGAGGAGTTTATAAAGGTAATCAAACTGCACGTTGATGAAAACGAGATAGAACGTCCCGAGGACTTGCGCGTGCGCACTATTGCCAACAAGTCTAAGCTGAAAGTCTCTATCATTCAAGCCATCGACCGCAAAATTGCACTCGACGAACTTGCCGAATCGAAAGACCTCGATTTTGACGAACTACTCGACGAAGTAGAAGCAATCGTTTACTCAGGAACAAAGATCAACATCGACTACTTCTTGCACGAAATCATGGAAGAAGATCACATCGAAGAGATTTTTGAATACTTCAAAGAGAGCGAAAGCGATAGCCTCGAAGATGCCATTAACGAATTTGGCATGGATTATACCGAAGAAGAGATACGACTCATTCGCATCAAATTCTTGTCGGAAATGGGTAACTAAGAATATACACTATAAATATATATATGAATCATATACGCAATTTTTGCATCATCGCACATATCGACCACGGCAAGAGTACTCTTGCCGACCGTCTGCTCGAATACACCAACACCATAGCCGCCAAGGACTTGCAAAACCAAGTGCTCGACGACATGGACTTGGAGCGTGAACGCGGTATTACTATCAAGAGTCACGCCATACAGATGGAGTATGTACATGAAGGCGAAAAATATACACTCAACCTCATCGACACTCCGGGACACGTTGACTTCTCATACGAGGTATCGCGTTCTATTGCCGCCTGCGAAGGCGCTTTGCTCATTGTCGATGCATCGCAAGGTATTCAGGCTCAAACCATTTCAAACCTCTATATGGCTATTGAGAACGACCTTGAAATTATACCTATCGTAAATAAAGTAGACCTTGATAGCGCAATGCCCGAGGAGGTAGAAGACCAAATCATAGAGCTATTGGGTTGCAAACGCGAAGATATTATACGCGCAAGTGGTAAGACCGGTATTGGTATAGAAGATATACTCAACGCCATTGTCGAACGCATTCCTGCCCCCAAAGGCGATGTAAACGCTCCGTTGCAATGCCTCATTTTCGACTCGGTTTTCAATCCATTCCGTGGCATCATAGCATACTTCAAGATATGCAACGGTACTATACGCAAGGGCGATATGGTAAAATTTGTGGCTACAGGCAAGGAGTATGACGCCGACGAAATAGGCGTACTCAAGCTCGACATGGTTCCGCGCAACACATTGAGCGCCGGCGATGTGGGCTATATCATATCGGGTATCAAGACATCGAAGGAGGTAAAAGTGGGAGATACCATTACACACGTAGCCCGTCCTTGCGAGCAAGCTATCGATGGCTTTGAGGAGGTAAAGCCCATGGTGTTTGCCGGTGTTTATCCCATTGATACCGAAGACTTTGAAAACCTTCGTGCTTCGCTCGAAAAGTTACAACTCAACGACGCCTCACTCACATTCCAACCCGAGTCATCGGCAGCATTGGGATTTGGCTTCCGCTGTGGCTTCTTGGGTCTGTTGCACATGGAGATTGTACAAGAGCGCCTCGACCGTGAGTTTGACATGGATGTCATCACTACCGTGCCCAACGTATCGTACATGGTATATGACAAGAAAGGCAACAAGAGCGAGGTACACAACCCCTCAGGACTTCCCGATGTCACACTCATCGACCACATCGAGGAGCCTTATATACGTGCATCGGTTATTACTGCAACAGACTATATTGGCCCCATCATGTCACTCTGTTTGGGCAAGCGTGGTGAGCTCATCAAGCAAGAATATATCTCGGGCAACCGCGTTGAACTTATATACGACATGCCATTGGGCGAGATTGTGATCGACTTCTACGACAAGTTGAAATCTATCTCTAAGGGATATGCCTCGTTCGACTATCACATACACGACTTCCGCGAGAGCAAGCTCATCAAGCTCGATATTCTGCTCAACGGTGAGAGCGTCGATGCCTTGTCGACACTCACACACGTCGACAATGCAGTGACCTTTGGTCGTCGCATGTGCGAGAAATTGAAGGAGTTGATACCTCGTCAGCAATTCGACATTGCCATACAAGCAGCCATTAGCGCCAAGATTATTGCGCGCGAAACGATCAAAGCTGTGCGCAAAGATGTGACTGCCAAGTGTTATGGTGGCGATATAAGCCGTAAACGCAAACTATTGGAGAAACAAAAGAAAGGTAAGAAACGCATGAAGCAAATCGGTACAGTAGAAGTACCGCAAAAAGCATTCCTTGCCGTATTGAAACTTGATTAATACTATACATTATAATATGAGCGACCAACGTTACAACATGCGTGGTGTATCGGCATCAAAAGAAGATGTACACAACGCTATCAAAAATATCGATAAAGGATTGTATCCTCGTGCATTCTGTAAAATCATCCCCGATATATTGGGTGGCGATGAAGAGTATTGCAACATCATGCACGCCGACGGTGCCGGCACCAAATCGTCTCTTGCTTACATGTATTGGCGCGAGACAGGCGACTTGTCGGTGTGGAAAGGCATTGCACAAGATGCCTTGATTATGAATATCGACGACCTTCTATGCGTAGGTGCTACCGACAACATCTTGGTATCGTCTACCATAGGTCGCAACAAACTCCTTGTACCGGGTGAGGTTATCTCGGCCATTATCAATGGTACAGAAGAATTGCTTGCCGAATTGCGCGAAATGGGCGTAAACGCCTATGCTACAGGTGGCGAGACTGCCGATGTGGGCGACTTGGTGCGCACTATTATTGTCGATAGTACTGTAACTTGTCGCATGCGCCGTAGCGACGTGATAGACAATGCCAACATTGCTGCAGGCGATGTGATTGTAGGTATGGCTTCGTATGGACAAGCCAACTATGAGAAAGAGTATAATGGCGGTATGGGTAGCAACGGTTTGACATCGGCACGCCATGACGTCTTTGCCAAGTATCTCACTCAAAAATACCCCGAGAGCTACGACAATGCCGTTCCCGACGAACTTGTATACTCGGGAGGCTTGAAACTCACCGACAGCGTAGAGGGTGTTGATATCGACGCCGGTAAGTTGGTACTTTCGCCCACTCGCACCTATGCACCTGTTATCAAAAAGTTGCTCGACGTAATGCGCCCCCGCGTGCATGGTATGGTACACTGCTCGGGTGGTGCTCAAACCAAGGTTATGCACTTTGTTGAGAACAAGCGCGTTATCAAAGACAACTTGTTCCCCATACCTCCTCTGTTCCGCACCATCCAAGAGCAATCGGGTACCGACTGGAAAGAGATGTACAAGGTATTCAACATGGGTCACCGCATGGAGGTATATGTTTCGCCCGAAGATGCAGCGCAAGTTATCGAAATTGCTCAAAGCTTCGGTATAGATGCTCAAATTGTAGGTAGAGTAGAGGAGTGCGACCACAACGAACTCATTATTGAGTCGGAGAAAGGTCATTTTGTATACTAATCGTTTGATACAAAATCTTTACAACTATGATGGTCATTGGTATAGCGGGAGGAACAGGCTCGGGCAAAACCACTGTTGTTCGCAAAATAATAGAGAGTTTCTGCGAGGGTGAAGTTGCTGTAATACCACAAGACTCGTACTATCGCGATAGCAGCCACTTGCCATTGGAAGAGCGTCTCAAGCTCAACTTTGACGAGCCGGCAGCCATAGAGTGGGAGCTACTTGTAGAGCAACTCAAGCAACTCAAAGCCGGCAAAGCCATTGAGCAACCGACATATTCCTATCTCACCTGCACTCGTCAGGCTGAGACCGTACACGTAGAGCCTCGCGACATTGTCATTGTAGAGGGTATACTCATACTCTGCGACGAGCAGTTGCGCAATATGCTCGATATGAAAATATTTGTCGATGCCGACAGCGACGAGCGCCTCATACGTGTTATCAATCGCGACATTATAGAGCGTGGTCGCACGGTAGACATGGTGATAGAGCGATATGAGCGAGTGTTGCGCCCCATGCACTTGCAACACATAGAGCCCACCAAGCGTTATGCCGACCTAATAATACCCCAAGGCGGACACAACACCGTAGCCATCGAAATGATGAAAGATTATATCTCGCACAAGCTACATAGGAAATAGCCCAAGCGAGTATTGTAGAATAACACCAACAGAGAGGGATGCGAAAATCTGTTTCGTACTCCCTCTATTTATAATATACGGTCTATGAAACACACATATATAATACACACTATCGCATGTGCTGCTATTGTAGCACTATGCGCCATGATGTGTGCATGTGGCAACAACCACCATAGCAACCAACATCCCAACGAGCTCGACTCAATAATGGCTCGTGGAGAGTTGCGCGTACTCACCTTGTCGGGCTCTACATCTTATTTCTACTACAAAGGCGAGGAGAGGGGTTATGAATATGAAGTAATAAAGCGACTGGCCGACGACTACGGATTGACGTTGAATATAATCGTGGCGCCCAATGTCACTCGACTCACCGAGATGCTCAACGACAGCATAGGCGACATCATTGCCTACGACATACCCATTACAGGCAATACGATAGACGATGTAATACACTGCGGACCCGAAAACATCACCGAACAGGTCGTTATACAACGCAACAACAACCCCATAGCCGATGTAGCCGAGCTTGTAGGACGCGATGTATATGTAGTAAGAGGGTCTAAGTACGAAGCCCGACTCATCAATCTCAACAACGAGCTGGGTGGTGGTATCAACATACAATATATAGATCGCGACACACTTGTCACCGAAGACCTCATCGAGATGGTATCGCAAAGAATCATCGACTTTACTCTGGCCGACAGCAACCTGGCTCGCATCAACAACACCTATTACCACAACCTCGACATATATGTAAAGGCAAGTTTCGCACAACGCTCGCAATGGGCCGTGCGCAAGCACTCAACACACCTTGCACAAGCCATCAACGAATGGACTGCAAGCCACTACAAAAGCCCCGAAATTGAGGCCATAAGAAAACGCTACTTCGATGCAAGCAAGCACATGGGCGACAATACCATCCTATCGCTTGCCGAGGGTCGCATATCGCCCTTCGACGATATATTCAAGCGCGAGGCCAAGGCCATACAGTGGGATTGGCGATTGCTCGCATCCATGGCCTACCACGAGTCACGATTTGACAGCACCGTAGTATCGTGGATGGGAGCACGAGGCATCATGCAACTCATGCCCAAAACCGCCGAGATATTTGGCCTCGGCCCCGACAGTATAGCCATGACCGGCCCCAACGTGCGCGCCGCAGTGCAAGCACTGCAAGTCATCGAGCAGAGCCTGGTGAGCATCGAGTCGCCCGAGGAAAAGATAATGTTTGTCATAGCCGCCTACAACTCGGGCTTGGGACACGTCTTCGACGCCATAGCACTTGCCAAGAAATATGGCAAAGACCCTCAAACGTGGTATAACGAAGTAGAAGAAGCCATGTGCATGAAAGCCAATCCGGAGTATTACAACGACGAAGTGTGTCGCTTTGGCTACTTCAGAGGAAGGCAAACAACTACCTACGTGCGCGATGTAATGACCCTATACAACCATTATTGCGAAAAAATACCGCAATAAAAGGCTAAAAATTAGGTCAAAAAAATAGTTTAAGTCGAAAAAAATCACGATATTTGCATCCGTTTTGCAGATATTGAGAGTAAATAATTGGTTAGAGCATCATTTTTTACTCATTAAACGTTTGAAATACAACAAAAAAGCAGTATCTTTGCAACTCAAAAAAAATAGAAAATACATATTAATATAATCGTAAAACGTTACAACAATGACAAAAGCTGACATCGTAAACGAGATTTCGAAAAGCACTGGTATTGAAAAGACAGTAGTTCTTGAAACAATCGAGAAATTCATGGAGACCGTGAAAGACTCATTGAGCAAAGGCGAAAATGTATATTTGAGAGGTTTTGGTAGCTTCATCGTTAAACAACGCGCACAAAAGACTGCACGCAACATCTCTAAAGAGACTACCATCATCATCCCCGCTCACAACATCCCCGCATTCAAGCCCGCTAAGGTTTTCATGAACGAGGTAAAATAAGAAAATAAATTTTTAAACACTTAAAATATACAACTATGCCTAACGGTAAGAAAAGAAAAGGTCACAAGATGGCCACTCACAAGCGCAAAAAAAGATTGAGAAAGAATCGTCACAAAAAGAAATAATCTATTTCTCTTTTGATTGACTAAACTTTCAAAATGCAATCGTCAAAAAAGAACAAACTTATTGATAGTTTTGTCATTAAGTTTGTTCTTTTCTTGATTTACTACCAAGGCTCAATAGGGGCAAGCCTACAACAATGTCCCTAAAGAAAAGTAACCCAAATACACATTTATGTCATCGGAACTCGTAATTGACGTACAACCCAAAGAGGTTTCCATTGCGCTACTCGAAGATAAACGTCTCGTGGAGTTGCAAAAAGAGCCGCACAACACATCGTATGCGGTAGGAAACATCTATCTTGGTCGTGTCAAAAAGTTGATGCCGGGTCTCAATGCAGCATTTGTCGATGTAGGTTACGAAAAGGATGCTTTTCTGCATTATCTCGACCTGGGCCCATACTTCACCACCTCGGCCGTCTATACCAAGACACAACGAGGCGAAGGCAAGAAGAATATAGCCTTGTCGAAGTTCACCATGCAGAAACCTCTTGAGAAAGAATCGACCATAGCCGATGCGCTGAGCGTAGGACAGGAGATATTGGTACAGATTACCAAAGAACCCATCTCGACCAAAGGTCCTCGTCTCACTGCCGAAATTTCGTTTGCAGGTCGCTTCTTGGTACTCATACCTTTTGCCGACAAAGTTTCGGTATCGCAGAAGATAAAATCGAGCGAAGAACGCGCTCGTCTGCGACAACTCATTCAAAGCATCAAGCCGAAAAACTTCGGCGTTATCGTGCGCACCGTTGCCGAAGGCAAACGCGTAGCCGAGCTCAACAACGAGATGAAGTCGCTCGTAAAGAGTTGGGAAGAGAGCATCGAGTGCGTGCGCAAGAAAGAGAAAGCCCCGGCCCTCGTATACGAAGAGACAAGCCGTGCGGTAGGTATGTTGCGCGATATATTCAGCCCATCGTTCGAGAGTATCTATGTAAACGATCGTGCTGCCTATCAGCAAATACACAACTACGTGAGCATTATAGCACCCGAATTGGCTGGCATCGTCAAGCAATACGAAGGCGAGCTGCCCATATTCGACAACTTCGGACTCACAAAACAAGTAAAATCATCATTTGGTAAGACCGTATCGTTCAAGAGCGGAGCATACATCATCATCGAGCACACCGAGGCTCTGCATGTTATCGACGTGAACAGTGGCAACCGTTCGAAAAACGCCACCAACCAAGAGAACAATGCCATAGAGGTAAACCTCAACGCTGCCGAAGAGATAGCACGTCAACTACGTCTGCGCGATATGGGCGGTATCATCGTTATCGACTTTATCGACATGGCCGATGCCGACAACCGTCAGCGCCTATACGACCGCATGCGCGAGCTCATGGCCAACGACCGCGCCCGACACAACATCCTTCCGCTCACCAAATTTGGTCTTATGCAAATTACTCGCCAACGCGTGCGACCCGCACTCGACATCACTACAAGCGAAGAGTGCCCCACATGCCACGGCAAAGGCATCATCCAACCCTCTATGCTATTTACCGACCGTCTCGAAGACAAGATAGCATACATGGTACTCAAACTCAAGAAACCCGACTTCACGCTACATGTGCATCCTTATGTAGCAGCCTATCTCGACAAGGGCGGATTGTTCTCATTGAAATGGAAGTGGAAAGCCAAGTACTCATTCCGTTTCAAGATTATACCCGACCAGTCGCTCGCCATGCTCGAATACCGTTTCTTCGACCGCGAGCGCAACGAACTCGACATGAAAGAAGAGGTGGAAATCAAGGCCTAAAAGCCCATCCACACACATCTACAACAATGTACGCAAGGAGGGTGTCTCAAAATGAGACATCCTCTTTTTATTATCTATCGCCCGCAAGGGCGGCTTCTCTCTCTGCGCGCAGGGGGCACAATTCCCCCTCGTGCATTATGCACGCACGTAGGGATGCACCACCGGTGCGTCCGGGTGACGTATACAACGTAATATACGCGTATTATACGCGAGGACATCGCGGACGTACCGTTGGTACACTGCTGTCCCAATAAACTTTTAACAAAGAAACTGAATGCGGTTTTAGGGTAATGCTCATCGCAAATTGCTAAAATCAAAAATAGGCAATTCATAATACTTTTTATCTACACTAGGTTGTTTGTAATACCTTTTTATTAA
>JAFZFQ010000003.1 GCA_017555825.1 Bacteroidaceae bacterium | reverse complement strand
TGCATTGCTGAATCTTGCTTTTCGGATTTTGGTGCAAGAACAACTGTTTCCAACTTCGCTTCCTCGTATGCTATTCCATGCTTGAAAAGAAGACTTCTCAACATTGAGTTTTCTTCCTCCAAGTCATGAAGTCTTGCAATAATCTCATCTATATTCATCGTTGAAATTCTATAGCATTGTTTTTCTATATCATTTTAAAATAGCATACATGCAAGTATATAACAGCTTTTTCTAAAATTCTGCAATTGGCACGACGTCTATTCTGTAACCATCTTTCTCAATCGTACGCTTTTCATTATTAGTGACGATTACAAGGTTGTTGCATTTTAATTCTCCAGCACATTCAACAATGCTATCCACCTCGCGCTTCTCTGTTTTTGGACTGCTCATATCATAGCAAACTTGTACCAGGCGTTCAATCTGTGTTCCTTTGCGAAGAACGAAATCAACTTCCTTATCATTTCGTGAACGATAATAGAACATTGTCTTTTCAACATCGTATCCTCGGCGTACGAGTTCAATGAACACTTGATTTTCAAGCAAACGTCCTAAATTGTCACTCAAAGAAAAAGCCTTGGATGCAACAAATCCATTGTCAACAACATACACTTTTCTTGGTGCTTTCTTCATCAACTTGAGTTTATTGTTGTAGCGTGATAAATAGTAGAAAAGGTATGGCTCATGCAAGTAATCCATATATTTTTTGGTCGTATTGACACTGGAGAAGCCAAGTTCTGTAGTTAAATCATTTGCACTAACAGGGTTGCAGAAATTAGACACCAAATACATGGCCAAATTATTCAAATCAGTCACATTGCGGACTTTATGACGTTTGGCTACATCTTTCCATATGATAGAATCAAACAAGGTGTCAAGATAAGTGCGTGTCCATTGACGTGAAGCTACCACTTCAGGGTAACCGCCATTCCTAAGATAATCATCTGTCAATACGAATGAATTCGTTACATCTTCCGGCTTCAGCTTGTGAAGATCCAATTTGTTCCAGTCGAAAAACTCCTCAAGACTAAATGGCAACATTTGCACTTGAAGATATTTTCCTGTTAGAACTGTTGCCATTTCACTGCTTAGCATTCTGGCATTACTACCAGTTATTACAAGATTCTTTCCCAATCTATAGAGTTCACTGACCCACAAATCCCACCCATCCAGGTTCTGTACTTCATCTAACAAAATATATTCATAACCAGGATATACATCATCCAGCATGCGCATAACAAGGTTTGCATCCCACGCTTCCAACAACGAGTAATTATCGAAATTCAAGTAGGCAAAATTCTTGTCTCTAAGCATCAATAATGCTTGAGTAGATTTACCAACACGACGAGGACCTGTTATTAGCTTTATCAGACTACTATTTAACAACAAATCTGTATCTTCATTACTTCTACGTATTAAATAAGGGTGTGACATCAGCTCATCACGCTCTTTACGTTGATTTAAAATGATTGTTTTCATCTTATATCTTTTTATTCATGTGCAATATTACTGATATTTCTTCAATTTACAAATCTTATTGCATAAAAAACAGATTATTTTATGCAGTATATAGTAATTATTGCACATAAACGCTCTTGTTTTTTCTTGCTTGACAAAATAAAAAGAAGTTTACCAGCTTAAGAAGCTCCTCAATTTCTCTTCTTTTGAGAAACAAAAAGAGTATGATTGGGCACTTTGAGAATACACCTTTCTAGCGGATTTACTCCGCCTTTTTCTTTTATCTATATGATACATAATAATTAACCAGAATGGGTCTTGTCGTTTGACAATTATTTAGTATTTTTGAAAAAGAAAATTAAATGATAGAGCCATGATACCTAAATTTGACGATTTTTTCCTACCTTGTTTGCAGTGCTTGAGCGATGGTAATATTTATACCCAGGAGTTGTTACGAACTTATGTTATAGACTATTTCAAGCTATCTGCGGCGGAAGCAAACGCTCTTATTAAAAGCGGAAAGAAAACCCAAGTTTCAGATAGAGTATCTTGGACGGTATCATATTTCTTACAAGCTGGTCTAATAGATGCGCCGAAACGAGGTACATACAAAATCAACATCTTCGGAAAAAAATTTCTACAAGAGCATAAAAATGGATTTGACAAAACAGATTTGTTGCAGATACCTTCTTTCGCTAAGTTTGCGACACGAAAAACGGATAAACCAACAAGTGCCATCAAGCCCACTGAAATAGCAAAGGATAATACCGACGACAAAACTCCGACAGATCTTATAGACGATGCGTTCCGTCAAATTAATAGCGCACTTGCAAAAGATTTGCTAACAAAAATATTGGAAATGTCGCCTGCTTTTTTTGAAAAGCTTGTGGTCGAGTTACTAGTCAAAATGGGATATGGTGGTAGTTTTGAGGATGCTGCAAGTGTTACACAATATTCCCACGACGAGGGAATAGACGGCGTAATTAAAGAGGATAAATTAGGTCTAGATACTATATATATTCAAGCAAAGCGCTGGGATAAAGGAACTGTTGGGAGTAAAGATATACAAGCCTTTGTTGGTGCTCTTGATATGAAACGAGCATCAAAAGGCGTGTTTATTACAACCTCCACATTCACTGAAGCCGCAAAAAAATGTGCCAAGGAGGTTCAGTCTAAAATCGTGCTTATCGATGGCGAGCAACTATGCAAATATATGATTGAATACAATCTTGGGGTTGCACCACGGCAAGTATATGAAATTAAACAAATCGATAGTGATTATTTTGAGGAATAGATTTTATGCTCTAAAATGTCGTTATTAATTATGACCAAAATATCTATTCGATTCTACAATGACCGTGAGGTGCGAGCTATTTGGGATGAGGTAAATTCCAAGTGATGGTTCTCGGTGCTTGATATTGTCGGGGTGCTGAATGACCAGGACGATTATCAGTAGAACCGCAACTATTGGAAGTACCTCAAAACAAAGCTCAAAGGCGAGAATCGTGAAGTGGTTAGTGGGACTAACCAGTTGAAATTGCTTGCGCCCGATGATAAGCGACGACTCGCCGATGTTCACTACTACGACGGAGTTCTTCTTCTCGCCAAGAGTTTCCCAAACGCCAAGGCGATGCGTTTTGTCGAGTGGTTTACCAATAGCGACGAGACGATTGACGGCGAGAGCAAGTCGAAGGCATGCGCACTCTTCGAGAGTAGCTTAATTGACAGTATTGAGGTTGTAACCGTCAAGGGCTTGTAACAAATTCACGCCTACCTCTTGGTGGTTTATACGACTTTGCCGGGCAGATTCGTACGGTCAATATTGCCAAGGGAGGTTTTCAGTTTGCGATGGCGCAGTACATTCCGCATACACTCGCAACCATCGAGCAGATGCCCGAGACGACTTTCGAGGAGATTGCCGACAAATATGTAGAAATGAATATCGCCCGCCCATTCCGTGAAGGTAATGGTCGTAGTACTCGCATTTGGCTCGATTTGATTCTCAAAAAGCAGTTGCAAAAGTGTGTCGATTGGAGTCGAATTAACAAAAACGACTATCTCAATGCAATGCAAAAGAACGTGGTCAATGCGTCGGAGATTAAGCAACTTTTGGAGTCTGCTTTGACCGATAAGATAAACGATCGCGAAACCTTTATGAGGGGTATCGACTACTCGTACTACTACGAACAAGAATAGTAACAAAATTTCAAAGTGCCAAATTTGAAATCCCAAAGAGCCAAAATGGCACTTTGAAATCTGACATCTGACACTACAACTCGTGAGTTATTTGGCACTGCTGCAACACAATTATATCCTCGTTTTTATGCACGAAAATTGAGGAAATTTACCGTCTTTACAAGCATAGAAAACAGCACCAATAGAGTAGTGTAAAACGATGAAATATACCCCTGTGCAATTCGTGAGTATCAACTTTAGTGCATTACCAACCACATTGACACACAGTGTTTACTCGCGCCAGTCGCGGACGGAGCGGATGGTGTTGATACCGCCGTTGCCGACGCTGGCAAATTTGTAGCCAAATTGCCAACTGTAGCATCCTATGTCGTTGCCTGTGGCGCCTATCTCGGCGTCGCCATTAGAGTACCATGTGCTCACCATGGTTTGCTGTCCGTTCCACCATTGACTGCTGCAATATAGTGCCATGAGTGCGCCTTCACGCACGTTGGGCACACGGTATCCGTTTTCGATATCACAACCGGTCTCTTTACCTGCTTCGAGGTCGCCTTTGAGCGATAGGTAGTTTCCTTTGTTGTTTACTCCATCTACCATGGTACGTGTCACTGTTGCGCCGGTCTCAAAGCCGTAGTACAGACGACTTGTCTCGAAGTTTTCATTGCCTATCTCAAGCTCGCGCGATGTATAGTAGCGTAGCGATTTTTCGTTGAGATTCTTGAGGTTGAATATATACCCGCCTTTACCGTTGTCGCTCACTTGCACAAGGGGGACGGGATATCCTATACCTTCTACTCCCTCTTCGTTGTATGAGGGGTTGGTAATGCCGAGATTGCGCACTAAACGCATCGACATGGGTGCATACTTGCCATATCGGTCGAAGTATCCGCCTATAGATATACCCTCTTCAGCCCACAATATTTGGGGTTGGGCATTGCTGGTTTCTCCATCTTTCCATGTACTGCACACAACGTGGTTGCGCCACTTGTAGGCTCCGGTGTATGGGCCCGATGTGTATGCTTGATTGGGTTGTGCTGCCATTTCGGCGGTATAGAGTGCTACGTCGTTATTGAGGCCTTGTTGTCCTATATAGATGTCGTAGAGCTGATTGAGCGAGGCTATATACCAACGTAACTCATCGGCATCGATGATGCCATTGCCATTGTTATCGCGATTGCGCATAAGCGATGCGTAGCGCATGTTGACACTGTTATCATTAATAAAGTAGGTCTTGAGTCTATGACCACTTACGGTTGTTTCATAGTCGTTGTCGCGGTCGTAATCGATGTAGCTATCCCATCGTGTAGTACCGGGCGTAATACCCCACATGCGCAACGAGTTATACAAGCCGTTTACCTCTGAGGTCTTGCCGATGAGACCGAGGTTGTAAGAGCCATTGTCATAAGAGTACATAGTCTCGTTGCTGCTATAGAAATAGAGTTGAGTTGTCATGAATTCATCTACCGTTTCGCATCCCCATGCAGTTTTGAGGTCGGCATTTTCAATGTTATAGGGGGTCTGCATAGAGCGTTGACGCACGGTTATCACGTTGGTTGTGAGCGAGCTATCGCCGTCCTTGCTCAAGTGGCTATCGCTCAGGATGTGTAGCAGACGATTGGGCTTGTTTACAAACTGTTTCCACAAATCTTGCGGAGCTACAGCATGATTGAGGGGATTTTTGTCGTAGAAATATTCATCGACAAATACCGTTACATATAGGCAATACACCCCATTTTCGTCGGGTCGGAATATGCTTGCGGTAGGCTTCTGGGCGTCGGAAGCTGCATTGTATTTGTATTTTTCTTGCTTTAGAAGCTCTACAAACTCCACCACATTCATCAACGGGTCGTTGGCATCGTAATTTACAGTTTGATACTTATCACCGGGATACCATTGGTTGTGGGTCGAGTAGCTACCGTTGGCTTCGATTTTGTTGCACATAAACCACACCCAGCGATAGTCGAGGTTGGGCACTTGTGTGCCACCCTCTATACCGGGCATACCCTCGCTGAAGGGTGTCTTAACATACCATGTTATAGCATCGGGGAGTACAGCATCGGCATTGATGCGGTATACACGCTGGCCATAGTGTGCGTCGTAGGTATAGAACTCATCGCGCGACTTATACACATCGCCTATCGCACCGGGCTGATTTTCCACACCGGTTTCCACCTCTACCTCTATGTTTTTCACACCCTTCACGGTGATGGTATAGTTGTAGTGCGTATTGCGCTCGACGGTAAAATCGTTATAGTTGCCCCCACCCTTGCTATCGCCAAAGTTCCCAAGGTGTACATAATAGGTAACATCGGCTTCGAGATACTGCATAGCCTGCTCCGTGTCGGTATCTACTTCCATTTGCACAGTACCTTTTATGACCAGGTATGTAGCATCGTCCGATACGTTCTTCCACATGCCTTTCGACAGGTCGTAGGTACCATCCACATTTTTGTGACGCTCCTCACGTTGGTTATACGATGTGAGTCCTACCGAGGTGTTTTTGTTTTCGAGTAGGTAAAATGAGAATCCCTTCTCGGTAGCAGTCTCGGTGTCAAAGTTGTGCTCTTCCGAGTCGAAGTAACCCAACTCATGGGCATGAGTGTCGCCCGACAAGACACGCGTACCCTTGGGCAGTCGCATCACGCGCCACGACTCGGGCACAAAGTTTTTCATGCGCTGGTTGGCTGTAGCCGACTCTCCCACCACAACATTTACACTCACTTTTGCATCCAATCGCACGAGTGGCACACTCACTGCTGCACCGTTTTTGCTTATCTCGCCCTTGTTGTTTATATCTATATCTTTCACACAGCCGGTCATCAAGAAGCAACCTGTGCGCGAAGTAATCTCTTGGTTGAGTGTAACGGTAAGAGCCTGCAATTCGCTCACCGACTCTATAAGGTTGAGTTGGTTGGACGATATATTGAGTTGGTCGGCATTGAGGTTTACTATCATATATATACTACCGCCTTCGAGCTCGGGAGTCTTTATAAGCACCTCGCCACGAGTATCGCTGTTATTGGTCGTTGTGCGATTTGACACGGTCCAGTAGTTACCCACCTTCTGTGGCAGGGTCTCTACCCTATTGCTATAGTCGTAGTAGTGCGAGTATAGGCGCTTGCCGGTATTGTCGAATATATAAACAAAGATGTTCTCCACGCGCGACTCGGCTATCTCGCTCAAGGTGGCTCGGGTGGTAATATCTATTTTCTCAAAATTTTTATGGCCAAACGCTATGCGGGCATATACCTCGTTATCGCCTACCCCTCCGGGCACGACAAAATCGTCATCGACACACGACACTGTGAGCAATGAGATCAACAGCAATATATAGACAAAGATGTTTTTCATATCACTACATTTTTATTCAAACTCGACACTACCGCCACCCTGGCTCCAATCTTCGACATAAAACTCAAACTTGCCGGCTTGCGCGTTGTAGCTCACCGTAACAAGCACATTGATAAAGTCGTTGCGCTTGATAGCCCTTGTGGGCGACAACTGTTGAGTTACAGGGTCGATGGTATTGAGCACTATGGG
>JAFZFQ010000002.1 GCA_017555825.1 Bacteroidaceae bacterium | reverse complement strand
CTATATGCGCAACCACAACAATGCCCTGGGTGGAATTTTGGGTCGCAGTGTACTCTATATGCCCATCTTTGAGCAAGCTCTCGAAGAGGCCGGATTGCCCCTTGAGTTGAAATACCTTTCGGTAGTAGAATCGGCATTGCGCCCAAGTGCTACCTCGCGTGTGGGTGCTGCCGGATTGTGGCAGTTTATGCCCGCCACAGGTCGCATGTACAACCTGCACATCAGCACTCTTGTCGACGAGCGTCGCGACCCCTATAAGTCGTCGGTTGCTGCTGCGCAATACCTCAAAGACCTCTACGAAATGTTCAACGACTGGCACCTGGCACTTGCCGCCTATAATTGTGGCCCCGGTCGCATTGCTCGCGCTATCAACTCTACAGGCAAGAAGGATTTTTGGGATATCTACTACACCCTACCCTCCGAGACTCGCATGTATGTTCCCTTGTTTATCGCGGCCAACTATGCCATGACCTACTACCAAGAACACAATGTAGAGCCTGTGCTTCCCGTCAAGCCCCTCACCACCGACACGGTGATGATACAACACAAACTATACTTCGAGCACATTGCTACGGTTATGAATATACCCATTGACGCCCTCAAAGAGCTCAACCCGCAATACCGTTGCGACATTATTCCCGGTAGCGATACCAAGCCCTACTCGCTCACATTGCCTTCGCAACAAGCCTTTGTCTACTCTTTGATGCAAGACTCTATACTCGCCTTTGCCAAGAAAGACTTTGAAGCCAAGGGCATCACCGAGGATGAAATTTCGACCGAACCCACTCCCATACACCACAAGGTGCGCAGTGGAGAGACTCTCTCGACCATAGCTCGTAAGTACAACACCACTGTAAAGAATATCAAGCGATGGAGCAACATTAAGAGCGACAAACTGCGTGTGGGTCAACGCCTCATTGTGGGATGGAGCAATGGTGAGCCCTCGACAAGCAAGTCGAGCGCCAAGAAATCGAGTACTTCTTCTTCGGGCAAGGCATCATACCACAAGGTGCGCAAGGGCGAGACACTCTCGACCATAGCCCGCAAGTATGGCACCACAGTACAGAAAATAAAGAATGCCAACAACATAAAAGGCGACAACATACAGGTAGGACAACGATTGTCGATACCTTAATCGAACGGGGTGCTGAGCACCCCGTTTTTTGTATATACACCTATATTTATACAATTGTTTTTTTTAAAAAAACATTGTGCTTCATTAAAATTTTATATCTTCGCAACGGCTTAAAAAAAACACTTTTATAACAAACCTTATACAACTAACAATCTATAACCTAAACAACAAAAACCACTATGTTGAAAAAGTTCTACCTACTCTGTAACTTGATTATTGCATTATTTTTATGCTTGCCTCTATCGGCCGAGGTTATATCAACCGAGGTTGCAAAACAAACAGCCAACACTTTCTTGACACTCGACAACGAGTGGCATGGTGAAACCGATGCTTGTATACAACTTGTAGAACACGAAGGTACACCGGCCTACTATGTGATAGAATACACCGCCGGTGGATGGGCTATTGTGTCGGCTCAATCGTCGTCAAGCCCCATAATAGGATATAGCACAGAGGGGGAATTTGCAGCTCCCGGTGCTATGGAGTTGCTACTCGACTTCAATGCCCAAATAATATCGGCTCGCGCACGCGACTATGCAACAGTCGAGCACAAGGGTTGGAAGCAGATAAAAGAGCGCAAAAAAGCCAAAGAAACCAACAATACACCCGATGTCGCACCGCTCATCAAAATAAACCTCAACCAATCGGCTCCATTCAACAACTATTGCCCCGAAATTGAGGGTGAGAAGACATTGGTGGGCTGTGTTGCTGTGGCTATGACACAAGCCATGATGGTGCAACGTTATCCTCAAGCACCACAAGGCGAATATTCATATTACTGTGGCGAGGTGGGAACACTCAGTATCGACTATAACAAAGAGAAACCCTATGACTGGGATGCTATGTACAATGGCAATATGGACGAAGTAGCTCGACTCGCCTATCACAGTGGTTTGTCGGTAGAAATGGGATATGGCGTATACAGCTCGGGAGCTGTCACCGAACATGTAGCAACTGCACTTCCTCGCTACTTTGGTTACGACGCCAAAGCCGTACGCTACGTTACCAAGACTAACGATATAAAAAAATGGTTGGAAACCATTCTCGGCGAGCTGACAGAGGGTCGAGCCGTGATATATCGTGGTCAAAGTGGCGGTGGTGGCCACTGCTGGAATGTTGACGGATGGAAGCAATCGACACAGATGGTGCACTGTAATTGGGGTTGGGATGGCATAGGTAATGGCTATTTCGACATCAACAACATGACCGACTCATATCAAGGCTTGTCGTTCTTGGCAATGCATGCGGCAGTGATAGGTGTAGGTGCACCCACAACAGCCCCCTACGATATTGTGTTGAGCAAGTGCCACTATCCCCAAGGAACACAACCCGGCACTCCCTTGGCCGATGTGAAGGTGTTCTGTGGCGATAAAGATGCCTCTTTCAGCTACGAGTTATATAGCAAGAAGGATGCCAACGGCTATACTCAATCGCCCTACACCATTGAAAACGGACAACTCTTCTCGACCGAGACAATAACTACCGACAATGCCTTCAAACACCTCTTTATCAAGGCAACAAATACCAATAACGGCAAGTGTTACGAGAAGGAGTTCGATATACATATTACAACACAAGACGCTACAGCCATCGAGGGTACATACACCGCTACAGCTCAAGTGGGTGTAGAGGAGTTTACCAGCGACGAGTGGCAGATAAACATCACCATCGACGAGAACGACAGCAACAAAGTATGGTTGCACCCATTGTGCTATTTCAAGAATCTTGAGGCACAATACATAAACCCTGTATATGCCACCTACGATGCAGAGAGAGGTATACTCACCATGCCTGTGGGTCAGACACTCTTCAAGCGCAGCGGATACAACATGGTGAGCATCGTGTCGTATAATGGTACAAGCGTATCTACCACAGGCGACGTTGAGTTGCAAGTATCTATCGACAACGGCGGAAAAAAAATAACCATAGATCCTAACTACATACTCGGTGTGGGCGATGCAAACAACAACTACATGTGGGAACAGTCAATGAAAAAATTGTGCCTCACACAAGAGAGCGGCTCACAAATCGATATAAATCTGAGTACAACACAATTTTACTATGACGCAGAGATAGGTGTAGCCTTGGCCGATGTTATAATCACCGGACAAAACCCCGATGCCACATTCGCTTACGAGGTATTCGGCCCCCAAGACGCAAACCTCAACTACACCCCCTCGCCCTACGACATTGTCGATGGCACACTCGTCACAACCGAACCCATTACCGATAGCGACCGATTTAGATATGTACTAATAAGAGCCACCGATACACACACAGGCGAGTGGATAGACAAAGGTTTTTACATCAACATTATAGACCTATACCCCAGAATGCTCGCCGGAGAGTATTATGCCTACGCCAAGAGCTCGTTCAGAGACTTCCCCGACGAGGAGTGGCGCGTATCTATCACTATCGACGAGAGCGATAATAACAAGTTGTGGATAAAACCGGTGTGGTTGGTAAACTATTTGGATGCCGAAAAATTCAACCCCATTTATGCCACCTTCGATACCGAGAGCGGTACTATCTCTATGCCCATGGGACAAACACTCTATGAGGATGGTGAAAAAACCAAGCTTATAATCGCTTCATCTACCAGCGCATCAAATATCAACACAACCGGTGTGGCTATGTTGCGTGTACACAAAAGCGGAGATGTTATAGAGATAAGCTACGACAGCAACAATACATTTGGCGTAGGTAATGCCATAGACGACTCATGGTGGTTCCAAGCACTGCATGATATTGTTTACTCAAATCGTGAGATAATCGCCGTTGACGACATCTACTACAACATCACCGACAGCCTACTCAATCATGTTGAGGTTACTTACCGTGGTGTCGATTTCAAGCATTATGCCGACGAGTACTACGACGAAATAGTTATACCCGCTACCATCACGCACAAAGATGCAACCTACACAGTAAACAGTATCGCAGCCTACGCATTCTACAATTGTGGATATCTATACACAATTGAACTACCCAATACAATTACCGAGATAGGCGAGTATGCATTTGCTCAATGCGACAACTTGGGTTACGTAGCAATAATGGCTACAACACCTCCCACCATCTACGCAAGCACATTCGATAGAGTAAACAAGTCAATACCTCTATATGTGCCCGCAGGATGCGCAGAAGCTTATAGGAATGCTCCCTATTGGTGCGAATTTACTTATATCGACGACAGCTCGGATGTGGATAATATTGCACAAGCAAGCCTACATGTAGGCTCGGCCAACGGATATATAACCATAGCCGGTGCCGATAACGACGCCATAGTAAACATCTACTCATTGTGTGGCATGCTATTGCACAATACCACCGTGCAACGCGCTACCAAGATAGAGTTGCCTCATGGCATATATCTTGTGCAAGTAGATGGCACAACTCACAAAGTGGTGATATAATCACATCATTGCCATTCAACAGAGGGTGTCTCAAAACGAGGCATCCTCTTTTTGTATATTCGATAGAATATAATTTTTGTCAAGCAGCAAATTTTTCTTGCTTGTTGCAAAATATTTGATTCTCCGGAGGTAAAAATCGAAAGAATAGGTAAAAACAGTCT
>JAFZFQ010000046.1 GCA_017555825.1 Bacteroidaceae bacterium | reverse complement strand
TGCTGATGATTATATCATACGTTCTCATAAGCAACACCATTCGCCTCACAGCATACAGCAAGCGCTTCATTATATACACCATGAAGCTCGTTGGCGCAACACCCGGTTTCATACGCCGACCCTTTATTTTATCAAACATCCTCAGTGGCATCATTGCCGCCATTATAGCCATCATACTACTCACATGCTGCATGTCGTATATCGTGAGTGAGTTTGACAATTTCTATACCCTCATCGACACCCGCATGATGCTCATCGTGTATGGTATTGTTATGTTGTTGGGTATACTACTCACCGCCATATCATCGTTCTTTGCAGTAAATCGCTATATAGGCATGAAGCGCGACGACTTATATTATGTATAAACAGCAATCATTAAATAAAATGGAAACTAAGAAAACCACCACTACCGAAGAGGTAGAAAAGAACACCCCGAAGGAGTTTGCCTTGGGCAAGAAAAACTACTTGTTCATCGCGGTATCATTTATTCTCATTGTCGTAGGTTTCGTACTGATGATGGGTAGCGGCTCTACCGATGAGACTTACAACCCCGACATCTTCAGCACCCGTCGCATCGTCATTGCACCCACCATTACTTTTATAGGTTTTGTGTGCATGATTTTTGCCATCCTTCGCAAACCCAAACAATAACAACATAAATCATCATCACACATGAGTTGGTTAGAAGCCCTTATATTAGGATTACTACAAGGCCTCACCGAGTATCTTCCGGTAAGTAGCAGTGGCCACTTGACTATAGGTTCAACCCTATTTGGCATCGAAGGTGAAGAAAACCTTGCATTCACCATCGCCGTGCACATAGCAACCGTTTTCAGCACACTCGTCATTTTGTGGAAAGAGGTAAGTTGGCTCTTCAAGGGCGTCCTCAAGTTCCAGATGAACGACGAGACTCGCTATATGCTCAACATCATCATATCGATGATACCCGTAGGTATCGTAGGTGTGTTCTTCAAAGACTATGTCGAATTAATCTTTGGCTCTGGCCTCATCATTGTAGGTTGCATGCTCTTGCTCACCGCCACATTGTTGGCCTTTGCCTACTACGCCAAGCCTCGTCAAAAAGAAAAAATATCGATGCTCGACGCCTTCATCATAGGTCTCGCTCAAGCATGTGCCGTAATGCCCGGCCTCTCACGCTCGGGTAGCACTATCGCTACAGGTTTGCTCTTGGGCAACAAGAAGGAGAACTTGGCGCAATTCTCATTCCTTATGGTCATACCCCCCATCTTGGGCGAGGGACTGCTCGACATCGTCAAGATGATAGGTGGCGAAAACGTCATGGGCGACATTTCTCCCGTTTCGCTCATTGTTGGCTTCTTGGCAGCATTTGTTTCGGGCTGTCTTGCTTGCAAATGGATGATTAATATTGTAAAGAAAGGCAAGCTCATATACTTTGCCATCTACTGCATAGTAGTAGCATTGTTCTGCCTCATATACGCATAACACCATCTTACTATGAACTTTACCGAAGGTGAAATATTTTATATCAACAAGCCCTTACATTGGACTTCGTTCGATGCAGTGAAGCGCGTGCGCATAGGTATACTCCGTCGCTTGCAACGCAAAAAAATAAAAGTAGGACACGCCGGCACACTCGACCCCCTGGCTACAGGTGTGATGATTGTATGCACCGGAAAGGCCACCAAGCTGATAGACTCTCTACAAGCTCAGACCAAAGAGTATATTGCCACCTTGCAATTGGGTGCAACTACTCCGTCGTTTGACTTAGAAACCGAGATTGATGCCACCTACCCACACGAGCACATCACCCGCGAACTTATCGAGGCTACACTGCCCCAATTCACCGGCACTATACAACAAGTACCCCCCGCCTACTCGGCCTGCAAGGTAAACGGCACTCGCGCCTACAAGATGGCTCGCAAGGGAAAAGAGGTTGAACTCAAAGCCAAAGAACTTGTTATCGACGAAATAGAGCTTCTCGACTTCACCGCCCCCGTAGCCAAGATACGTGTAGTGTGTAGCAAAGGAACCTACATACGAGCATTGGCCCGCGATATTGGCGAGGCCCTCGACAGTGGTGCTCACCTCATCGGCCTTGAGCGCACCCGCGTAGGCAATGTACGACTCGAAGATTGCCTCAACATCGACGCCATAGATGCACTGCTACAAGTGGCAGTTGTAGAAGACGAAGATGCTATAGTAGTAGAAAAGTAATAACACAACATAAAATTTACGAAATGAAACTTTCGCAATTTAAGTTTAAACTTCCCGAAGAGCAAATCGCCCTTCACCCCGCAAAGAATCGTGACGAATCGCGTCTGATGGTTGTTAACCGCAAAACAGGCACTATCGAGCATCACATTTTCAAGGAAATCATCAACTATTATGACGACAAAGACCTCTTTGTATTCAACGACACACGCGTATTCCCCGCACGTCTCATTGGTAACAAAGAGAAAACCGGTGCCAAAATCGAGGTATTCCTTCTCCGCGAGCTCAACGAAGAGCATCGTTTGTGGGATGTACTGGTAGAACCTGCTCGCAAAATCCGCATTGGCAACAAGCTCTACTTTGGCGAAGACGACTCTATGGTAGCCGAGGTTATCGACAACACCACATCACGCGGTCGCACACTTCGTTTCTTATACGATGGCCCGCACGACGAGTTCAAGCAAGCTCTGTATCAACTTGGCGAGACTCCGCTACCCATGTATATCAACCGTGAAGTTGAGCCCGAAGATGCCGAGCGCTACCAATGTATCTTTGCTCGCCACGAAGGTGCTGTAGTAACCCCTGCCGCAGGCTTGCACTTCAGCCGTGAGCTCTTCAAGCGCATGGAGATTAAGGGTATCGAGAGTGGATTTATAACACTCCACTCGGGCTTGGGCAACTTCCGCGAAATCGACGTTGAAGATCTCACCAAGCACAAGATGGACTCGGAACAGCTTATCGTAAGCCCCGAGTTGGTAACACAGCTCAACACTACCAAGGACGAGGGACACAAAGTGTGCGCCATAGGCACATCGGTATTGCGTGCTCTTGAAACTGCTGTGAGCACCAACGGACACGTTAAGTCTTACGACGGATGGACCAACAAGTTTATCTTCCCCCCCTACGACTTTACCGTAGCCAACAGCCTTGTGTCAAACTTCCACATGCCCTACTCTACCATGCTCATGATGGTGGCTGCATTTGGTGGTTACGAGATAGTATTCGAAGCCTACAACACAGCACTCAAAGAGGGCTACCGCTTCGGTGCATACGGCGATGCCATGCTCATTTTGTAATAACAAGACTACACATTATATATATAGCAAAGGGGAGCTTCCACAACGAAGTTCCCCTTTACTTTTTTACCACCCATAGCGCAAGCGTGCAACTTTTAACACATTAACATAATTTACCGCTATATTAACCACCTATTCATCAACTATCACCTATCTTTGTCACATATTAATAACTACACATTATGATATACATTATATTTATAGTATTTGCTATACTCAGCTACATTGTACAACACATGTTGCAGAGTCGTTTCAAGAAGTATTCTGAAGTACCCATGCCCTATGGACTCACCGGCAGAGATATCGCCGAACAAATGCTTCGCGAGAATGGTATTACCCATGTTACAGTAACCCACACACCCGGAACACTCACCGACCACTACAACCCGCAAACACACACCATCAACCTGAGCGATGCGGTATTTAACAGTTGCAGTATAGCAGCGGCGGCCGTAGCAGCCCACGAAACAGGTCATGCCCTGCAACATGCCCACAGCTACTCTCCATTGAAGATGCGCTCGTCGCTTGTACCGGTGGTAAGCTTTGCCTCAAATTGGATGCAATGGGTGTTGCTCATAGGTATTCTCACCATAGAGTCATTCCCTCAAATCATGCTTGCAGGTATTATACTCTTTGGTATCACCACACTCTTCAGCTTCATTACCCTACCGGTAGAGATAAACGCCAGCCAACGAGCACTTGCATGGCTCAATACAGCCGGTGTTACCAATACACAAACACACCCGATGGCCAAAGACGCCCTCAAATGGGCTGCATACACCTACGTTGTAGCAGCACTCAGTTCGCTGGCAACGCTGGTATACTACATCTTCATGTTCATGGGACGCAACGACGACTAACACAATAAATCAAACCTGCCGATACAACACGGCAGGTTTGTTGTTTTTTACAGCAAAGAGTAGCGCATAATACCCCTTTATCTATTGATAATGCAGTCGAATTGTATTATCTTTGCGTTTTGAAATTACATTAATTCACATCGATATGGCTCAAAAACCCTCTATACCCAAAGGCACTCGCGACTTCTCTCCCGAAGAGATGGCCAAACGCAACTATATATTCAACACCATTCGCGAAGTTTATGCTCTATATGGCTTCAGCCAAATAGAAACCCCCGCCATGGAAACTCTGCAAACCTTGATGGGCAAATATGGCGAAGAAGGCGACAAACTGCTTTTCAAGGTACTCAACTCGGGCGACTTCCTTTCGGGTGTAGAAGATGCCGAGCTCTGCGAGCGTAACACCGCCCGCTTGGCAGCTCGTCTGTGCGAGAAAGGCTTGCGATATGACCTCACAGTGCCCTTTGCACGCTATGTGGTGATGCACCGTAACGAACTCACTTTCCCCTTCAAGCGCTACCAAATACAACCCGTATGGCGCGCCGACCGTCCTCAAAAAGGCCGTTACCGCGAGTTCTACCAATGCGATGGCGATATTATCGGATCAGACTCTTTGCTCAATGAAGTAGAGTTGCTCCACATCATCGACGATGTATTTACACGCCTCAACATTCGCGTAGCCATCAAATTCAACAACCGCAAGATTCTCACCGGTATTGCCGAGATAATAGGCGCACCCGAGAAGATTATTGATATAACTGTAGCCATCGACAAGCTCGACAAGATGGGACTCGACAAGGTAAATGACGAGTTGCGCGACAAAGGATTGAGCGAAGAGGCTATTGCCCAACTCCAACCCATCATCTTGCTCGAAGGTAGCAACGAAAGCAAGTTGCACACCTTGCGCCAAGCACTTGCTCAGTCTGAAATAGGCTTGAAGGGTATCGAAGAGCTCGAGTTTATCCTTGGCAAGCTCACCAACCAACCCCTCAAAGCCCAACTCGACATCGACCTCACATTGGCTCGCGGCCTCAATTACTACACCGGTGCCATCCTTGAGGTGAAGGCTCTCGATGTGCAAATAGGCAGCATCACCGGTGGTGGTCGTTACGACAACCTCACAGGCGTCTTTGGTATGCCCAACGTATCGGGCGTAGGTATGTCGTTTGGTGCCGACCGCATCTACGACGTGTTGAGCCAACTCGACCTCTTCCCCACCGACTCGCTACAAGCCACACAAGTAATGTTTGTAAACTTTGGCGACAAAGAGTGCGATGTGTGCATGCAACACGCAGCTCTTTTCCGCGCTCATAGCATTCGCACCGAGGTATACCCCGAGTCATCTAAGATGAAAAAACAAATGGGCTATGCCGATACTCACCACATACCCTATGTTGCTATCGTAGGCGAGAGCGAAATTGAAGCAGGAAAGATTGCACTGAAAAATATGATTACCGGCGAACAACAACTTGTCACGCCGCAAGAGGCTGTCAGCCTCATATCTCAATAGAGTATTTATGCTCTATAAAACATATTGACCCGTTTATTATCGACCCACCCGGGGTGTGTAATAGACGGGTTGTATAATATGCTCAAAGATTGTAAGATTGTGTATATAGATAAAAACCGGAAATGAGCAATTACTTTGAAAAAGGACTTACCGACCAACAGGTCATAGCCAGCCGCGAGAAATATGGTCGCAACGAACTCACGCCACCAGCCAAAACCCCGCTGTGGAAACTCTTCTTGGAAAAGTTTGAAGACCCCATCATCCGCATCCTTCTCATCGCCTGGATACTCTCCATTGGTGTTGCCACCTATCAAGTAGCAACAGGAGTCGAAGGCATAGACGCTTTTCTCGAACCCACCGGCATTCTTATTGCCATCCTGCTTGCCACGGGTATAGGATTTGCTTTTGAGGTGAGCGCCAACCGCAAATTTGAAATTATCAACCAGATAGGCGACGAAAGCCTCATAAAAGTTGTTCGCAACCGCAACATCATCGAGATACCCAAGCGCGAAGTGGTAGTGGGCGACATCGTTATCATCAACACAGGCGACGAGATTCCGGCCGACGGCACGCTGATAGAATCGGTATCGCTACAAGTAAACGAGTCGAGCCTCACCGGCGAACCCATGGCCAACAAATATGCCGACCCCGACAAGAACGACCCTCGCGCCACATATCCCAGCAACATGGTGCTCAATGGCAGTACCGTTATGGAGGGACATGGTGTGATGCAGGTGCAACAAGTGGGCGACGCTACCGAGTATGGCAAGGTATACAAAGGTGCGCAAATAGAAAACGACGTAGAGACTCCGCTCAATATACAGCTCGACAAGTTGGCCGCACTCATCACCAAGGTGAGCTATGCCATTGCAGCACTCATCTTGATTATACGCTGCATCACCTTCTTCACAGGCGACCATTCTACCGATTGGATAAGCATAGGACAATACATGCTCAACACTGTTATGATTGCCGTCACAATCATCGTGGTAGCTGTACCCGAAGGCTTGCCTATGAGCGTCACACTGAGCCTTGCCCTTAGCATGAAGCGCATGCTATCGGCCAACAACCTCGTGCGCAAAATGCACGCTTGCGAGACAATGGGTGCAACATCGGTTATCTGTACCGACAAGACCGGCACTCTCACACAGAATCAAATGCAGGTAGAAGAGACACACTTCTATGCCCTCGACAAGCAAGAATTGGGCTCAAACGCTACTATAGACACCCTCATCAGTGAGGGTATCGCCCTCAACACCACTGCCAACCTCAATACTGTTGCCGACGGACGCATCGGTGTGATAGGCAACCCCACCGAGGGAGCTCTGTTGCTATGGCTCAACAAGCAAAACATTCATTACAACACCCTGCGACACTCCATACCCATTGCCGAGCAACTCACCTTCTCGACCGAACGAAAATATATGGGTACTGTTATCGCATCGCCAACTCTAAAAAAACGCATTCTCTATGTAAAAGGCGCTCCCGAGATTATACTGAAAAAGTGCCATACTATATGCACCACACAAGGTACTGCTCCCATAGAACCTTGTCTGCAAAACATCGAGCGCGAACTTCTCGATTATCAAAATCGCGCATTACGCACACTCGCCCTGGCCTATGCCGAGGTCGACGAGCTGAGTTGCTTTGAAAATGGCATGCTCAACTCCAACATACAGCTCACACTGCTGGGTATAGCCGCCATAGCCGACCCCGTGCGCCCCGATGTACCCGAGGCTATACAATCGTGTATCAATGCCGGTATCGATATCAAAATCATCACCGGCGACACCCAAGCCACAGCTCGCGAGATAGGTCGCCAGATAGGTCTTTGGACAATACACGACAACGACACAAACATTACCACCGGCGACCAAGTTGCTGCCATGAGCGACGAGGAGCTCACCGAGCGAGTACAAGACCTCAAGATTATTGCCCGCGCACGACCTCTGGACAAAGAGCGACTCGTAAAGGCGCTACAACGCAATAACAAGGTGGTTGCTGTAACCGGCGACGGCACCAACGATGCTCCGGCACTTAACGCCGCGCAAGTAGGCCTGTCGATGGGCGACGGTACTACCGTAGCCAAAGAGGCCAGCGCCATTACCATCCTCGACAACTCATTTACCTCTATCAACAAAGCGGTAATGTGGGGGCGATCACTCTACCACAACATACAACGATTTATCGTATTCCAAATGACCATCAATGTGGCCGCCTGCCTTATTGTCTTACTCGGAGCAGCATTGGGCACCGAGTCGCCCCTCACCGTTACACAAATGCTGTGGGTAAACCTCATCATGGACACCTTTGCAGCCATGGCACTCGCCTCGCTCCCGCCCGACAAGAGTGTGATGCAAGAGAGGCCTCGCCCTCTCGGAGCACACATCATCACACCCTCGATGGCGCGCACCATTATAGGTACAGGTATTTTATTTGTAATATTCCTATTTGGATTGTTGCAATACTTCAACCACACCGACATTACAGCCTTCGCACAGATAGAGTGGAATAAAATATTCGACTACTACTTCATGTTTGGCCATAACGGGACCTTATCGACATACGAGTTGTCACTCTTCTTCACCATTTTTGTCATGTTGCAATTTTGGAATATGTTCAATGCCAAGGCATTTGCCACCAAGCAATTGGCCTTTACTTCTATATGGAACTGCAACGGCTTCTTATGTGTTGGTATATCGATTATCGTAGGTCAGATACTCATCGTTACATTCGGAGGCGAAATGTTCAATGTCACACCACTCTCAGTCAGCGATTGGTGGCAACTCATCCTCGCCACTTCGGTAGTAGCATTGATAGGCGAGGTGATAAGAATTATTGCCATAGCCTGCAACCAACAAAAAAGAGACAAAAAAGAACCTCATAAAAAGCTGTAAAATCAGTTATTTATATTAATTTTGTAACAAATTTTACAAAAACCATCTTACACTATATTTTATGGACATAATGAAAAACCTCAATCGTGCTGCCGACAACATCAGAGTATTGACAGCAGCCATGGTAGAAAAAGCCAAGTCAGGCCACCCCGGTGGTGCAATGGGTGGTGCCGATTTTACCAACGCACTCTATGCCAAATATTTGGTATACGACCCCGATGACGCTACATGGATCAACAGAGACCGCTTCTTCCTCGATCCCGGTCACATGTCGCCTATGCTTTACAGCGTACTCGCGTTTACCGGCAAGTTCACTATGGAGGAGCTTCAAAGTTTCCGTCAATGGGGCAGCGTAACACCCGGTCACCCCGAAGTAGACTTCGCTCGCGGTATTGAGAACACCTCCGGCCCCCTTGGTCAAGGTCACACAATGGCAGTTGGTGCAGCTATTGCCGAGCAATTCTTCACAGCTCGCTTCGGTCAATGGATGTCGCACAAAACATACGCATTCATCTCTGACGGTGGTATACAAGAGGAGATTTCACAAGGCGCCGGTCGCTTGGCTGGTTACTTGAAACTCAGCAACCTCATCATGTTCTACGATAGCAACAGCATCCAACTCTCTACCTCTACCGGTGAGGTAACATCGGAAGATACTGCTGCCAAATATCGCGCTTGGGGTTGGAATGTAATAGAAATTGACGGCACCGACGCCGCTGCTATATGCCAAGCTATCGAAGAGGCTCAAAACGAAAAAGAGCGCCCCACACTCATCATTGGTCGCACCATCATGGGTAAGGGTTGTGTTACTGCCGAAGGCACAAGTTTCGAACACCAATGCTCTACTCACGGACAACCCTTGAGCAAGTCGGGTGCAAGCTACGAAAAGACTATCGAGAACCTCGGTGGCGATGTAGCCAATCCTTTTGTTCTCTTCCCCGAGACCGAAGCACTCTATGCTGCTCGTCGCGAGGAGTTGCGTCGCATCGTAGCCGAGCGCAAGGCCGAACAAGCTGCATGGGAGAAAGCCAATCCCGAGCAAGCCGAGGAGTTGAGAAGATACTTCGCCAACGAAGTTCCCGCCATCGACTACGGCGCAATCGAGTTCAAACCCAATATTGCTACCCGCACAGCATCGGCCACTGTACTCTCGGTACTCGCCGAAAACTGCAAGAACATGGTAGTATCATCGGCCGACCTTGCCAATAGCGACAAGACCGACGGCTTCTTGAAGAAAACTCACGCATTTGCTCCCGGTGACTTTACAGGCGCATTCCTCCAAGCCGGTGTTGCCGAGTTGACAATGGCTGTTGTAGTAAACGGTATGTTGTTGCACGGTGGTATGCAAGCTGCTTGTGGTACATTCTTCGTATTCTCAGATTATATGAAACCCGCTGTGCGCATGGCTGCATTGATGGAGCTCCCCGCCAAATACATCTGGACACACGACGCCTTCCGCGTAGGTGAAGACGGCCCCACTCACGAGCCCGTTGAGCAAGAGGCACAAATACGTCTCATGGAGCAATTGAAAAACCACAGCGGCAACAACAGTATGCTCGTATTGCGTCCTGCCGATAGCGCCGAGACTGCCGTTGCTTGGAAGCTCGCAATGGAAAACACCACAACTCCCACTGCATTGATACTCTCTCGCCAAGACATCAACGACATTCCCGCTATGGGCGAGTGCCGTTATACCGAGGCATTGCAAAGTGTCAAGGGTGCATATATCGTTGCCAAAGACGAAAATCCCGATGTAGTATTGGTAGCCAACGGTTCGGAGGTTTCTACTCTCTACGAGGCAGCACAAATACTCAAGGCCGAAGGCATCCGCAGCCAAATCGTTTCGGCTCCCTCACTTGGCTTGTATGCAGCTCAACCCCAAGAGTACAAAGATACCATCATACCTCAAGGCCTCCCCGTTTATGGTTTGACTGCAGGTCTGCCCTCAACATTGTGGCCCATCGTAGGTTGCGACAAAGGCTTGATACATGGTCTCGACCACTTCGGTCACTCGGCTCCCTACAAGGTACTTGACGAGAAATTGGGCTTCACACCCCAACTTGTTGCCAACGAAATCAAGAACTTCTTGGGCAAATAATGACTATAGCCCACACGGGCTATAGACCATTATTAAGCAAAGGTAAGGCCGGCTTAAAGTCACAATAAAAAAAATCTTGCAAACAGGATGTATTTATAATAAATATACAGATTTTAAGCTACTTATTTGGATTTTCAAATCTAAAACAATACCTTTGGCTCATGAACTTGGGCATTAAGTGCCTCATTTGCAACAAGAATTAAATTATAAACTAAATTAATAACATGATTATGAAGAAATTATTTGCAGTTTTAATGCTTATGGCATTATTTGTTGCCCCCATGTCAATGGCCGCAACAACTGAGACAGAGACTGTACAAGAAGAGTCACAAGGCCTCATGCTCAACGGCTTCTGGGACAACTGGTATATCTCTCTCGATGGTGGTATAAGCCTTTTCTTCAGCCCCGAAGATGGCGACCTCTCGAACTTCACCAACCGCATTGCCCCCAATGTGGCCTTGAACTTTGGCAAATGGTGGACTCCCATATTTGGTACTCGCATCGGTTTGGACTACATGGGTGCCAACGGTGCTACATCAAGTGTTGACGCGTTCGGCTATCAAGACGGTGCAAGCTACAACAACTTGTTTATCCAAAAACACCAAGGTCTTCGTCCCCACATCGACGGTATGGTAGACCTCGTAAACTTGTTTGGTGGATACAGCAAGACTCGTGTTTATTCACTCGTTATCTACGGTGGTTTCGGTTATGGCTACGGTTGGGGTTCTGACTTCGCCGCAGGCAAATGGGGCACTGAGATTCGCGGTGGTTTGATCAACAGCTTCCACGTAAGCGACGCCGTTGACGTAAACATCGAGCTCAAAGCCAGCCAATACGACAGTGGTCTCTCTCAAGAAACAGGCGACTGCCTCAACAACTTCATGGCATCGGCCGCTGTTGGTATAGCCTATAAGTTCAACCAACGTGGTTGGGAAGCTCCCGTTATTCCCGTGGTTGTACCCGTAGTACCCAAATACAGCGATGCTGAAGGCGACGCTCTCGTAGCAAGATTGCAAGAGGCAAACAACCGCATCAAAGACCTCGAAAGCGAATTGGCAGCTACCAACCAACGCATGGCCAAGGCCATCGACGAGGCTTGCAAAGATCAAGCTCCCGCTTTCACTATCTACTACGACATCAACCAATCGTCTATCAACGCTTGCAACAAGAAAGTTGTTAAGGCTATGGCCGATGCTATCAAGGCCGACCCCAACACCAAATATGTTGTTACCGGTTATGCCGACAAAGAGACAGGTACAGATGCTTTCAACGCAAAATTGCGCGAAGCTCGTGCTCAATCACTCTACAAAGCACTTGTTAAGTATGGTGTAAACCCCGATCAGCTCTCTACAGCTACCGACACCAAGCCCCTCAACAAGTTCAACTATGTACTCGACCGCGCTGCTACTATCAAAGCCGTGAGATAAGAAACTACTACAGTTACAATAGAAAACGTTCCATTCACACCGAGTGGAACGTTTTTTTATCTGCCGGAGAGTTCACTACAAGATATACACCGGGAGAGAGGGATAAATTGAAAAAAAATTTTCATCTTTGCACTACGGCAATAAACACTTATAACGATGAAGACCTATATACATTTCGACGAAATGCACTTCTATGCCTATCACGGCGTAGATATCCAAGAGCAGAAAGTGGGCAACAACTTCAGCGTAGAACTCAAGGTAAAAGTCCCTTTCGAGCAAGCTCTGCGCAACGACATCCTCGCCAACACCATCAACTATGCCACCATATACAGCGAGATAGAGTCGGTCATGTCTGAGCCCTCAAAGCTACTTGAGCACGTAGCCGGTCGCATCATTTCGCGCCTGAAGACACGCTTCCCCCTCATAAGCGGTGGACGCGTAGCCGTATATAAAGAAAATCCCCCCATCACAGGCAAGATAGACCGTGTGGGGGTTATTGTAGAATGGTAATATCTTCTATTACATAGGTATCTTCTCTACGCGACGGTTGTGACGTCCGCCTTCAAATGCTGTTGCGAGGAAAATATCAACAATCTTGTCTGACAATTCGAGGGGAATAAAACGACCGGGCATAACCAATACGTTGGCATCGTTGTGCAAGCGAGCCAACTCGGCCAACTCCTCAGTCCAACACAATGCCGAACGAATACCTTGGTGTTTGTTCAAAGTCATATTTATACCATTACCGCTACCACAGATAGCTATACCGGGATAGCACTCGCCACTCTCTACCGCAAGAGCGAGAGGGTGTGCAAAATCGGGGTAGTCAACACTCTCGGTCGAATAGCAACCAAAATCTTTACACTCATATCCACGAGATTGAAGCATAGCCTTTACGCGCTCTTTCATCTCAAAGCCTGCATGGTCACATGCAAGGCCTACAGTTTTCTTATCGGTCATAGTATATTATATTTATTAATGTAGGGCAAAGATAATGAAAGGCGAGAGGTAAACAAAATATGTGAGTCGTTTTTTACTCCTGCTGCAACTCAAATGAGCAAAATCGTGGCATTTATAATTTAAATATTTTTTAGACACACCGTAGCTCTGTATACCAATCCCAAGTGTTATATTCTTCTAAAGGGAGGCTCCACGCCACGAACTTTATAGTCAAGCAACTACTTGAGGCATTAATGCCTTATAAAGAGAGATTTTAGAGCAAAAAAATATGCAAACGCTTGTATATTTTATTAAAATGTTGCATATTTGCAGACTGGTTTGATTGGGTGTATTGCACCCACATAAAATGCAAAAAAACAAATTAATAACTAAAATAAAAACAAAATGAAAAAGAGATTTTACAATGCATTGCTATTGGTGGCTATAATTTGTGCCACTGTTGGCTCATTTGTTTCTTGTAAAGACTATAACGAAGATTTGTATGCCGATCTTCAAGGTCAAATGCAAGACCAAAATGCAACTTTGGAACAAATTATCAACACTCAAGTAGCTGCTTTAGAAGAGCAAATCACAAAACTCGAAGAGGCTCAAAAAGAGTGCAAAGAAAACTGCGAAGCCTGGAAACAAGAAATCAAAATCTGGCAAGAGTATGTTGAGAACAACTATGTTACAATAGAAGAATATAACAAACACCTCGCCGAGTTTGCCACTCATATTGCACAAAACGAAGCCGAGCACCAAGCTCTTCAAAAATCTATCAACGAGATCAACAGCAAATTGGCCGAGACCGAGAAGACATTGAAAGAGTTGAAGGAAGCCGATGCTGCCTTGAAGGAAGAATTGCAAAAAGAGTTGTTGAGACTTCAAAACGAGTTGAACTCACTCACCGTTTACTTGAAGACTCAATTGAGCGAGATGACTCAAACTATCGAACAAAACAAAAAAGATCTCGAAGATGCTATCGCCGAGAACAAACGTCAACTCGAAGAAGCCATCCAAGATGCTAAAGACGAGCTCAACGACGCTATTGCCGATGCAAAGAAAGAACTCGCAGACAAAATCACTGCCGACATCTCTAACTTGGAGAAGAGAGTTGCCGCGAACGAAAAATCTATCACTTCTCTCCAAACTCAAGTCGGCGTTCTTGACGTTGCTGTTGCCGGTATCTTAGTAACATTGAACAGCGTTATTAGCGATGTAGCCGAGGCTCAAGCTCTTGCCGAGCGCGACTCTATCAGAATCGACGCTCTTGAGAGCTCATTGCAAGAATTGAAAGAACAGCACAAGAAGGACAACGACCTCTTGACTGCCAAAGTAGACAGCATCTGCAACGAGTTGAACACTATAAAAGAAAGCGTAACTGAGGCCATGAAATTGGCCAACGACAACTTGGTTGAAGCCAAGAAATATACCAACGACCGCATCAACGATGTATTGTCTCAAATCAACGGTATCAACACAACATTGACCCAACTCAATGCAGCCTACAAAGAGGCCGATGCCAAGTTGCAAGATCAAATCGACAACTTGAAGAGCCTGGTTGAGTCTGTTATGAGACGAGTTAAAGAGAATGCCAACCAAATCAAGAAACTCACCGACCTCTTCAACAAAGTAGACGAGTCATTGAAGCAATTCATCACCAGCATCTTGATTCAAGGTACTGAGAACCCCGTAATCGGTTCTTACTCGGCTCCCGCCAACATCCAAACCAACGTTTTGATGTCATACTATGGCTACGCCGGCAGCTATGGTGCTCAATTCCCCACATACTATCCTCGCTACTATGTAAGAGACAATGAAGTTCTCTCACAAAAAGATATCGAAATGCTCGGCGTTACACCCGAAACATTGGCCGAGGATGGCGAAGCTATTGTAAGCAGCGCAGGTAAGATTTATGTAACCATCAACCCCTCAAACGTAAACTTCGAGGGTCAAACACTCCCCATCGTAAACAGTATCGAAGAAGAGTCGGGCATCAAATTGTCTCCTCTTGCATACTCTGACAAGAAACTCACATTCGGCTACACTCGTTCGGCTGCAAACGGCTTGTACGAGGCTGAGGCTACTTTGGCTGCCGAAGACATCGAGAGTGTTGCCATGACATTCGACTTCAACAAAGGCGAAATCAAAGAGACTGTTAAGGATATTCTCACTCCTACCAATGGTATCAACGCTACTCAAGTTGCCAACACTGTAATCGACGTATTGAACCAATTCAACCAACAACTCGATGCCAACGCATTGAAGGCTACTTGGACCGACGAACTTGGTGTAACTCGTAGCATCTACTCACAATACAACCTCGCTACTACAGCCATCAAGCCCTTGTCATACAGCTTTATGAAAGATGCCAACTACACATCATTCCCCGGCTTCGACAAGATGCAAAACTTTACAGGCAATATCTTGGATAAAATTGCCAACAAGCTCAAACTTGTTATGCCCGACATAACACTCGACTTGGATATTGAGAAGATTGACAAAATCACATTTGACTCTATCAACATCAACTTCGACGACATCAACCTTGATATTGTTGTAGAGTACGATACTATCATCAACACTTCAGTTACCGTTACTATCGACAAACTCATCGATCTCGATGTTAACGTTCCTTCTCAATCTGTACATGTTGAAATTCCCGTTGCTGGTGAGGTTAAAGACGCATTGGGCAATATTGTTGGATACTTTGACACAACAGTTCCTTATGACGTTGTAGTACCCCAACAAAACATTCAAGACAAAGTACCTTTCACTTGGAGTGGCAATGTTCCCGTTGAGGTTCCCTTGCACATCAAGGTTCCTGTTGACATGACCGAGTTTGAGAAGTTACTCCGTGAGATTGAGTGCTTGGAAAGCGACATCAACGGTATGTTGGCTGGTCAACAAGACAACATCAACAACATTATCAATACTGTAAACTCATACCTCGACGAGCTTGGTAGCCTCACAGAGCTTACCGACAAACTCGCCAATATCGACACCGAAATAGACAATGCTGTAGTAAACCTCAAGAACAAAGTTATCAACTTCCTTGACAAGGTAGAGAACAAGTTGCTCTCGGCAGTCAACTCTATCAACAAGACATTGCAACCCATCATGCTTGTTAAGACTACCGACGGCTTCCAAAAACTTAGCCAAACTATCTACAGCCCCACTTGGATGACTTCGGGCGATGTACAATTCATCCCCACTTCATACACTGCCGAAATTCTTGCTCCTGCCTACAAGAAACTTGTGGGTGTAACCAACGTATACTCTATGGACCGCAGCAAGAACGCTCAAGTTGACGGTGGCGAGTACATGTCGGCATTGGCAGCAGCCAACGGCCAAGCTGGCATCGCCGAAATTCTCGACGGTGACACTATGGTAGTAAACTTCTCTGCCAAGAAGGGTTACATCTACGAGGTAACTTACACCAGCGTAGACTTCAGCGGTATGGAAGTCGCTAAGAAGTTCTATGTAACTGTAAAGTAAGGCACTAAAGAGGAAATAGATCAAGTGGGACTCGTTCCCACTTGATTGAAAATAAAGAATAATTTTAATATACAGAATTATGAAAATTAATAAAACTTTATTGGCTGGTGTGCTGATGATGGGATTGTGTTCTGCTGCCACTGCTCAAGAAGCGAGCGAGAAGGTAGAAAACGTCTTCGTTCCTCATTGGTATATACAAGTACAGCCATTAGGCGCACAATATACTTTGGGTGAGACTTCATTCGGTCATTTGGCATCATACAACCTCCAAGTAGCCGGTGGTTATAACTTCAACAAATACATTGGCGCTCGCTTGTCGGTCAACGCTTTTGAGAGCAAGGCCGGCTGGGAAATAAATGACATGAACAAGGTTTGGAAATGGAACTTTGTTGCACCTGTAGTAGATGTTACATTGAACCTCTCTAACGCCATCTTCGGTTACAACCCCGATCGCGTATTCACACTCAGCGCATTTGCCGGTGTGGGTGCCAATATCGCTTGGGGCAACGACCAAGCTGCAGCCGTAAAAGCCGAGTTGAACTCATACTACAGCCACAGCGAAAACTTGCGCAACTTGTGGACCGGTACTAAGGCTTTTGCCCTTGGTCGCGCAGGTCTTATGGCCGACTTCCACATCAACCAAAACTGGAGCATAGGCCTTGAACTCCAAGCCAACATAATTGGCGACGAGTACAACTCTAAGAAAGCCGACAACACAGACTGGTACTTCAATGGTCTTGTGGGTGTAACATACGTATTTGGCGAGAGAAACAAGAAGGTGAAAACTGCTGTTGAGCCCGAGGTGCGCTATGAAGTACAACCCGTAGAAAAGATTGTGGAGAAAGTTGTAGAGAAGAGAATCTACGTAGAGACTACTTTCCACGAAATCAACCGTGCCATCTACTTCAAAAACGCCGGTAATACCGTTATCCCTGAGTCTGAGATGATAAAGGTACAAGAGGTTGCCGACTTCCTCAAAGAATACCCCGAAGCAACTGTATGTATCTGTGGCTATGCCGACAGGGGTACAGGTAACCCCACTATCAACGCCAAGATGGCCGAGAAACGTGCACAAGCCGTTGCCGACACTTTGATCAACAAATACAATATTGCTGCATCACGCATCAGTATCGACCACAAGGGCGATACTGTACAACCCCTCGAAGGTACTGCCAACCGCGTAACAATCGCCGTTGCAAAATCTAAAAAGGTGGTTGAAGTAGAGAAATAAAAAATCTCACATAACAAACTCTGCCTTGGTAGTATAGTTTTCTATATGACAGGGCAGAGTTTTTTCTATGTATAAAGAATGAAGAAGTTTCTACTATTTATTTTTGCCATAGCTGTTGCCAACCTGGCCCTGGCCGATTATACCGGCAGCGGTTATTACCGAGTGCAAAACAAGGTTACAGAACGATACATCAGAGTTATAGATAACAGAGGTAGCGTAAATCTATCGACCACAGAGGCCGACCTGGGTGCACTCGAAACCAAGAAATACTTTGAAAACGTAGTATCGGACCCCGCATCTATCATCTACATTACCCCTGCAGGCGACGGCTATAACTTCAAGGCTCAAGGTACCAGCTCATACAGCATTATAGGTTACTATGTAAAGTTGTATGACAATAAAAACGGCACATACAAAGCATACGCCTCGCATAGCGGATTGACCAAATACCTATGCGACGAGAATACTACATTCGACGAGGGTGTGGTACTCACCAATAGCAACAAGACACGCGACTGGTATATCAAACCGGTCGACCAAAACGACGGACAATATTTCGCCTTTAAACCCACTGTAACAGCGGGTGGCCAACACTATACAACTATCTACGCTGCATTTCCATTTACACTGCCAGCCGACATGACAGCCTACTATGTGAGCACTGTTGCCGACGGACAGGCCGTATGGAAAGAGGTGAAAGATGGCAAGGTACCTGCCTCTACACCCGTGTATGTGAAATGTAAATCATCAAATTATGTCGACAATAAGATAACTATAGGCGACAATGGTGCTGCCTCACTGTCGGGCAACTTGATGAAGGGTGTATACTTCAACAACGGTACCAAGAAGCACAATAACCAACTTGCCTACGACGCCAAGACCATGCGCATACTTGGCACAATGTCCGACGGCAGCTTGGGCTTTATCACAGCCAACATCAACTTCATCCCTGCCAATACAGCTTACCTCGTTGTTCCTGCCAACTCGCCCGCCGAGATAAAGTTGGTATCGGAGAGCGAATTTAAGCCCAATATAGCAGTAAAATCGGTATCGCTATCGAAGAGTACACTCTCGATGTATACCGGTGACAGCCACACACTCACTGCAACCATCAATCCCGACAACGCCAGCGACCAATCGCTGAAATGGAGTAGTTCAAATACCAAGGTGGCTACTGTCGACGCCAATGGTGTGGTAAAAGCTACCGGATATGGCAAGGCTACTATCACCGTTACTTCTGTAGCCAATAGCGCGGCCAAGGCTACTTGTGAGGTGAACGTGCTGGATCACTGCACAGGCGTGAAGCTGTCGGCCACAAGCGCCGAGCTATACGTTGGCGAGACATTTACACTCACCGGCTATACATTGCCTCAATCGACAAGCGACGGAAAGATAGAGTGGAGTGTGAGCGACGAAAAAATCATCAAGCGCAACAACGACGGTACAGTTCGCGCCTTGGCCGAAGGTGTAGCCGAGGTTATTGCCAAGGCAACCGACGGAGGCCATACTGCCAAGTGCACAGTAACAGTGAAGAAAATACCTGTAGCCGAGAAAGTAACATTGAACATCAACTCGTTGACAATGTATACCGGCGATAGCCACACACTCATTGCAACAATTGAGCCCGCTGATACCTTCGACAAGACATTGAAATGGTCGAGCACCAATAGCAACGTTGCAAGTGTCGACGCCAATGGTGTAGTAACAGCTACCGGCTACGGAAAGGCTACTATCACCGTATTTTCGGCAGTAAACAGCGCTGCTAAGGCAAGTTGCGAGATTAATGTATACGACCATTGCACCGGTATAGAACTCTCGGCAACAAGCGCGCACCTATATACTACCGAGAGCTTTGTGCTCACAGCCAATGCCCTCCCCCTCGCCACCTGCGACGGAAGAATTGAGTGGAGTGTGAGCAATGAAAATGTTGTCAGACGCGAAGATGACGGCACTATCGTTGCTTTGGCGGCAGGCACTACCGAGATTACTGCCAAGACAACCGATGGCGGTCACACTGCCAAGTGTACGGTTACTGTAGAGACCTTGGTTGCCGTAGAATCGGTAACGATGAGCGAGCAATCGCTCACCATGTATGCCGGCGACAATCGCACTCTGGTAGCCACTGTACACCCCCACGACACCTCATATCCCAACCTCACTTGGTCGAGCAGCGACAACAACGTTGCTACTGTAGATGACAATGGTGCCGTTGTGGCTGTAGGATATGGCAAAGCTACTATATCGGCTATATGCGAGTCAAACACAGCGATAGGCGCTACCTGTGAGATAACGGTGTATGAGCACTGTACCGGCATCGAGCTATCAGGTACGTTTGCCGAAGTAATGGTAGGAGACAACTTCTACCTCTCGGCCAATACCCTTCCTCTTGGCAAAACCGATGGCATGGTAGAGTGGAGTGTGAGTGACGAGAACATCGTTAAGCGCAACGAAGATGGCAGTATCGTGGCATTGAGCGAAGGTGTTGCCGAGGTAATAGCACAATCGGTCGATGGCGGTCACACTGCCAAGTGTACAGTAACAGTCAAAACCATCCCCGTAGCCAAGACACTCACCCTCAGCGACGAGTCGTTGAGAATGTATGTAGAAGATAGTCATACACTTATCGCAACAGTTCTGCCCGAAGATGCCACTGACAAGACCGTGGTGTGGTTGAGTAGCGACGAGAAGGTAACAAGCGTAGCAAATGGCGAAGTTAAGGCTGTAGGAGCCGGAAAAGCCAATGTAATAGCCTTTGTCAGCAGCAACAATGCCGTAGCCGACACTTGTTCGGTAGTAGTATACGAGCACACACAAGGCATCAAATTGTCAGCTACAGAGGTTGAGTTGCTCGAAGGCAGTAGATTTGTCCTCTTGGCCAACACTCTCCCCCTTATGACAAGCGACGGCGAGATGGAGTGGAGCATCAGCGACGAAACTATCATCCGACGCGAAGAGGATGGCACAATCGTCACCTTGAAACCAGGTGTAGCTGATGTCATTGTAACATCGGTCGATGGCGGTCACACTGCCAAGTGTACAGTAACAGTAATGCCCTACATCGAGATAGAATCTATATCGCTCGACGAGCAGTCACTTACCATGTATGCCGGCGACACCGTTGCACTGACAGCCACAGTATACCCCGAAGATGCTATTGAAAAGGAGCTTATATGGTCTACCGCCGACAGCAACGTAGCCACAGTAGACGCCTATGGCTATGTAACAGCCGTAGACTACGGTGTGACCACAATAACCGCAACAAGTGCCACACACAGCGACATATCGGCCTCTTGCGAGATAATGGTATATGCACGCTGTACCGGCATTGAACTATCGGTTACATACATCAAGCTCTATGTAGGCGACAGCTTTACACCCGTGGCATACACATTACCCTTTGAGATAACCGACGGACTTGTAGAATGGAGTGTAAGCGACGAAACTATCATCAAGCGCAACGAAGATGGTAGCGTAGTTGCCTTGAGCCAAGGCAATGCCGAAGTAACAGCACAATCGGTCGATGGTGGCCACATTGCAACCTGCGAGGTCGAGGTAAACAAAGACTTGGGTATTGAAAGCATATTGAGCCAAGGCGAGCTTACATATAAAATATATAATCTACAAGGTGTGCCCATGAAAGCATTGCAAAAGGGTATAAACCTTGTGATATTTGAAGATGGTACAAGCAAGAAAATTATGGTAAAATAATTTTTCGACACGCAGAACATAGAGCGCCCCAATGGTTGATAACAACACCATGAGGGCGCTCTTCTTGCAGTAGGCTCGACGCCCGCACACAGGAGAGTAGCCATCATGTTAAAAAAATCAAAAAAAGAGGTAAACCTCTTGGTATTAGAGCCTCTTTACTATTTATTTGCACTCTTTAAGCAAAAACGGCTAAATGTTATAGAAATACATATATGCACATGAAAAAAATTATTCTTCTTATAGCAGTGCTATGCTTGGGCCTTACAGGCACCTATGCACAAGAACAGAAGGTTGCGGCATTTGAGCACCTCGACCTCGGTATTACAGTAGGTACAACAGGTATAGGATTTGACCTGGCAGCGCCCATCAATGAGCAGTTTCGTGTAAGAGCCGGCTTCTCTTTCATACCCGAGTTTGATGTAAGAATGAGATTTGGCCTCGAAGGCGAAGGTGGCAATAAATTTGACTCAATGGCCGATAAGTTTTCCGATTTTACCGGCCTTGATATCGATAGCAACATCGACATGGTGGGCTCCCCCTCGTTCTACAATGGCAATCTGTTTGTCGACTATTTCCCCATAAAAAATGTGGGCTTCCACGTCACAGCGGGTTTCTACTGCGGTACATCCAAGATAGCCAGCGCGTGCAATGCCATTGAAGACATGGCAGCGTTGCTTGGCGTGACTATGTACAACAACATCTACGACAAGATAGAGGCCGGCGAGCCTATATTTGACGATGTCTACCTCACACCCGAGCTCGAAGATAAGTTCTTGGAGAGTGGCCGCCTGGGTATACATGTGGGCGATAGGGTTGATACCGGTGAGGCTTATATGTTGGAGCCCGGCACAGATGGCACCGTAAAGTTAGACCTGTGGGTCAACACATTCAAGCCCTACTTGGGCGTGGGCTATGGAGGCAAGGTATCTAAGAGCAACGATAGCGTAAGACTCGATTTTGATGCCGGTGTGATGTTCTGGGGTGGTGCACCCAAGATTGTTACACACGACGGTACCGACCTGGCGCGCGATGTAGAGAACATCGACGGCAAGATAGGCAGCTACGTAAGCTTTGCAAAAGGCCTGCAAGTCTATCCCGTACTCAATCTTAGAGTTTCGTTCCGTCTATTCTGACAACTACTACAAACCATAGAGAGGCTGTGTCGGCAACGACACGGCCTCTCGGTATATTATGAAGAGCACAAACAAAGAAAGTAGTCAAAATAAATAGAGATATTTTTTTGTATCAATAGAAGCTATTTGTATCTTTGTGAATACTAAATACCATAGAAATATGTCTGCAAGCGTTACTATACACGACAGTCTTGTTCTCATTCCCACCTATAACGAGAAAGAGAATATTGAGAATATCATCAGAGCAGTCTTCAACCTGCCCGAATCGTTTGATATATTGGTTATTGACGACAACTCGCCCGACGGAACAGCAGCCATCGTCAAGGGATTGCAAAACGAGTTTCCCGAGCGTTTGCACATCCTCGAACGCAAAGGTAAGTTGGGACTCGGCACAGCATATATAGCCGGCTTTAAGTGGGCCATAGAGCACCGCTACGACTATATCTTTGAGATGGACGCCGACTTCTCTCACAACCCCGAAGACTTGCTACGCCTCAAGGCTGCATGTCGCGACAATGGAGCCGATATGGCAATAGGCTCGCGCTATGTATCGGGTGTAAACGTTGTGAACTGGCCCATGGGACGTGTTATCATGTCGTACTACGCATCGAAATATGTGCGCATCGTGACCGGCATGAAGATACACGACACCACAGCAGGATTTGTATGCTACCGTCGTGAGGTGTTGGAGACAATGGAGCTCGACAAAATAGAGTTCAAGGGCTATGCTTTCCAGATAGAAATGAAGTTTACAGCCGTAAAATGCGGTTTCAATGTACAAGAAGTACCTATTATCTTCATCAACCGAGTACTCGGCGAGAGCAAGATGAGCGGAGGTATCTTCAGCGAAGCCGTAATAGGTGTTATCAAACTCAAGCTCAATAGTTTCTTCCGCAAATATCCGCAGAAAAAACAATCATAATCATGCGTACCATTATCCTTAACGGCCTCATAATCAACGAGGGTCGAGAGTATGTCGGTAACATTATCATCGACAACAATACCATAACACACATCGTCGAAGGAGACCTCGATGCCTGCATCCTTGCTATGGCCGACCGCACTATCGACGCCGAGGGTTGTTGGGTGATACCCGGTGTTATCGACGACCAAGTACACTTCCGCGAGCCGGGATTGACACACAAAGCCGATATCGCTACCGAAAGTCGTGCCGCCGTAGCCGGTGGTGTGACATCGTACATGGACATGCCCAATACCAAGCCTGCTACAATTACAGCCGAAGCTCTTGCATGGAAACAACAGCAGGCACAAGAGACCTCTATAGCCAACTACTCGTTCTACATAGGAGCCACAAACGATAATGCCGAGTTGATAACAACGCTCGACTATACCCACGTGTGCGGTATCAAGCTGTTTATGGGCTCGTCTACAGGCAACATGCTTGTAGACAGTAGCAAGACCCTCGAAAAGATATTTGCCGAGGCTCCCGTATTGGTAGCTACACACTGCGAGGAAGAGGAGGTTATCCAAGCCAATCGCGCCCGATATGTGGCCAAGTTTGGCGAAGATTTGCCCATCTATTTCCACCCCATGATACGCAACACCGAGGCATGCTACCGCTCGTCGGCCAAAGCCGTTGAGCTTGCATCGCGCCACAACGCCCGCTTACACTTGTTGCACCTCTCTACAGCCCAAGAGCTCACCTTGCTCGAAGACCGCCCATTGGCCGAAAAACGCATTACCGGCGAGGTGTGCGTACACCATTTGTGGTTTGACGACAACGACTATGCCACCTATGGCAACCGCATTAAGTGGAATCCTGCCATCAAGACTTGCGCCGACCGTCGTGCCCTACTCGAAGCTACTGCCTGCAATAGACTCGATATCGTAGCTACCGACCACGCGCCCCACTTGCTCAGCGAGAAAGAGGGTTCGTGCTTAAAGGCTGCATCGGGTGGCCCCTTGGTGCAATACTCATTGCAAACCATGCTCGAACTATCTACACGCGGACACTTCACCCGCACACAAGTAGTAGAGAAGATGTGTCATGCACCGGCAGCACTCTTTGGTGTAGCACGTCGCGGATACCTACGCGAAGGTTACTATGCCGATATTGCCATCATCGACCCTCGTCGCCCCTACACCGTTACCCCCGACAAGATCTTGTCGCGCTGCGGATGGTCGCCCCTCGAAGGTCATACCTATCCCCACAGCATCACACACACCCTCGTAAACGGTGTTGTAGCATACGAAAACGGCACTATCAACGACAACTGCCGTGGTCAGCTACTCCTCTTTGAGCGATAACAAAATACCATAATTACAATCATACCGAAGCGGTGCGTCTGCTACAAAGATGCTCCGCTTCGGTATTTATAGGTACATCGAGGGAACATAGTTGTGACTATGTGCGATAGTATTAAAGATTGAATAGAAAAACGAGGATTATCTTTGTCGGAATTTATAGGTAATGGTACCTACCTGCGTAACACTCTTTGCCGAGCTGTCAAATCGGGCTTTCTTGGCAGCCTCTACTGCAGCTGCACGCAACGCTTCGTTGGGAGAACTACCAACCTTTACCGAGGCGGCTATCACAACACCGTTTTTATCTACTGTTATCTCTACAACAACAGTACCTTCAACATTGCTGTTATAGCGAGGCTTGGGCAAGTCAATACACTTGCGACCGTGCAAGCTGAAGTCGCCCCAACCACCTATGCCTTGCGACACACCTGTAGGGGCATTGCCTGTGGGCGAACCTTGCACGCCCTCGCCCTTGTCGGCCGTGCCACTACTACCCTCGGCAGTAGTACCAAAAGCATTCTGCATGGCATTGCTCACGCGCTGTTCTTTCTCGCGTTGCTCGGCGAGGAGTCGCTCCTCGGCTTCGCGTTTGAGCTGCTCTTCGCGTCGACGACGCTCCTGCTCCTCACGCTTCTTTTTCTCTTCGAGAGCCACAGTCTGCTCTGCATCTTGAGTTATCAACTCTTCAACACCCTGTTCGGGCAGTACCTCGGGCTGTATCGATTCCTCCTGGGGCTCTACAGGCTCGGGCATATATGGCTCAAAAGTACCATGAGCCTCATCAATATACCCCATCTGCACAAAGACACCTCCAAGCTCCTCCTTTACAGGCTCGCTATGGAGAACTATCGATGCCAAAATTGACAACACAACAGCATGCACCGCGATGGTAGTCACGACGGCAATGAGTTTATTGCGTTGATTAGGGGTCATACGGCTATATGATTACTTTTCGGGGGCTGTTGCCAACACCATTTTCAGATTGTGCTTATTGGCAAGGTCGAGTACCTTTACCACCTCGCCATAGGGAACCGACTCATCGGCATATATCGCCACAAACATCTCGGGCTCGCGCTCGCGAGTCTTGAGCAAGAAGTCGAGCAGTTGGTCTATGTCGGTAGGTTGCTCACGCTCGTTGCCAAATGCCACATAGTAGTTGAGGTTGGCATCGATGGTTACACGCGACAAGGGCTTGGCAGCAGCTTGTTGGCTGCTTTGTGGCAAGTTTACCTTTATTGCATTGGGAAATACAACGGTCGATGTCACCATAAAGAATATGAGCAACAGAAATATCACGTCGGTCATCGACGCCATGCTGAAGTTGGGATTGATGCGATGTCTTCTCTTGATAGCCATAAGCATGTATTGCCTAAGCGGCAGGCTCGTTCAACAAGTCCATAAACTCCATAGTCTTTGTCTCCAACTGGTTCATCACGCCATCAACGCGAGCCACCAAGTAGTTATAGGCAAAGAGGGCGATAACACCCACTACAAGACCGGCAATAGTAGTAACAAGAGCCTCATATATACCACTCGAAAGGGTGGTTATATCGGCATTGTTGCCCGCCGAAGCCATATTGTAGAATGCGTTGACCATACCGGTAACAGTACCCAAAAATCCTATCATTGGTGCACCGGCAGCAGTTGTAGCCAACCAGGGGAAACCCTTTTCGAGCTGGGCTATCTCTATATTTCCGGCATTCTCAATAGCGACCAGCACATCGTTCATAGGACGACCCAAGCGCGATATACCCTTGGCAATGAGTCGTGCAGCAGGGGTATCGGTTTTGCGACACAACTTCAAGGCTGCATCTATCTCACCATCGTGTATGTAGTCTTTGATGCGATCCATAAAGGTTTTGTCCTCACGGCCGGCCTTACGCACCACCAAGAGACGTTCTACAAAGATGTATATCGAGAGTATCGACAGCAACAACAAGGGTATCATAAAGAAACCACCCTTGAGCATGAGCGACCATATATTCAACTCGGGTACCTCGGCAACAACATCGGCACCTACAGCATTGGCGGTATTGAGTGTATCTACCGGCAATTGCAACAAGAGAGCAAGCAAACTAACTTTCATAACACTTATTATTTAAGGCACTCTTTGTAGCGTGCAATGGTAGTTTCAAGTCCCAGATAGAGAGCATCGGCAATAAGGGCATGACCAATAGATACCTCACTAAGATAGGGTACATTGTCGTGGAAATACTTCAAGTTCTCAAGACTCAAATCGTGACCGGCATTAATACCCAATCCCAGGCTGTGAGCATGCTTGGCAGCCTCGGCAAAGGGAGCTACTGCAGCAGCGGGGTCGTGCGGATATTGAGCAGCATAGGGCTCGGTATACAACTCTACACGGTCGGTACCGGTCTTTGCTGCCAAAGTAATAAGTTCAAGGTCGGTACCCACAAAAATAGAGGTGCGTATACCGGCACTCTTAAATTGGTCGATAACCTTTACCAAGAAATCGAAGTGTGTGCGAGTATCCCATCCGGCGTTTGAGGTGATAGCATCGGGGGCATCGGGCACAAGGGTTACTTGAGCGGGCTTAGCTTTAAGCACCAAGTCGATAAACGACTCGGTAGGATTACCCTCGATATTGAACTCGGTGCGCAACGCAGGTCGCAATTCATATACATCGGCATAGCGAATGTGACGCTCGTCGGGACGAGGATGCACAGTAATACCATCGGCTCCGAAAGTCTCACAATCGAGAGCCACCTTCAACACATTGGGCACATTGCCACCTCGCGCATTGCGCAAAGTAGCTATCTTATTGACATTAACACTCAGTTTGGTCATAATTATTTATTCTTTTATAGGGAACAAAGATAGCGATAAGCGAGAGGAGAACAAAATAAGTTTACTTATTTTTTACCCCATACAAAGCATCTTATCGTTGATTTGCACAAGGCGATCGAATAAGAATTTAACTTGCAGCTCTATTTTTCGGCCATCTCGGCTATGGCAAGAGGCTTGGGATCAAAACCCAATTCTCGGCGAGCCTTATCACCCACATAGGCATCGGGCATGCACAGTATCTTCATATTGGGTAATGAGAATGCCACCTTAAAGCCCATAGAGCGCAATAAGTTGCCTATCAATCCGAAGAACTTCATAACAAACTCGGGAACCATAACCATGAGTTTCACTCGCGATATGCGCTTGTAAAAGTCCTTAAACGATATATTCTCGCCACATATCAGATAGTTCTCGCCACTGCGACCTTGCTCATAGGCAAGTACCATACCACGAGCCGCCTCTTCAACATCCAAGAAGTTCTTACCACCCGGTGGACAGAATGTAACAGCGTGAGCCATGTCGAAAATTTGGTTTGAACCGGCACTTGTACCAAAGCGACCCACCATAAAGGTAGGGTTGACAATTACACACTCTATCTTATCGACATATTTCCTGAATATCTTCTCGGCTGCAGCCTTGCTCTGTGCATAGAATGACTCAGAGAGGGGTGCATTCCACTCTTTTGTCTCATCGGCAGGCATCTCCCAAGAACCGTTGCCTATGGTATTGGCTGTGCTTACCAATACAACGCGCTTGAGGCCACACTTCACAGCAGTATCCATCAACACCGACACCGGTTTCGTGTTTACAGCCTCATAATCTTCATACTTGAGCAACGTCTGGTCAGTAATAGCAGCAACATGAAAAAGGCCGGTACAGCCCTGCAAGGCCTTCTCAAGATGTTGAGGATTCTTAAAGTCACCTTCAAACAACTCCAGGTTTTCACCTTGCACACCACGATACGATGAGCGACGGCGCACCATACCCACTACACTATAACCCTTGCGAAGCAATTCATCTATCAAATTGGATGCCAACATACCATTTGCACCCGTTACAAGCACTTTTACCATTCTGTAATATTCCTAAAATCCTTGTTTGCACATGCTACAAGCGCATCTGCACACTGATACAAAAATAGATATTTCGGCAATAATACACAAAAAATCGCGCCCCGTTTTGTTGTTTTATGATAAATGAACTACATTTGTTGTGTTATCGAGTTTTTATTGTCATGAAAATAGCAATATTTGGTAAACAATATCACACCTCATACCAAGAGGTTGTACAAGAACTATTCGACACGCTCGTAGCCCTGGGGTGCGAGATATGTATCGAGCAAGAATTTGTCGATATGTTGCTCACCGATAGCGCCCTGCAGCTACCCGACATGAACTATATATCCGACCACAATTTCGACGCTGACATGGCGCTGAGCATAGGTGGTGATGGCACTTTCTTGCACACTGCCACTTGTATTGGCAGCAAAGGTATACCCATCTTGGGCATCAACACCGGACACTTAGGCTTCCTGGCCGACTTGTCGGGCAATGAGGTAGGACACACCCTGCAAGATATACTCAAAGGCCAGTATCAAGTAGAAGAACGCACATTGCTACAAGTCGATGCCAACGGCATAGAGACTATATGGCCCTACTCGCTCAACGAGGTTGCCATACTCAAGCAAGATAGTGCCTCGATGATTTCTATACGCACTGCTATCAACGACGACTACTTCAACACCTACCAGGCCGACGGCTTGGTTATAGCCACTCCCACAGGCTCTACAGCCTACGCACTTAGTGCCGGAGGCCCCATTCTCATGCCGCAAGCAGCCAACTGGGTGTTGGCTCCCGTAGCACCGCACAGCTTCACAGTGCGCCCGTTGGTTGTAAACGATGATGTTACCATTTCGCTTCAAGTAGCTTGCCGCACGGGCAAGTTTATGCTCAGTTGCGACGGTCGTTCTATACAACTACCTGCCGGCGAGACTATCACCCTGCGCAAAGCACCATTTACCATCAAGGTTGTAAAGGGAAACGGACACACCTTCTCGAAGACCTTGCGCAACAAGCTCATGTGGGGTGTCGATAAGAGAGACTAAAAGAGGGAAATACGATTATTCCGATATTTCGCGCAACTGCTCGGTAGCCAATGCCAGGGCAGTTGCTTTTTCATATTCATCGGCCTGAAATGTATAGCGAGCCTGGGTATAATAGGGCAAACGTTGCTCGAGCATGGTTGTTACCTTGCTGTGCAACTGCTCGGGCGTACAGCCCTCTACAAGCGGACGTTTTACCTTGGCAATCATCAAGCGATGACATATAACCTCTACCGAACACGTGAGAAAAACCGCCACGCCGCGCTCGTTCATGTAGGCCATGTTATCAAAGAAACAAGGCGTGCCACCACCTGTGGCAACAAGCACATTGTCAAACTCGGCTACCTCGTGCAACATATTGCGCTCTATAATACGAAAAGCCTCCTCGCCCCGCGCAGCAAACAAGTCGCTAATACTCTGACGAAAACGCGACTCGATATACTTATCGAGGTCGATAAACTCTCGCCCCAGACGCTTGGCCGCGAAACGGCCCAACGAGGTCTTGCCCGCTGCCATATAGCCTATGAGAAATATCGGTTGTTTCATGTAGGTATCAGTCATCTTTATTGGGGCAAAGATAGAGAGTTTTCCAAGAAAAAGCTTACTTTTGCACCAATGAGTTCACTCAAAAGAAAAATTTCCCGATGAAAAAAATGAAATATTATGTTGTTTGGGAAGGCCTTTCGCCCGGAGTATACGACTCTTGGGAGGAGTGCCGCCTACAGACCGAAGGCTATAAGGGCGCCCAATACAAGGCTTTTGACTCGAAAGAGGCCGCCATAGAGGCATTCCGAGGCAGCGCATCGGAACATATAGGCATACTCAAACAAATGAGCCAGCATCACACCAAAACATTTACCCCTGCCACACTGCCGGCAAGCGTCATACGCGACAGCTTGGCGGTCGATGCCGCCTGCAGTGGCAACCCCGGAAAGATGGAGTATCGCGGTGTGTATGTTGCCACAGGATTGGAAGTATTCCGCATAGGCCCCATGGAGCAGGGCACCAACAATATCGGCGAATTTTTGGCCCTCGTACACGGTCTGGCACTACTCAAAAAGATGGGCAACAACATGCCTATATACAGCGACAGCCGCAATGCCATGTTGTGGGTGAAGCAAAAGCAATGCAAGACCAAGTTGGAACGCAACGCCGTCAATGCCCCCATCTTCGACATGATAGCCCGTGCCGAAGCATGGTTGCATAACAACACCTACACCAACCGCATCATCAAGTGGGAAACCGACCAATGGGGCGAAATCCCCGCCGATTTCGGCCGCAAGTAACTCACCACAAGAACCAAGCATACAATAACTCACCGCAAAAACAAGCACCATGAAACGAATAGCATTACTCTCCGTCATCATTCTTGCAGCTCTACCGCTGTCGGCACAAGTTATCAAACTCGACGTGGGCACATCATTTTCTTCAATGCAAGACGACACTCCTACGCACAATTTTACAAAGACATTGGTAAGCAACAGTCTCACTTTGGGTATCGATTGGTTGGAAAATAGTTGGTATTACCTATCGAGCGAGGTCGGTTATATGACAACCGGTGGTATTGATCGAATTGATATTATAGAGGGTACAGGATTGCCTATCGAAGAAGTCGATTGGCGATTGCAACGCCACAACATCCACTTCAACACAACCTTCCGTGGAAAACTCGGATACAAGAAGTTTCACGCCTACTTAGGCATAGGCCCCAAACTCGACATCCCTGTAACAACCACAATGAATCACTATTTTGATGATGATAATGTATCATTTGTCAAAAACGAGGTAATGTTTGGTCTCAAAGCCGAGGTGGGTGTGGCCTACAATTTCAACGATGTGCGAGTGGGTCTCAACTTTGCCTATCTGCCCGACCTCACCCGACAAGCATCTTTTCTAAACCAAACCACACGCAACGACATATTTAAACTCGGCATATCGGTTGGTTACATCTTCCAGTAACCCACTCTATATCATACCAAACGAGGCGACCCGCATTTCACCGCAGGTCGCCTCGTTTGGTATATGTTGGGAGTATTTATCCTTTGACTTGTATCTCGTCCATCAGTTCATTCATGCGTATGCGCAGACGTCGCGAAATGGGCACAAGAATAATCGCCATAGCAACAAGAGCCGAAGGACCCAGACTCGTAACCATGCCGGTAATAAATGCAGCAGCAACACCATCAACAAGGTTCAAAACAAGAGTCAATAACAGAATAATGAGCGCAAATATCACAATAAGGGTATTGGTGAGCTTGGTAGCCACGCCATAGGCTCGATTGACCATAGAGAGTTGCGCCATAGCGTTGTTGGGCATATCAAAGGGCCCGTCGGCACTCTTCTTGCGCAAATAGCGCCACATCTTATGAGTAGTAACAACCTCAATATCAAACTCCTCCATAAACTTATAGTAGGCATCGGCCTCAACGTTGGTCATAGACTCACGTGGCAAGTCTATCTTGTATATATACTCACCAGGATTGCCCTTCTCGAAGGTATATATCAGTCCATTGGTACGCACCAAGTTCCAGCCACAGCGGCTCATATTATTTATCCATTTTTCCTCTTGCTCATAGTCGGCAATGGTGAAATACCTGAAATAACGTTTTGTCTCCATAATTCTGCATTATACTAAGGTTATACTTAAATTGAAATTGAATTTTGCGAGGGTAGCTTCACCATGCTCCACCAATTGGCGCAATCGAGCCAATTCGGCCTTGAGCACCTTCTTTCCCTCATCGGTTATCACATACTCTTTGCGACGGCTATCCTCGGCTGTAACATGTTGCTTTATCCAACCTCGCTCAAGCAGCGTGTTGATAGCACCATACAACGTACCGGCCGAGACAATCAATCGGCCATGAGTCATATCCTCTATCTTCTGCATTATACCATACCCGTGCAGGGGGGTAGTAAGCGAGAGCAGTATGTAATATACTGCCTCCGTGAGAACTATACCTGTGTTTTCTTGCATAATTTATATATATCGATACGCGTTATATCGGCTGTCATTATATCGGCAACCGATACAAATATATGATGAGATATTGATGTAACAAAATTTTTTCGACAGAAAATGCTTCTGATTTTTGTATCTTATTGAAAATCAACACGTATACACACATACATTTTTTAACCACCTACACTATGCAAAACAGCAGAAAAAGTGTATCTTTGTGCGATATATCATATTGCTCATGCTATATACCATAGGCTGGTAAGTTGCAACGCAATGTGGTAAAAAGAAAAATAATTGGTAAACAAAAAATAAGACTACAATATGTTACAAATAAAAGACTTACATGCCAATATCAATGGCAAAGAGATATTGAAAGGTATAAACCTGACAGTGCGTCCCGGTGAGGTACACGCCATCATGGGTCCTAACGGCTCGGGCAAGAGTACACTCTCGGCAGTGCTCACAGGTAATCCTGCATACGAAGTAACCAAGGGTGAGGTTGAATTTTACGGCAAAGACCTCTTGGCACTCTCGCCCGAAGACCGCTCTCACGAAGGCTTGTTCCTCAGCTTTCAATACCCCGTTGAGATACCCGGTGTGAGCATGGTAAACTTCATGCGCGCCGCCATCAACGAGTTGCGCAAGTACCGTGGCGAAGAGCCTATGTCGGCCACCGACTTCTTGAAACTCATGCGCGAGAAACGTGCCATTGTCGAGTTGGACAACAAGTTGGCAAGTCGCTCGGTAAACGAAGGCTTCTCGGGCGGTGAGAAAAAGCGCAACGAGATATTCCAAATGGCCATGCTTGAGCCCCGCCTATCAATCCTCGACGAGACCGATAGCGGTCTTGACATCGACGCATTGCGCATCGTAGCCGAGGGTGTCAACAAGCTCAAAACCGAGAATAATGCTACTATCGTGATTACTCACTACCAACGTCTGCTCGACTACATTGCACCCGACTTTGTACACGTATTGTACAAAGGTCGTATCGTGAAATCGGGTGGTCCCGAATTGGCTCTCGAACTCGAAGAGAAGGGCTACGATTGGATTAAAAAAGAGTTGGGCGAATTATAATAGAGAGATATGCAAGCACTACAACAATATATAGACCTCTATCGTGAGCATCATGAGGTGATAGACCGTCACTCGACAGCGGTGCTCAACGCTTTGCGTCCGGCTGCTCTGCAAGAGATAGAGCGCAACGGACTGCCCACAACACGCCACGAAGACTATCATCATACCAACCTTGAAGAGATTTTTGCGCCCGACTACGGCTTGAACATCACACGCATCGAGTTGCCCTCACAACCCCACGAGGCTTTCCGTTGCGATGTTCCCAACCTCTCTACACAGCTCTACTTCCTTGTAGGCGACAACTTCTACCGCAACGATCGCAACCGCGAGTTGCCCGACGGCGTATTGGCAGGCTCTCTGCGCGATATAGCCGAGTCTCATCCCGAGTTGGTAGCACGCTACTATGGCAAGGTAGCCGACATGAGCAAAGATGGCACTGTGGCCTTGAACACCCTCTTGGCTCAAGATGGTTTCTTCTTGTACATTCCTCGTCATGTAGTATTGGAACGCCCTATACAGCTTGTCAACATCATCAGTGGCGGTGTATCTATGATGCACAACCGCCGTATCTTGGTAGTGGCCGAAGAGGGTGCGCAAGCCAAACTCTTGGTGTGCGACCACAGCGAAGACGATGGCATAAACCAAGTGATAACCCAAGTAACCGAAATATATGCCGGCGAGGGCGCCGTGGTAGACTACTATAACCTTGAGGAGAACGCCTCTTGCGTGCAACGTGTGTCGTCTACCTTTGTACACCAAGCCGCTACATCAAACGTATTGGTCAACGGCATAACCCTGCGCAATGGCGCTACCCGCGACAACTATTACATAGCTCTCGATGGCGAAGGTTGCGAGACTCAACTCTGCGGTATGGCCATTGCCGATGGCGAGAAGAAGGTTGACGTGTATAGCCACATCGACCACCGCGCAGCACACTGCACAAGCAACGAGCTCTTCAAGTTTGTGCTTGACGAAAACGCCATAGGCTCATTTGCCGGCCGTATCTTGGTGCGCGAGGGTTCTCAAAAGACCGAGGCCTACCAAAGCAACAAGAACCTCTGTGCCTCATCTACCGCACACATGTACACCAAGCCCCAATTGGAGATATATGCCGATGATGTGAAGTGTAGCCACGGAGCAACAGTGGGTCAGCTCGACCAACAAGCACTCTTCTACATGCGCACACGTGGTATCTCAGAGGCCGAGGCCCGCATGCTCTTGCAGTTTGCATTTATGAGCGACGTGATAGAGAATGTGCGTCTTGAGGCCCTCAAAGACCGTCTGCGTCAATTGGTAGAGAAACGTTTCCGCGGCGAGTTGTCGCAATGTCAGCAATGTGCCATGCGCACACAAAAACAACAATAACGATGTTAGATATAGCCTCTATTCGTTCCCAATTCCCTATATTGAGTCGTGAGATATATGGCAAGCCGCTCATATACCTCGACAATGCCGCCACATCGCAACACCCGCAATGTGTTATCGACCGCATTGCACACAGCTACTGTCGTGTAAATGCCAATGTACACCGCGGCGTGCACACCTTGAGCCAAGAGGCCACCGAAGCACACGAAAATGCCCGCAAGCGCGTGCAACGCTACATCAACGCCCGTCACAGCCATGAGATTATATTCACTCGTGGTACTACCGAGGCGATAAACTTGGTAGCACACTCCTTTGGTGAGCAATTCTTGCACGATGGCGACGAAGTGATACTCACCGTTATGGAGCACCACTCGGACATTGTACCCTGGCAACTGTTGCAAGGTCGCAAGGATATAAAACTGCGAGTTGTACCCATCAACGAACGCGGAGAATTGGATTTGGAGGTATATCATAGCTTGTTCAACGAGCGCACAAGATTGGTGTGTGTAATGCATGCATCGAACGTACTGGGTACTATCAACCCCGTTGAGGATATGATTGCCTACGCCCACTCGCACGACGTGCCTGTGCTGGTCGATGGCGCACAAGGCATACCCCACTTGGCTGTCGATGTGCAAGCGCTCGATGCCGACTTCTACGTATTCTCGGCACACAAGGTGTATGGCCCCACAGGTATAGGCGTACTCTATGGCAAAGAAAAGTGGCTCAATGCCATGCCCCCCTACCAAGGCGGTGGCGAAATGATTGCTCAAGTATCATTTGAGCGCACCACCTTCAATGAGTTGCCCTATAAGTTTGAGGCGGGTACACCCGACTATGTGGGCAGTGCAGCCTTTGCTACCGCTCTCGATTGGATAGAGAGCGTGGGATTTGAGGCTATGAAAGCTCATGAGGATGACCTGCTACAATATGCTACCGCTCGCCTGCAAGAGATAGACGACTTGAGAATTTACGGCACAGCCGCACACAAGACACCTGTCATATCGTTCCTCGTAGGCAATATACACCACTACGACATGGGCATGTTACTCGACAAGTTGGGCATAGCCGTGCGCACAGGACACCACTGCGCACAACCGCTCATGCACGCCTTGGGCATCGATGGCACAGTGAGAGCCTCATTTGCCGCATACAACACCCGCGAAGAGGTAGACACCTTTATTGCCGCAGTGAAGCGTGTAGCCAACATGTTGCGATAGAATGAATTTTATTAGTAACCCATAATAATATCTATCATGAAATTCATCACAAGAGAACCCGGAAGGACCATTTATCACGCATCGTTCTACTGGTCTATGTTGCTTACAGTTGTTTTGGTTATCGCATTCTTCATGTTTGCCATACCCACCTACACCGTGTGGAGTCAAGAGATGAGCGGTAGAGCCGAGTTTGCTAAGGCCGAGCAAAACCGTCGCATCAAGATAGAGGAGGCCAAGGCCAACTTGGAAGCCGAGAAACTCAATGCCCAAGCCGAGGTAGAGCGCGCCAAAGGTGCCGCCGAGGCGATACAAATAGAGAATGGCTCGCTTACTCCCACCTATATACAATACTTGTGGGTGCGCCAACAAAATACTGCTACCGACAAGGTGATTTACATCCCCACCGAGGCCAACTTGCCTATCTTGGAAGCCAAAAAATAAGGCTTCGGCTATAATAAAAAAACCGGTGTGTCAAGAAATTTTATCTGACACACCGGTTTTCTTATGGTCTATATCCACCCTCCCGGGCGATGGTTGTAGCATTAGGATGCAGGTGTAGGATGCGCTGATTGCTACTTCCCCTGAAGTGCAACGCAGGGTCATAGAGTCGCTTGACAAATGGCCCATCGACAAGGGTATCGATAAAACGCAAGCAGTCGCGGGTAATCTCGTGTTGCATCAGCGCCTCGTAGGTGAAGCCTGTGTAGCACCAGATGTTCTGCTTTGTCTCGCGCTTGAGACGCACCAGCAGTTCGAGCAGAGCCTCAGGGTTGTAAAAAGGATCGCCCCCCGTCAAGGTAATACCGTCGAGCAGGCTATCGCTGTTAATCTCGTCAATGATACGCAATAATATCTCTTCGGTAAAAGGTTCGCCGGCTGTAGGCGACCAGCTCTCGGGGTTGTGACACCCCTCACAAGCATGACGACATCCGGCCAAGTAAATGGCATAACGAAGACCATAGCCGTCGGCTATGGTCTCGGGAAATACATTTATAATATTGAGTTGGTGCATTAGGTATGTTTTACACGGTCACGCTCCTCGGCTTGCTTGGCCGAGTTCCATGTTTCAAGACTACCGGTCAAGTAACCTGTAATGCGACGCATGCGCATGATATTTTCGCTCTGACACACAGGGCATTTGCTGTATATCACACCCTTGTAACCGCACTCGCGACAAGTGTCAATGGGGTGATTGATAGAGCCGTAACCAATGCCCTCGTCTTGCATCACTTTTACAATCTTGAGCACCACCACTACATTTTTCTTGGCCTCACCATCGAGCTCCACGTATGTAATGTGACCACCACGAGTAATAGCATGGAAAGGAGCCTCTTTCTTGATTTTGTCGACAATGCTTATGGGCTCTTTCACGTCGATATGGAACGAGTTTACATAGTAGTCGCGATCGGTAACACCGGGTATCACGCCATAACGTTGGCGGTCCATCTTGGTAAAGCGACCCGACAAGCCCTCGGCAGGAGTAGCCAACACCGAATAGTTGAGACCATAACGCAGCTTATACTCCTCTACAACAGTGTTCATTACTTGTATAGCATCGTAAAGAGTGTGCCATGCCTCTTGGCTATGGGTGTGACCCTCGTCGTAGATAGCCACCATAGCGTTGTGACCACCGATAAAGCCTATACCCAATGTGCCCGAGAGAAGCGTATCGCCCACTTCGTCGTTGGGGGCAAGTTGCATACCACCCTTCCACACATCGTTGCCCATCATGAAGGGGAACTGACGTGCAAGTGCAGTGCGCTGGTATTGATAGCGTTCATAGAGTTGCTCGGCAATCATAGCAGTCATCATGCGCACCTTTTCGAGGAAGATGATGCGAGCCTCCTTGCGCACTACGTGCTTGTCGTCGTAGGGGTGCAACTCCTCGGCCTCGCGACGTGCCTCAATAGCCAAGCGAGGCATATTCATAGAGGTAAATGAGAGGTTGCCACGACCCCAAGAGCTCTTCAATCCGTTGAGATTCTCAAACACACGTGTACGACAACCCATGGTAGCTACTTCGTAGCGGAAACGATTGGGGTCGTCGGCACGCCAATCCTCATGCACATTGTAGGGCGCGTCGAGGAAGAGGAAGTTGGGGAACAACGATGTAGAAGTAGTCTTGCAAGCAAGCAACAAGAGGTCAAAGTTGGGAGTCTCAAACTCCATCTTGCCGGCCAAGGCATCTTCGATATTCTCCATTGCCTTGTTGTAGTCGGCCTCCGAGTACGATACACCCTCTTTTACCTTGAAAATCTGTATAGGGAAAACAGGCACCTCGCCTGTTCCAAGTCCTTTAACAGTAGAAGCCAACAATTCACGTATCACCATGCGACCCTCGGCGCTGGTATCGGTACCATAGTTGATAGAGCTGAATACCACTTGATTACCACCACGTGAGTGCATAGTATTGAGATTGTGTATAAGTCCCTCCATAGCTTGGTGGGTATCTTTGCGAGTAGACTCATAGCTGTGCATCCACAACTTGTGCAACTCGGGCATGGTTATCTCCACACCTTGCTCTTGCAACACCTTCAATACCGCTTCGCTCTGAGCATCATTCTCGGCAATGGTGGTTATAACAGTTGCAAAGGCCTCTTTCAAGTCGGCAGCCTTCTCACAACCCTTCAACTCCATCAAGAACGATATACCATCTATAAGGTGCTTGCGGAAGCTCTTGAGCACACCGGCTGCCATAAAGTGATCGAAGGCAGGGATAGACTGTCCGCCGTGTTGCTCATTCTGGTTGGTTTGGAATATAATGGTAGCCAACGTCGCATAGCTCAAGATAGATTGAGGCGGACGCACAGTACCATTCTTGGTGTGGAAACCGCGAGAGAAAATATCGTCGAGGTCATATTGAGTACAAGTAGTGGTCTTGGTAGGGTAATAGTCGAGGTCGTGAATGTGTATATCGCCATTCTTGTGCGCACGAGCATAGCGCACACCCACCAAGTATTTATAGGCATAATCTTTTGTTACCTCCGAGGCAAAGGTCATCATCTGTCCGGCAGGAGTGTGCGACGACATATTGGCATTGCTCAGGTTTATATCGTTTTTCTCTACCGACACAATACCATCCATCACATGCTTCATCGACGTGCGCTTGTCGCGCTCCTTGGTACGCCACTCGCGATAGATAATATATCGCTTGGCAATATCGGGATTGACACGCATCAACTCCATTTCGACAAGGTCTTGCACTTGCTCTACCGACACCTCGGTAGTAGTAATGTTTTGCATCACACGCTCGGCCACTTGATTTATTGTAGACTCGTCGTTGATGTTGCCGGCACGATAGGCCTTCTCGATGGCTCTTTTTATCTTGTCAATCGAAAAAGCCTCCGACGCTCCGTCGCGCTTGATGATGGTAATGACTTTGGTCTCCATTGATTATGCTGTTTTTGTTAAATCTTTACATTAAATTGCCCCGCTTTTGGAGGCGAAATCGAGCGTAAAGGTATAGCTTTTTCGCCATACTAACGGCATAAAAAGAGATATATTTTTCAACAAAAATATCATTTGCATTGTTGCACCGATAAACTTTTTTGATAACTTTGCAACACAAAACAAGGGTTTGAATAGTTTATAAACGGTTTTTTATGAAACTTTTTTACATAGGACTCGGCTCGAATATAGGAGAAAGAGAGCAAATATTGATGCAAGCGATTGCCTTGATAGGCAAGCGTATTGGCGAGGTAGTCGCCCGCTCGTCGATGTATGAAACCCGCGCCGACGGCTTCGAGTCGGACAACCTCTTTATGAACGCCGTTATAGCCGTGCGCAGCACCATGACACCACACGATGTACTGGCTACGACACACCGCATAGAACTCGACCTGGGCTGCACCACACACCGCAATGCCGATGGCTCATACTGCGACCGCTCACTCGATATAGACCTCATTGCATGCGATGATATAGTATGCAACGACGAGGTACTCACACTGCCACACCCCCGCATGCATCTACGCCGTTTCGTACTCGCGCCCCTCTGTGAGATAGCCCCATCTTGGGTACACCCCATCCTACACCGCACGGCTTGCGAACTACTTGCCGAAATAGATTGACCCCCCCTACACACATTGCATTCTCGCGATAAAATGTTAAGAGGATGTAATTACCCCCCCGTTTGTTAAATTTGGTTAATAAATAGTCAAAACTATTGTTTTATTAACTAATATTCAATAGCTTGCGCTCAGAACCAATACCAAATACCATGAAAAAGTCACTACTTCTTTTTGCCACATTGGCATTCTCGTTGGCTACTTACGCCGAGCATAAGTATACCCCATTTCTTCAAAGCGGTAACGCGTAGATAGAAAAAGGTATAGGAAAACATATTATCACAGATGTACCTACTGCAAAGTTTTCAAATGGGTTTTTACTTGCCCAATAACGCAATTATAGAAGTTTTACAGAATTAAGAACTATATATCAATAGATTATGAAAAGAAGAGTTTTGTTATCGGTTTTGTTGAGCTTAATAACACTGATTACTTATAGCAACAATAAGTTTTACAACAATACAACACAATGGTGTCAAATGAGCTACTCATTCGACGCTATATCTGTTTATAATTTCTACATCGACAAAGACACTGTTGTTAATGGTTTAACATATCAAGTAGTTCGTAATGACTATAATAATAAAGTTAGCGCACTACTACGAACTACCGACGATAATATGGTATACCGATACAATTTTAAAGACAATACAGAGTATTGCATATATGACTTTGGCGAATGGTATGTGGGCAAAGAATTACCAATAGATAACTATATCAATGGCGGGACGCCTGAAGATATAAAAAAATGTCAGATATACGAGTTGGGAACAGTTACAGATGCAAATGGCAATATATTGGACTATATGCAGGTCGAAGTTACCTTTCAAGATGATAGCAAACAAAATATAAATGATAAGATACTACATGGTATTGGTTCAACTTGGAGTATATTGTCTGGGAAAAATATTGTTGTAATGCCCAACGGAGAAAAAAATCAACTTCTCTCTTTCAATCGCGACGGTAAATCGGTATATGATGCAGGATACAAGATATATCCCATCAACACGCTTGAACACTGTGACGAGACAATAGAATTATCGGCCTCAATCGAAGGAGAATACATAACAATAGTAGGCAGTTTATTAACCGGATGGGGCGATGATAAATGTGCTGTTGTAAAATTAGATGGAAACAGACTTAAACTATATTTGGCCAATACATCGTTATATCTTGACAATTTCGACAATTATCAGTTTTCAGTGACAGCGTTCATCGGAGATTTAGCCTATAATGAAATCTATATTGAATTGTGCAACACATGCGAAAGTGCCACAATATACCCGGCAGGTGTATACAAACATTTATTAGATAAAGAATCTCTCGTAATATATAACAATGGCGATGCGCTGATGGCGGAGTTCCCCACAGCTCAGGCAGGCGAAGCTATCACGCTATATGACGCTACGGGTCGTGCAGTGGCTACACAAGCTGTGCGCCAAGGTGCTACTACGGCTAACATCGATGTGGCTACACTCCCTGCAGGTGTGTATATAGCCCGCCTCAATAGTGGCGCTACTGCCAAGGTAGTGCTGTAGTGGCAAATGACAAAGAAAAGCACCTTGCTACCCGTAAAGGTGTGATGTAATAGATATTATCTCCGGATTATGAGATAGACTTATGCCTACGACCATGGGCATAGGTGGGTATATAATGAGAAGAGTCTTGCTCCATGCACGGGGCAAGACTCTTTATTTTTTTGGGGGTATATACTTATAGCTTATCCGGCAACATTAACGTCAATGCCAAGGGCTTTGACACGCTCGCCTATGGTGCGTAGCTCTTCGACAGGAACTTTTTCGAGCGATTGCTCGGGAGTCTTGCGGTCGATAGAGTATATCTGTACTTGACGGGGACGTATGCGCTCGATAGCCTTCAACCAGTCGGCCACCTCTTGCTCGGTGGTATTATCTACACGCTCACCGTCGTGCTCGCCTCGGGTAAACATGGTCTGCACAATGCAACGACCCTCGAAGCGCTCAATAGCACGCACAACACGCTCGGGGTCGCAGTGTCCTGCAGGCACATTCATGAGGCGCATGGTGCGAGCATTCATGGTATCGAGTTTGAGGCAATTGTTGTCTATCTTGCACAGTGCACTGTAGACGCTATCATCTTCGAGACGAGTAGAGTTGGTGAGTACAGTAATCTGCGCCGAAGGATAGAACTCATTGCGCAAGGCAATGGTATCGTCGATAATACCCTCAAACTCGGGGTGCAACGTGGGCTCACCATTACCGGCAAAGGTAATGACATCGAGCGGATCATTTGCCTCACGCATTTGAGCAAGCTTGGTAGCAAGAGCTGTGCGCACCTCGTCGCGATTGTATATTTTACGGTCTTCGCGATTGTCGGCATTATAGCCACACTCACAGTAGATGCAGTCGTATGAGCACCACTTACCATCGAGGGGCAAAAGATTTACGCCCAACGAAACGCCCAAACGACGACTGCGTATGGGGCCAAAAACTATCTCGTGAAAAAGTACTGTTGACATAGCGTTATATGTTATAGTTAAGGTATCGGAATCTATTGCGCAAAGATAGCTAAAGCGACGAGAAGATACAATACATAAAAAAGAAAAAAGGTCGGGCTGCCATGCGACAGCCCGACCCGTGTATGTAGAAGATTGGTGTATAATCTTATTTAAGACCACGACCGCGGATGAGAGCTTCGGGGTTGGGCTCTGCGCCACGGAATTGGATGAAGAGCTTCATGGGATCCTCGCTCGAACCGGCCTCAAGTATGTTGATGCGGAAGGCATCGGCAGTAGCCTTGTCGAAGATACCATTCTCAACAAATGCCTCGAAAGCATCGGCATCGAGCACCTCGGCCCAAAGGTAGCTGTAGTAACCTACCTCATAGCCACCAGAGAATACGTGGTTGAAGTGCATGCTGCGATAGCGATAGGTAATCTCGGCGGGAAGGCCAAGCTCGGCAGCAACTTGTTTCTCGAACTCGCGAGCGTCGAAGTTGTCGTAGTTGGTCAACTCGTGCATGCGCATATCGAGGAGAGCAGCAGCTACCAACTCGGTAGTAGCAAAACCTTGGTTGAAGCTACCGGCACGCTCCATCTTAGCAATGAGCTCGTCGGGAATTACTTCGCCTGTCTCGTAGTGGTGAGCATACATTTTCAATACCTCGGGGTGAGTAGCCCAGTGCTCGGTGATTTGTGAGGGCAACTCTACGAAGTCGCGAGCTACACTTGTACCGCTGATACCATAGTAATCGACGCGAGTGAGCATGCCGTGCAAGCCGTGGCCAAACTCGTGGAAGAGTGTCTCAACCTCGTCGAGAGTGAGCAATGAGGGAGTCTCGGCAGTGGGCTTGGTAAAGTTACCAACGTTGTATACCAAGGGGCGAACTTCGTTGCCATTGGCGTCAACATACGACTCGCGGAATGTGCTCATCCAAGCACCTGAACGCTTGCTTGCGCGGGGGAAGTAGTCGCAGAAGAATACAGAGAGGTGCTTGCCTTCGGCATCGAATACCTCGTATGTGCGCACTTCGGGGTGATATGAAGGAATGTCGGTGCGCTCTTGGAATGTAATACCATAGAGTTTCTCGGCTACCATAAATACACCATCGAGTACTTTATTGAGTGAGAAGTAGGGCTTCAACTCATCTTCGTTGAGAGCATATTTTTCTTGACGAACTTTCTCGGCATAGTAGGCATAGTCCCAGGGAGCGAGCTTGAAGTTACCACCTTCGCGGTCGATAATCTTTTGCATATCGGCAATCTCTTCTTTAGCGCGGGGAACAGCATATTTCCAGATATTGAGCAAGAGGTCGTTTACAGCCTTGTCGGTCTTAGCCATACGGTCGTCGAGAACGAAGTCGGCATAAGTCTTGTAGCCAAGGAGTTGAGCCTTTTGCAAGCGCAATTCGAGGATGCGTTTGATGTTGGCCTTGTTGTCATTTTCGTTGTCGTTATCGCCACGCATTACATAGGCAGTATAGAGTTTCTCGCGCAAGTCGCGGTTGTCGGCATATTGCAAGAAAGGAATGCGGCTGGGAGCAGAGAGGTTAAACATCCAACCCTCTTTGCCTTGAGCGGCAGCCTCTTCTTTAGCAGCAGCTACAGTACCGGCGGGAAGACCTGCGAGGTCGGCCTCATCGGTGATGAGCAACTCAAAAGCGTTGTTCTCGGCCAATACATTGTTACCAAAGCTAAGAGAGAGCGATGACAACTCGCTGTTGATACCGCGCAAAGTCTCTTTATCCTCGGCTGAGAGGAGAGCACCCGAGCGAACGAAGCTGTTGTAATATTTCTCCAAAAGACGCTCTTGAGCGCGATCGAGATTCTCGCTCTCGCGGTTGTCATATACCACCTTGATACGCTCAAAGAGAGCATCGTTGAGCATAATATCGTCGGCGTGAGCTGTGAGCATAGGAGTTATCTCGGCAGCGATATCGCGAAGAGTGTCGTTAGACATAGACTCGGTGAACGAGAAGAATGTGAGCTCTACATTGCGCAAGAGCATACCGCTCAAGTCGAGAGCCAAAATAGTATTCTCGAAATTGGGAGTCTCGGGGTTATTTACGATAGCCTCAATCTCGGCTTTTTGTTGTTTGATACCCTCTTCAAATGCGGGCATGTAGTGTTCGTTTTCGATTTGCTCAAAGGGAGGCACATCGAAGGGAGTGTTGTAGGCACTCAAGAACGGATTGCTTGATTGTTGTTGACATGCGGTCATCATAAGGCAGATGATTGCAGGTAAAAATAAACGTTTCATTGATTATAGGTTTAAAAATATTAATATGTCGTGTCTCTTTCTTAACGGCACAAAAATAGATATTTTTGCAGATATACACCAATTTTTAAAGAGAAGAATGTGATTACAGCACTAATAATGTGCTATTTCCATTCAAATTCGGCATATACAGGGTAGTGATCGGACGAGCGTTTCTCTATAACATTCACATATCGCGGTTGCATATCGCCCTCGTACAACAAGTAGTCGATGCGCACCCACATGCGATTGGCCATATAGGTATATCCCGGACCCGAGCCCAAGTCGAGATATACATCATTGCGATTTTTCTTCAGCACATGGTAGGCGTATGAGTTGGGGGTGTCGTTGATATCGCCACACAAGATGATGTTGCCACCTATACTGCGTGCAATAGAATCGACAGCCTCTACTTGACGAGCTCGCTGTACAAAGGCATCGAGCAACTTGTGCGTAAATTGTTTTGCCTCACCTATTTTACCATCAATACTGTCGGGGCGACTTGTCAACTCCTCATACAGCGCCTTGTCGTCACTTGTAAAGCCTATAGATTGCAGGTGACTGTTTATGATTGTCACCACGCGGCCATCTATATCGGCTTCATACACGGTTGTAAACGCAGTTTGGGTATATGTCGTGTCTGAGAGCAGTCGAACCGGATACTTAGAGAGTATAGCGCCCTTCGATTTTGTAATTTGGTGAGGGTATAGCTTATTTAACTCGGCAACCTGCTCTGCAGTAAACTTGAGGCGCTTGTTCTCTTTGAACGAAGAATAAGCCCGCTCTTGGATAGCCACAATATCGGCGTCGGCATTGATGATGTTTTGCAGCGTACGATTGTAATCGATTTGCCCCTCTAACGCCTCTTTTTCTACATCTTCAAAGTGAAACGTGTTGTAGGTAAGCATCGAAAATCCCGGTCGATTGGTTATGAGACGGTCGTTGCCTCTGTTGATAGGACAGTATTGTCGCATAGCGGGTATCGACAGCAACAAAGCCACAAGCGACAGGAGCGAATAGCGAGGATAAAGCAATAACAAAAAGACAAAAAGTACAATTGTAGAGAGTGCAAAAAGTGGGAAGGCAAGTCCCAACAGCGCCGGGAGAGTATATTGCTCGGGCGAAAGATACTCGACATAGGCAGCCGCAACAAGCATTACCGACGATACGACCGACAGCAACAGCACAACTATTGCTACAGCCCTACGCAATGGATTGGCACGCTTCTTGCCTTTATCGGCCTTGCCTCGCTGCGGTTTTTTAGTTCTTTTTGGCATCGAACAATCTTTGTTTTTCGTCGGTTGTGAGGGCACTATAGCCCGATTTCTTCACTTTATCGAGTATCTTATCAATCTCCTCGGCCTCGCGTTTCTTGCGGGCAAAATATTCGCTATCGGTCTCGGGGCGACGGTGTGTGCGGGGGGCCTTTTTCTCCTCGGCAGTGCGAGTAAAGGGAGCCTTCTTGGGCTTGCGTATCTTGATGTGCGGGGCACGCCACACTGTCACCACTCTATCAATCAACTTGTTGAAAGGTTGCAATATATCGGTACCCCTATTCCAGCACATTGCAAATATCACACCCATAATAGCGCCACCAATATGAGCAAAGTGGCCACCGGCATTGGCCGATGTCATGCTCATAAGGTCTATAAGGATAGTAACAAGTGCTATATATTTGAGCGACACAGTGCCTATAAACATGAGGTTTATCTTGAAATTGGGCACGCGCAGTGTGGTAGCAAAAACAATAGCCATAATAGAAGCCGAAGCGCCACACATCATGCCCTCCTTACCGGCAAAATAGGGGAAAATATTGTACGAAAAGAGATACAACGCCGCACCCGAGAGTCCTCCCAAAACATAGAGCACACTGAGGTGTTTTTGAGAATAATACTGCATGAAAATACTACCAAACCAATAGAGCCACATCATATTGAACAAGATGTGCCACAGGTCGTAGTGAACAAACATGTAGGTGAAGAGAGTCCAAATGCGATAGGGCAATATTTTGAGCGTCGAGGGTACTTCTACATACGATAGCCACTGCAGCGAGTCTACATTGAAGAGCATGAGTACCACCGACACCAGATGTATCGCTACAAACGCTGCCACATTAATGTATATGAGGCGTTTGAGCGTAGGGGCGCCATCCAAATGGTATTTGAGTCTATCAATAATACCCGCCATTGCCTATACCTTTTTTTCTCCAATAGAGTATGAGCAATACACCCACCAACATACCTCCCAAGTGAGCAAAGTGAGCTATACCATCGCTGGTAGCACTTACACCCAAGAAAAGCTCTATGAGACCATATCCGAGCACAAACCACTTGGCCTTGATGGGCACAGGAATAAACATGAGATATAGAGGAACGTTGGGAAACAACATACCAAAAGCCAATAGTATACCAAATACCGCTCCCGAAGCACCCACAGTAACAAGACCGTTGAGAGCCATAGAGGCTTGCGACCAACCATACACATCTACCACTTGCGATATATAGTTGCCGTACTCAATAAACCAGGCAGCCTCCTGTATGAGACCTGCACCTATACCGGTGGTGATATAATAGAACAAAAAGCGCTTGCCACCCCACACTTGCTCAAGTGTACGGCCAAACATATAGACCGAGAACATATTGAAAAAGACGTGTGCAAACGACGAGGGATCGTGCAAGAACATATAGGTAATGAGCTGTGCCACGTTGAACTTAGATGCTCCAAAAAGGTGGAGACCCATCCACTCTACAACTCGATAGCTACCCGTTGCAGGGTTTATACCAATGGCTATTGTGGCAAACCACATCAAGACATTTATTATAAGCAGGTTTTTGGTAACCGGCGGGATAGAATTGAAATATGAACGCATAGTATATTGTATTTATTAACAGGGTGATAAAAGAATCTATCTACTCCTACACCCGACTTTTGCAGTGCAAAGGTAATAAATAATTATCACCCGCCTTGCTATTGTATGTTTTATTAATAAAATGTGCGAAATAGGAGGCTTAAATTTATTAAAATTAAGAATTCACAACACGCAAGCCCATGCCATCATTGCGATACAAAGAGTATTTTTGACAAAAACTATAACAAAAATCCCACTTTTTTTTGATTTCTTACCAAAGAAAAGAGCTTTTTCGCAAAGGTGTGATAAGTATATCAATATAAATTGATTATCTTTGCACGCTTATTATATATAATAGAAGTATGAAAATAGAACAAATTATAGCATCGGCAACAGCCAACGCAGTGAAGGCCCTCTACGGTATAGAGGCCGACACAAACACCTGTATGCCGCAAAAGACAAAGAAAGAGTTTGAGGGCAACCTCACAGTAGTAGTATTCCCCTTCTTGCGTGCTTCGAAAAAAGGTCCCGAGGCAACAGCTCAAGAGATAGGCGAATATTTGATTGCCAACGAGCCCGCCGTGGCCGGTTTCAACGTAATCAAAGGCTTCTTGAACCTTGTTATCGCACCCGCATTCTGGGCAGGACTATTGCACGAGATAGAGCACGACGAGCACTTTGGCATCACACAAGCCACCGACGAGTCGCCCTTGGTAATGATCGAGTACTCATCGCCCAATACCAACAAACCCCTCCACTTGGGTCACGTGCGCAACAACCTTTTGGGCTATAGCCTCTCGCGCATCATGGAGGCTAACGGCAACCGTGTGGTAAAGACCAATATCGTAAACGACCGTGGTATTCACATCTGCAAGTCAATGCTTGCTTGGCAAAAGTGGGGCAACAACGTTACCCCCGAGACTGCCGGTAAGAAGGGCGACCACTTGATTGGCGACTTCTACGTACTCTTCGACAAGCACTACAAAGCCGAGGTAGCAGCTATCATGGAGAAAGAGAACAAGAGCAAAGAAGAGGCAGAGGCCGCATCGCCCCTTATGGCCGAGGCTCGCGAAATGCTGCGTCGTTGGGAAGCCGGCGACGAAGAGGTGCGTAGCGTGTGGCGCATGATGAATGAGTGGGTATATGCCGGTTTTGACGAGACCTACCGTCGCATGGGTGTAGACTTTGACAAGATTTACTACGAGAGCGAAACATATCTTGAGGGTAAAGACAAAGTGCTCGAAGGCCTCGAAAAAGGCATTATGTACCGCAAGGAAGATGGCTCGGTGTGGGCCGACCTCACCGGCGAAGGTCTCGACCACAAGTTGTTGTTGCGTAGCGACGGCACATCGGTATACATGACTCAAGATATAGGTACTGCCAAGTTGCGCTTTATAGACTACCCCATCGACAAGATGATATATGTAGTGGGTAATGAGCAAAACTACCACTTCCAGGTGCTCTCTATCTTGCTCGACAAGTTGGGCTTCAAGTGGGGCAAAGACCTCGTTCACTTCTCGTATGGTATGGTAGAGCTGCCCGAGGGTAAGATGAAGAGCCGCGAAGGTACAGTTGTAGACGCCGACGACTTGATGGATGAAATGGAGGCTACAGCACGCGAGACATCGGCCGAACTTGGCAAACTCGATGGCTGCACCGCCGAGGAGGCACGCGAAATATCACGCATCGTAGGTATGGGTGCTCTCAAATACTTTATCCTCAAGGTCGATCCTCGCAAGAATATGACATTCAACCCCAAAGAAAGTATCGACTTCAACGGCAATACAGGCCCCTTCATTCAATATACCTATGCTCGCATACGATCGGTAATGCGCAAAGCAGCCGATGCCGGTATCGACTATAGCAAAATAGAGATGAACAGTGTTGTTCCTGCCGAAAAGGAAATCGACCTCATCCAACGCCTTGCCTCATATCCGGCCACTGTAGCCGAGGCTGGTCGTTTGTACAGCCCCGCACAAATTGCCAACTACGTGTATGACCTCGTTAAGGAGTACAACCAATTCTACCACGACTTCTCAATCTTGAAAGAGGAGAACGAGGCAGTGCGCGCCTTCCGCTTGATGCTTTCGGCCAATGTTGCCAAAGTGATAGCCTCGGGCATGAGCCTGTTGGGCATTGATGTACCCGAACGCATGTAATAACAATACTTAAAAGATAAAGAATCACTGTTATGAAAAAAAGTATTTTTCTTTCGATGCTCGTTGCGAGCATTATGCTTGTAGCCTGCAACAGCAATAGCTACAAAATATCGGGCACTATAGAAGGAGCTCTCGACAGCACCGAAATTTACCTTTTGAACTACAACGAGAACGCCCCTATTGATACCACCTATATCCTCAACGGCCAATTTAGCTTTGAAGGTACAACCACCGAGAGCTTTATGGGTATGGTTGCCAATATGGAGGCCAATATGCCCGTAATTGTTGAGCCTGGTTGCAATGTAGAGATAAACCTCTTAACTCAATCATTTATCAAGGCCAACAAGTTGAACAAAGACTTTAGTCTTTACCTCAACAGCTACAACCAACTCAACGAGCGTTACATGGCCATCAGCGACAGTCTTATGGCTCTGTTGCAAAGCGAAGCTATCACAATGGACGAGGCACAAGCCGTATTTATGGAAAAGGTTGAGAACCTCGACGAGCCCGTAATCGAGATAATGGAAGAACTCCTTGACCGCCACACCAACGATGTGTTGGGTATAACATTGCTCGAAACATACCTTAGTACAGGTGTCGACGAAGAAGAGCTTGACGCTGTGCTTGAGAAGATGGGTGAGAAAGTACTCACCAGCCCCAAAATTGCACCCACAGTAGAGGCTCGCAACAAAGAGAAAGCTACTGCTGCCGGCGCACGATTTGTAGACTTCACTATCGAGCAAGAAGATGGTACTAAAGTATCGTTGAGCGACTATGTGGGCAAAGGCAAGTATGTGCTTGTTGACTTCTGGGCTTCATGGTGTGGCCCCTGCCGCAAGTCTATGCCCCGCCTCATAGAGTTGTACAACGAATACAATGCTCAAGGTCTCGAAATATTGGGTGTAGCCGTATGGGACAAGCCCGCCAACACACTCCAAGCCATCGAGGAGGAGCAAATGCCTTGGCCTCAAATCATCAATGCACAAGAAATTCCTACCGACATCTACGGTATCACAGGTATTCCTCACCTCATTTTCTTTGCTCCCGACGGCACTATCGTCACTCGCGGATTGCCCACCGACGACTTGTTTGAGACTGTAAAAGAGGCTTTTGACAAAGAATAATATCACAAAATGCAACAACTATGAAACGTAGTCATATTTTCATCGCATTGTTTGCAACACTGTTGCTTGCATCGTGCTGCAAGGACAACACATTCAAGGTAGAAGCACTTATCGACAACATGCCCGATACCAAATTTTACTTGGTAGACAAGATGGCCATTGAGGTTCTTGATAGCACATTTGTTACCGATGGTGTTATTGCTTTCACTCAACAAGTCGATACAGCCTTCGAGGCCATTATCGTAGATGCTACTTATGCAACTCCCAGCATGAAGTATCACCTCAGCGACACTACCGTACACTTTGCATTTATAGCCGAGCCCGGCAAGAGCATAAAGATAGACCTCAACCAAGGTGTTATGCTCGAAGGTACTACCCTCAACGCCGACTACATTGCATTTAACGATGCAAACAAGGCATTGAACGGTCGCATAAAACTACTGAGCGACAGCCTCACAACATTGATGGACAACAACACATTGAGCCCCGAGGATGCCGAGAATGCCTTCTATGCCGAGCGTGACCAACTCAACGCTGCATTTGTAGAGCAAATGGAGAGCATGCTTCCCGCTCACACCAACGACATTGTGGGTGCAATCATACTCAACACATACCTCGCCAAGTGCGAAGATGAGGAGCGCATCGACGCCATACTCGACACCATGAGCGACTATGTATTGGAAAACCCGGCCGTGAGCCGCCGCATACAACGTCGCATCCAGCTCAAAGCTACTGCCGAGGGCATGCCCTTTACCGACTTCACCGTAGAGTATGAGGAGGGAACAAGCATTTCGTTGAGCGACTATGTAGGCAATGGCTACTATGTCTTGGCCGACTTTTGGGCCTCATGGTGTCCTCCCTGTCGCAAGTCTATGCCTTTGTTGAAAGAATTCTACAATGAGTACCACGACTTGGGACTCGAAATATTGGGTCTTGCCACTCGCGACAAGGTAAAAGACAGCATGCGCGCTATCGAAGAGGAGCAAATGCCCTGGCCTCAAATATTGAGCGACCACAACCCCGCAGCCGAGACCTACGGTGTGAGTGGCATACCCCACCTCATCCTCTTTGCCCCCGACGGTACTATCCTTTTGCGAGGCTACCCCGATGAGGATTTCCTCAACCAAGTGAAAGAAGTGATTAAAAAACAATAAGACATACATTTATAATATAATGGAAAATCCTTTGTTTATATACAACACGCTCAAGCGTACTAAAGTACCCTTCGTGCCCCTCAATGCCCCCCACGTGGGCATGTATGTGTGTGGTCCCACTGTGTATGGTGATGGCCACTTGGGACACGCCCGCCCCGCCATTACATTCGATATCTTGTTCCGTTACCTCACCCATCTGGGCTACAAGGTGCGCTATGTGCGCAACATTACCGACGTAGGCCACTTGGAGCATGATGCAGACGAGGGCGAAGACAAGATTGCCAAGAAAGCTCGCTTGGAGCGCTTGGAGCCCATGGAAGTAGTACAACACTACCTCAATCGCTACCACAAAGCCATGGAAGCTCTCAACGTATTGCCTCCCAGCATCGAGCCTCATGCTTCGGGTCACATCATTGAACAAATAGAGTATATCAAGAAAATATTCGAAGCCGGCTATGCCTACGAAAGCGAGGGCTCGGTATACTTCGATGTTGAAAAATACAATGCCGACCACCACTATGGCAAGTTGTCGGGTCGTAATATCGAAGAGTTGCTCAACACCACCCGCGAGCTCGACGGTCAAAGCGAGAAACGTCGCTCGTTCGACTTTGCTCTGTGGAAAAAAGCCGCTCCCGAACACATCATGCGTTGGCCCTCGCCCTGGAGCGATGGTTTCCCCGGCTGGCACCTCGAATGCTCGGCTATGGGTACCAAATACCTCGGCGAAGAGTTTGATATACACGGAGGCGGTATGGACTTGCTCTTCCCCCACCACGAGTGCGAGATTGCACAATCGGTTGCAGCACAAGGCCACGAAACAGTGCGCTATTGGATGCACAACAACATGATAACCATCAACGGACAAAAGATGGGTAAGTCGCTCGGTAACTTCATCACTCTCGACGAATTCTTCACCGGCAACCACGCTTTGCTTCAACAAGCCTACTCGCCCATGACCATTCGTTTCTTCATCTTGCAAGCCCACTACCGTAGCACGGTAGACTTTAGCAACGAAGCCTTGCAAGCATCGGAGAAGGCCTACAACCGCTTGATGGAGGGTTGGAACAACTTGAGCAAGATAACTCCTGCAGCCACATCTACAATCGACGTAAAAGAGTTGCGCAACAACTGCTACGAGGCTATGAACGACGACTTGTCTACCCCCATTGTTATCTCACACCTCTTCGAGGGTGTGCGCATCATCAATACGGTATTGGCAGGCAACGCTACCTTGTCGCAATCCGACCTCGACGAGTTGCGCGAGACTATGCGTATGTTCATGTTCGACATCTTGGGTCTTGTAGAAAATACACAAGCCGACAACAATGGAAACGAGGCGTATGCCAAGGCCGTTGATTTGTTGCTCGAAATGCGTCGTGAGGCCAAAGCTCGCAAAGATTGGGCTACCAGCGACCTCATCCGCGACCGCTTGGGTGAAATAGGCTTTGAACTCAAAGACACCAAAGAAGGTACCGAGTGGAAACTTAAATAATAAAACAATACTTTACCTTATTGATGAGGGTGTATCATAGTGATGCACCCTCATTTTTTTTGATAGAACTACTATTGGTGCACAGGACGTAAAAACATTGAATATACAATTGAATATACACGGCCAATCTTTGATACAAAAAGCACAAAACATCATCAATAAAACATAAAATTATTATAGATTTAGAAAATCTTGTTGTACATTTGCAAATCGTGAAATTTAACGAACTAATTTATTCACTAACTTATACCTTAAGAACTATGACAAAAAAATTACTTTTGTTGTGCGCAGTTGTAATGATGTGCGCAGGTCGTATGTTCGCTCAAGATGCTTGGCACCTTGTAGCCGACAACCAATACTATGTACCCGTAAGCGAAGTTGCTTACATGTTGTTCACTGACAATTCAGAAGAATTTGCCGTTGTAAAGACCGACGGTGAAATGATGGTGGGCATCAGCAATGTTACTTTCAGCCAATCGGTTCCCGAGTCTGTAGAGGGCGTATCGGCCGAGCGTCTTGCTGTGACACTCTTCCCCAACCCCGTAACTAACGAATTGCGCTTGCAAGGTCTCCGTGAGGCAGCTCAAGTGCGCGTAATGGGTCTTGACGGTGCTTTGCTCATCGAAGCTACTCTCACCCCCAACAATGGTCGCATCGACGTGTCGAACCTCGCTGCCGGCATTTACATGTTGCAAGTAAACCAAACAACAGTTAAATTCATCAAAAAATAATCGGTCATGAAAAGAATATTTACAATCATAGCAATCGCCATGGGCTTGATGATGCCCATGCAAGCTCAACAAGCTATCACCAAAGAGTTGAAAGCAGGCAAAAATGTTGAGCACAAAATGATGCGCAAAGCTCCCGCTGCTGACATCACTGTAGAAGACATCTTGGGTACATACGAGGCTTCGGCTCCCAGCGCATTCCAAGGTCAACCCACTCAAGAGTGGACTGTAAACATCACAGCCGACTCTAAAGACGCCAACAAAGTATGGATTCAACCCATCTGCTTGTTTGAAGGCGCAACTGAGGCCGACATCGACCCCGTTTATGCTACATTCAATGCTTCTAAAGGCACACTCACCATGCCTTTGGGCCAAGTATTGCTTGATGCCAACGGCGAAGCAAAATTGGTTATCGGTACATCAGAGGATGGTAGCAACATCGACACTACAAGCGATATCACAATGTCTATCTCTAAGAGCAACAAAGGTGTAGTCATCTCATTTGCCGAGCAATACTACTTCGGTATCGGCGACATCCTTGCAGGATCAAAAGGCTGGTGGTATCAAGCTATCTACAATGTTACTTTCACCAAAGAAGTTAACATCCCCGTTGTATACATCTACCTCAATGGTATGGATTCACCCGTAGAAGCACCTGCTTCTCAATTGTTCTTCACCGAGGTTGAAGGCGAAATGTGCGTAAGCAACACAACCGAATACACCGAAGGTGGCATCGAGGGTACATACAATGCTTATGCCGAGAGCGCATTTGAAGGCAATCCCGGTGAGTCTTGGACTGTAAACATCACAGCCGATGCAACCGAAGCCAACAAATACTGGATCAGCCCCATCTTCTTGTTTGGTGGTCTTCCCGCAGAGGAAGTAAGCCCCGTATATGCCTACTACGACGAGGCCAAAGGCACACTCACTATGCCCTTGGGTCAAGTTCTCTATGAAGTAGTTTCTTACAACTACAGATTTATTGTAGGTGCATCAAAGGACGGTAAAAATATTGATACTACAGGCGACTTGGTAATGACTGTAGAAGACAACTTTATTACCTTCCCCGAAGATTACATGATTGGTGCCGGTAACGCTCTTGAGGGCGAAGATGGTTGGTGGTATCAAGCTCTTGTAGGTACTACTTACATCATGGATGCAACATTTGCATATCCCGTAGCCAACGTCGCACTCATCACAAGAGAGAAACCCGCAGTAAATGCCGAATATACATACTTCCTCCCCGGTGCTTACAACTGGGCATTTGACGTACCTACATCAGAAACTGAGACTGAACATATCACTTCATCTACAATGTTTATGGCCGATGAGGTGTTCGATCTCTCAGAGGTATTTGAAGGTGCCGACGGTATGACCGGTATCGACTGGGCTATAACAGGCTTCTTGGCCGAGTCTGGTATGCTCGCAGAAGAGAACCCCACAATGGGCGCTTTGAGCTATGTTATGGAACTCGACGGCACTACATACGATGTTCTCTCATTTATCGATAAAGATTGTGGCAACAGCTACTTGTATAGTGTAGTAGGTACTTGCGTATTGCAAGACCAACAAGGCAATCCTGTAGAAATTGAGCTCCTTTTGGGTGACGCAACATCTTCTGGTGGCGTCAGCATGCTCACATTCGTTGCTACTTCTGAGACTGAGTTCTTCTTGGATAGCGAACGTCCCGTTCTTTGGTACATCTACGACGGCGGTGCATACCTCTTCTCAGACATGTACAACTTGGACTTTGCACCCGCTACAAGCAAAGCACCCATGCGCATGAAAGCTACATTGGGCGAGAAGGCTACAATTGCCGGTCAAGGTACTCCCTTGAAGGTTAATCCCATCTCTCTCCGCAAATAATCGACGATTATAACAGGAAACAATAGGCGGTTGCTCCACTTGGGGCAACCGCCATTTTTATAGGTGTAAAGCGAGGTATAATGCTACTCAAAGAGTGTGGGGTCTAAAGCCTCAACATTGCGCATGAGACCCTGATACTTGGCTCGCTTAACAGCCGATCCGGCAAATATGCGAGAGAAATCGGCCTGCGTGAGGGTCGTGAGACGACTATAAGTGAGTGTAGACAATTCGGGACGTGGCGCAAGGGCGGCAATGGAGGTGGGCACAGCATGTCGGTTGTGAGGACACACCTCTTGGCAGGTATCGCAGCCATATACTCTGCGCCCCATACGCTTGGCTACTTCGGTAGGTATATCGCCCCTATTCTCTATAGTTTGGCACGAAATACAGCGTCGTGCATCTATCATCCTATTGTCTGATATAGCCCTGACAGGGCAGGCATCGATACACTTACGACACTCGCCACACTGTGACTCTATAGGCTGTGAGGGTGGAAGATTGAGCGTAGTGAGTATCTCGCCCAGGAAGAAATAGCTACCCTTGCCGGGTATGATGAGCTGACTGTTGCGCCCTGTGAAGCCTACACCGGCTTGCATAGCCCAATATCGCTCAAAAAGGGGTGCTGTATCGCAACAACAACGACACTCGCAGGGTTGCAACGATTGTATATACTGCACCAACTCACCCAGCATGCAGCGCATCACATCGTGATAGTCGCGCCCGTAGGCATAGCGTGCAAATCGCGGATTGCCGGCAGGCATATCCTCGGCCGGATAGTAGTTGAGTGCCACAGATATAACAGTGCGAGCCCCAGGCAACAAACCTTGAGGATTGCGGCGCAATGGCGCGTGCTGCTCCATATAGCCCATTGTAGCGTGCTTGCCGGTAGCTATCCACTCTTGCCAATGGTTATAGACCTCATCGGGCACATCTTGCACCAATGCAAAACCACACGCCGAGAAGCCCATTTGCAAGGCCTTCTCGCCTATGGCAACCGAGAGGTCAGAGGGTAGCAAATCGGTAGCCATTGCTTTGTAACCACTCTATTGCGCGAGGCAGAGCATAGCGCAGATTTTTTTGAGCCTTGAGCGAGTCGTGAAACACAATGATAGATCCATTGCGAGTGTATTTACGCACATTGTCAAGCACTTGCCGGCCATCAAGACATTTGCTATAGTCGCGCGTAACCACATCCCACATCACTGTTGTATACTTATCCTTGACAGCCTCAAATTGGCTGGGACGCATAAAGCCATGAGGCGGACGGAAAAGCGGACTCTGAATAAGATCGTGAGCCTTCTCGATGTTGCGCAAATAGTCGGGAGTATTCATATTGAGACCTTTCACGTGGCTCATGGTGTGGTTACCCACTTGATGCCCCGCCGCTCGCAAAGAAGCAAAAAGACCCGGATTACGAGCCACATTGTCGCCGGTGCAGAAGAACGTAGCATGCACTCCATATTGTGCCAACACCTCCAATACCCAAGGCGTAACTTGTGGTATGGGGCCGTCGTCAAAGGTAAGATATACGGTCTTCTCCTTGCGGGGAATACGCCATATTGCCTCCGAAAAGAACATGCGGTACAATAGGGGTGGTCGCTCTATAAACATACGTATAAAAGAAAAAGAGGAATGCCTTGCAAGGCACTCCTCGGTAATTTATAAAATACCGTTGGCTTGCGCCTCGGCAACAATATCTTCGGCAACCTGTTGCATGCCATTCTCATACAAGAGAGTCAAGCCGGCTTGCATGACATATTGGTGTAGCTCCTTGTCACTTACCGAGCGATATTGCGAAGGTGTAAGTGTCTTGAACCAACGAATGTATTGCAAGCTACGATTGATGTTGTCGACAAGCAACTCTTTGGCTTTGTCATACTCGCCAAGAGTGAAGTAGCTGTTGGCCATCTGTATTGCCAATGCCTCGTAGGGAATCAACCAACCGGGCATCTTGTCGCTAATGAAATCGAGGGCCTTGATAGCCTTCTCATTCTCACCCTCGACAATGAGCTGCTCAACAAGATTGTTGAACATTACACGAGTTGTTTGACACATGCGACGTATATTCTCATCGAGATATATAGGATTCTCCTCGGTAGCAGCCTCCAAGCCACCCCAACGGAACTTGTTCATCATGTTGTCATACATGCGCTCGGTATCGACACCGCCACAAGCCTCGGTCTTCATAGGCACTACATGTTGTGCCAAGCCGGTGAGTGCAAAGTAATCTTCAAGACCCAAATAGAGGTCGTTCGACACAGTTACTGCATAGTAGATAGGACGTTCCCAGCCTTGTTGGATGTTGGTATTGATCATATCCAATGCGGCAACCTCATAGAAGTAAAGGCCACTCTTACCGCTCAACTTGGGATAGATGCGATCTACCACACAATCTTCATATCCGGCAGGCATACCGGCACGAGCCAAGGCTGTAGCGCTATCGACCGAAATATAAATCTTGTTGGTAGGCAAGTAGTTCAACTCGCCATATTGAGTCTTCTTGGTGCGGGGATCCTTGCTATACAAGAAGTCGAGGGCATCGGTTGCCGAGAGCGATAGATTTTCGTTTACGGGCAATATATAGGCATACGACAACTTGTCGTGGGCATATACATCGCGCGAAGCCGAGATGGGCAGGGGTGCCGACTCGTAAGCGGGACGCTTCATCTGATCGGCATACCAATCGGTTTGGAAGTATGAGAGGTTACATACACGCACATCGGTGCGGAAACCCTCTACCTCTTGTGCATACCACAAGGGGAAGGTATCGTTGTCGCCATTGGTAAATATGATGGCATTGGGCTCGACACTCGACAGGTAGTTCATACCAAAGTCGCGAGCTACATAGCGACCCGAACGATCGTGGTCGTCCCATGTTTGGCTCACCATTTGCAAGGGCACACACAAGCACACTACCGCAGCTACAACAGCGGGAATAGCCTTGTTGTTAATGCGCATCTTCTCCAATGCTATCTCCAATCCACGAGTAACCGCAGCCACACCCAAACCTATCCATATCGTATAGGCATAGAACGAGCCGGCATAGGCATAGTCGCGCTCACGAGGTTGATAGGGTGTTTGGTTGAGGTATATCACAATGGCTATACCTGTCATGAAGAAGAGGAAGAAAGTTACCCAAAACTGCTCAATACCATTTTTGCCCGAGAAGGCTTGGTATAGCAGACCTATAATACCCAAGATGAGAGGCAACATATAGAATACGTTGCGGCCGGGATTGTTGGCCATATCGTCGGGCAAAAGCGATGCATCACCTACACGTATTTTGTCGATAAAGTTGATGCCACTTATCCAGTTGCCCTTGTCTACCTCGCCATGGCCTTGCAAGTCGTTTTGACGACCGGCAAAGTTCCACAAGAAATAACGCCAATACATGTGATTGAGCTGATAATCGAGGAAGAACTGCATATTTTGTGCAAATGTAGGCTTGGCAGCCGCCGATGCACCCGACCACTCGCGGTAGGCCGATATATGTGTGGGCTTGTTGCTGTGCATGCGAGGGAAGAACATTTGTGTCTCACTCTCGTAGATGTAGGTCTCTTTCTTGCCTGTCACCACATAGCGATCGCGCTCGTCGGGATTGGCTTTTACGACCTTTTGATAGATGTTTTTACCCTCTTTTATTTGAGCCTCGCCATTTACACGCTTCACTTTCGACACAAAAGTTTGGCCATACAAGAGGGGAGTCTCGCCATATTGCTCACGGTTGAGGTAGCTACCGAGAGTGAAAATATCCTCGGGCGAGTTTTGATCCATGGGCGTATTGGCAGCCGAGCGTATGAGGATGAGCGCATACGACGAGTAACCAATGAGTATCACCAACAAGCAGGCCAAAACGGTGTTCATCAAGCGGAACGAAACCTTCTTGACCACCATTACAGCCGCTACAAGCAATGCACACACTACCAATCCGACAAAGATATTGTCGGTAATAAAAGGCATACCCGAGAGGATGATACTTGCCAAGAATAGGACACGGGCTCGTGCAAGACTCTTGCCCGAGAATGTCTCGTAGATAGACCATGCAATGACACCCATTGTGAGCAAGAAGTATACCATAACACCTGTATTATAGGGCATACCCAATACATTGACACACAAGAGTTCAAACCAACCGGCCACCTTAACAAATCCGGGCACGATACCAAAGAGCAACAAGGCTATGATGACAAACGACACCACCAATGCTACAAGCGAACCCTTGGCACTGATATTGTTGAACTTGCGATAGTAATATACCAAAACAATGGCAGGTATACACAACAAGTTGAGCAAGTGTACCGCAATAGATACACCCATGATATAGGCTATAAGAATGAGGAAGCGATTGGCGTAGGGCTCGTCGGCAACACTCTCCCACTTGAGAATGAGCCAGAATACCACTGCTGTACAGAATGAAGAGTAGGCATATACCTCACCCTCAACAGCCGAGTACCAGAATGTGTCGCTCCAAGTATAGGCCAATGCACCTACAAGACCACTTGCCAAAATGGTAATCATGCGGGCAACGGTCATTTCCTTACCTTGTGGCACAACCAATTTCTTGGCAAGGTGTGTGATAGTCCAGAATAGGAACAAAATAGTGGCGGCACTCAACAGAGCCGACATCAAGTTGAGCATATAAGCAACTTGCGAGGGGTCGGATGCAAAGTTGGCAAAGAAACGACCCGTAAGCATAAAGATGGGGTTGCCGGGAGGGTGACCCACTTCGAGCTTGTATGCCGATGCAATAAACTCACCACAGTCCCAGAAGCTGGCTGTAGGTTCCAATGTGAGGATATAGGTAATTGCCGCTATAGCAAATACTACCCAACCCATCACGGTGTTCAGTAAATTGTACTGTTTCATATAGTTATTTTCTTATTGTTTTTGCGATGATTGTCACACGCGTACGCGTGCGTGCTCGTAACAATCTGCAAAGATAACACAACTTGACGGCAATAAGAAAAATTTATACAGTTTTTAAGTCTATTATGTTTTTTGAAATCCTTTTTACAACCCACCTGTCCATACACAGCGATAAGTAGAGGCACATACTTGACTGTTACAATAAACTTATTAACTTTGCAGAAAGTTAAATCTGAGTTTTTTAGATGGATAGCAAAGAAGGAAACGTCACATGCCGGAGCACACATGCCAAGTCGGTATGTATACACACACTCATATCTACCCTGCTCATAGGCGCCATAGCCGCGCTGCTTATGCTCGCGCTACCCAATTGGGGGTTGCTCGACCCCGTGTCACGATCGTTCGATAGCTTCTCGTTTACCGATCTCTACTATTCACTCTATCGCAATAGCGACAATGCCAAGCCCAACGACCGCATAGTCATCATAGACACTTCACACAAGACTCGTGGCGAGATAGCCTCGACCATAGACGGGCTCATGACCTATGAGCCGGCAACAGTGGGCATCGATATTATCTTCGACCGCCCTACAGGCGACACGTTGGGTACTCAACAACTACAAAACACAGTGGCTCGCCACGGCAACAACCTTGTAGCCATAACCAAGCTCTTGAACTACAACGACGCGACACAGCAATTTGAGTCCACATCACAATCGATACTCGACAATGAACTCGTCCATCGTGCCTATAGCAACCTCAAGAGCATAGGCGAAGGGGGATATGTGCGCAACTACACCCTGTGGCGCAAAGTAGCCGGCGACACATTGGGCTCATTTGCATCGGTGCTGGCATCACGCTATAGAGTGTTGTTTGGCGGTAGTGCCATCGCACCCGAGCAAGTCGATGGTATAATAGATTTCATGCCACAAAAATTTCGCATCATCAATGCCGACTCACTACACCTATATGCCGATGAGATAATGGGTCGCATCGTGCTGTTGGGCAATGTGAATAACGAAGAGGATGTCCACTACACCCCTATGGGCAAGATGAACGGTACAATAATACACGCCTACACCATAGACACGCTATTGGATCGCCCCACTCGCACAGTATCGAACGGATGGATATTGCCCCTTGAAGCACTCTTGTTATGGGGATTTGTGATTGTCTATTGGCTCATATCTATGACTTGTCAAAGGCGCGACTACAAGTTCCTCATGGCCTTTTTCAACTGGATATACCCCGTAGCAACAGCCCTGCTGGTGGTGTGTTTGAGCGGTTGGCTCTTTATATCGTCACACCGCTATGTATCGCCCATACTGCTCATGGCAGCCATGGCCATGCTACCCAATACGGTAGAGCTGTATATGGCTATGAAAGATGATTGTAGAAAAAGATTTGAGACAATGTGGTGTAGTTTGAAAAATAAATTGGTATGTAAAAAATGAAAAAAAGAGCATTGCATAATATATTGATTGGCAGCAATTTGCTTCGTATTACACTTGTGGCATTTTTTGTAATGTTCGCATATAGAGGCATTGCACAAATTGCCGTTACAGGATATGTTTACGATGAGAACAGAACACCTATCATCGGTGCAGTTGTTACTCAAAAGAATGGATCTGGTTCAGTAACCAACATAAATGGCGAATTCAAGATAGAGGTATCCGACAACACCCCCCTTATAATAAGTTTTATTGGATATAAAGACCTGACTGTCTATATTGAAAAAAAAGACATGTTTGTAGATGCCATATTATCAGCTTCGGAAAAAGAATCTGTATATGTAACGGTTGATTTAGATATTTATCAAAAGGCTCTACAAGGCAACTTTGAAGCCCAAACTGAAGTCGGTATAGATTATTATTATAAAGGAGATGATTGGGAGGGATATTATAGTATTGCCCATAGTTGGCTTCTTAAAGCAGCAAATAAAGGAGATTCTAATGCCCTGTATTGGCTGTACCGACTTTTCTATGAAGATAGTTGGGTAAAAAAAGACGTAAAAACAGCTCTTTATTGGTTGAAAAAAGCAGCCAAACAAAATCATGCCACTGCTTTATTTGAACTTGGTCTGTGGTATTTCTATGAAGAGGAAGGTGGTCCCAAACAAGATTATAAAAAGGCTTTTGAATTATTTACCAAAGCTGCCGAACAAGGAGACTTTCGTGCATGGATAGAAAAAGGATACTGCTATTACGATGGAAAAGGAACTGATAAAAGCTATGACAAAGCTATTGATTGTTGGCTGAACGCTTTAGAGCTTGGTTGGCTACCATCTCAAGAAGTGTGGGATATGATTTCGGAACATGCCAACGCTCCCACATCATACCTCATCGGAGAGAATTATTACAAAGGAAAAGGCTTTTATAAGCAAGATTTTGCCCAGGCTTTGAAGTGGTTTTACAAAGCTGCTGAGCAAGGATATGCTACTGCACAACTCAATTTGGGAGACTGCTATTACTATGCAAATGGTGTAAAACAAGACTACAAAGAGGCTGCTAAATGGTATCTTATGGCAGCCGAACAAGGAATGGCCGAAGCACAAAATGCCTTGGGACATTGCTACGCACAAGCCAATGGCGTGCCATACGACATGAATGAGGCCGAAAAGTGGTGGCAAATGGCTGCCGCCCAAGGAAACATTGAAGCTCAAATGGCATTAGAAAATTTGGAAGAAGAACGTGCCAAAGGTATCAACCCTCCTCCGTCACTTCCAACACTCCTCACCGGAGTATCTTCATATAGCACAGAGTATGTTTATGAAGAAAATAATCAAAGGAGCGAACAAGAGCTGGCCGAGGAGATTAGAAAAGCCTTGGAAAGCCACCTTACAACCAAAGTTGAAGCACCCAAGTTGAAAGTACTCACCGACGAACAGGTTACATTTAGCGACACACGACAAGAGGTGCGATTTGCCATATCGGATGCATCGCATACCATAAAGTACCGCATAGATGGAGGCGCGACAGCAACTCTATCGGAAGAGGAAGTAAAGGCCGGTGTGTGCGAGATAGAGTTGCCTCAACGCGACTGTATGCTCACGATGTGGTGTGTGGGTGGCGAGCCCCACATGATACGCTATTGCTACGATCGAGAGGAGTCGGTGCGCAAGTCGTCTACCCTCTACATCTTGGCCATTGGACTCAACGACTACCAAGACCCCAACTTGGGCAATCTGCGCTATGCCGAGAATGACGCCCGTGACGTGATAGAGGCCATAAGCAAGAAGCATAGAAATACGTTTGCCAACATCGATGCCCAACTGCTTGTGGGCAAAGATGTAACAAGCAGCCAAATCTCGGAAAAAATCAACTATCTGGCCGACAAGGCCTCAGCAAGTGATATGGCGGTAATATTCTTTGCCGGACACGGACTTGTAGACGAACGCGACCGCTACTACCTATCGACCTACAATGTTACCGATGCCTCTACACCTCGCCGTGGCGGATACAGCTCAAGCACCTTTGTCGAAGATATAAGTTACATCAACTGCAAGCTGTTGGTATTTATCGATGCTTGCTACTCGGGCAAGTTGCTCGAAGGCTACCGAGGCACGGTGTCGAGCGAAAACTTCTTCCGCGAAATGAACAGCACACCCAACGGTACGTGCATATACACATCGAGCAGCAAGGATGTCAAGTCGCGCGAGTCGGCCGAGCACAAGCATGGCATCTTTACACAAGCACTTATCGAGTCGTTTGAGTTTGACAAGTCGGACCATGACAAAGACAACCGCATTACCGTGATAGAGGTGCGCAACTATTTAGAGAAGCGCATCCCTCAACTCACCGGCAACAAGCAGAAACCCATCTATCGCAACATCGAGGAGATAGACTTCCCCCTGTTTATAAAATAAGCTCATTATGAAACGTATAGCATTATATATACTGCTCACTATATTGGCAACCCTGGTATGCGAAGCCAAGGAATATCGCGTATATACCATTCATGGCAAAGTGACGCGTGGCGAGAAGAACCTCACCATACGAGCCAAAGAGTATATCGATGAGAGCGAAATGATAACCATATATGAGGGAGCTTGCCTTGTTCTCTATGACGAAAAGAACGATGAGGGTCGCCGCATTGCTATCAAGGAGATAGGTCGCCAACGACTCGGTGTGCTCATTGAGCGCGTCGACAAGAGTGCAACGGAGCGATTTCGCACATTTGGCAAGATGTTGATATCTACCCTTATATCGGGTAGTACACCGGTCAATACCGACAAAGACATGGCATTGCAAGGGGGTAGCTATCGTGCCGACGACAACGACAAGGCCATGCTCAAGGCTGTGATAGACACCTACAACCGCCAACTCAAAGGCACACCCATCAAGAGCGACTATCCTGTTTCGTTTGCCATAAAAAACAGCGATGGAAATATTGTTACCAACCTGAGCAACAACGACCTATGCACACTGAGCGTAACAAACGGTAGCGCAGAGTTTCTATTTGTCAACGCACTACTCATACATCGTGACGGAAGCAAGCAACTGCTACTGCCCATCGACACAAGCAACAACTGCTGTGCACACTTGTGCGTGCCCCCACACACCACCATCGACTTCAAGCAATATGCGCGCTTTATATCGGCACAAGAGGGGTGCAAAGTAATCTTGGCAGCCTCACCTACCGAGGTCGATTTCTCTGTTTTGTACAAAGATTTCGACACCCAACCCCAAGAAGCCAAGAACGCCACTACAACCAAGATAGGCTGCGACATACAATCGTATGCGCAAGAGAGATGAGAAAACTACTCACAACGATAGGTTTATTCGTTTTTAATAAGTAATTTTGCGCAAAATTTGAGAAAAGAGAGATATGGCATATAATTTTGGCATAACACTTGATGAGTTGTATCGCGCCATAGGGCGTGAGGTATACGAGCAGTGTATCGAAAATAAATCATTGGCACGCATCGATGAGCGTGGCCTCTTTCCCACCCCATACGTTCGCAATGACTACGACAAGGCCGACGGTCGCGCCCGTGGTCAAAACTTTGCATCGTTGCAATTGGCATGCGAGGTAATCGATGATGAGGGCAATGTGGTAGCTCGCGAGGGCTTTGCATCGTTTGCCGAGATGAATGTCGAGGTGTGCGACCTGCTCAACGAGTTTCCCGAAGGTCACTTCACTCGCGTGGTGATACAGTTGGTAGCTTTTGTCAACATATACCAACGCATGAGCGACAGCTACAGCACTGCCCGCGTGGTATCGAATGTGATAGATATGCCCCTCGACGAGACACCCAATCGCATCATACGCATCGATTGCCAACGTCTCTTGTACCCCAACAAGGTGAAATAATACAACGTAAGATACAATAAGCGAGGGCTGTGCCATGGCACAGCCCTCGTTGCATTATAGGGTGCGTCTCCCCCCCTTATGGCTTGATGTGAAAATCGCCCTCCAGAAACTCCGCGACACCCTCCTGGGCATTGGAAGCAATGACTTGTGTAGCTCGCGCTTTCACCTCGTCGAGGGCATTGGCCGGGGCGTATGAGCGATGCGCAATGTCAAACATGGGCAAGTCATTGACATTATCGCCAAATGCCACAATCTCATCGGCATTTACATAGCGAGCAAGCTGCTTAATGGCAGCCGCCTTGGATGTGCCCGATGGGTATATTTCGAGATAACCCTGCTCGGGTTGCAAACTGTCGCAATAAAGATAACTGCGATGTCCCTCTACCGACGCTATGCGGTCGTGTATGGCTTGCAACTCGTCGTAGGCTCCCATAAAGAATATCATTACAGTAGTGGGATGTGCCATGAGAGCGCCTTCGACCTCTACATACTTCTTGTAGGGCGTACCCTTGCGACACTCCATAAAGGCACATTGACGCTCGTCGGTTGTGCGACGATAGGCCACATGTAGCAACGAATTGTCTATGTAATATACCATAGGCGACAATGGACTATCGGCTACAATATCGAGCAGTTGCGACGATACTTCGTGCGGAAAAGACGATACCGACAAGTAGCTGTTGGTAGCAATGTCGTATATCAGAGCACCGGTCATGAGCACAACGGGCATACGGAGTTTCACATCGGCCATGAGCCCCACAACTGTAGCCGGCGTGCGAGCCGTAGCAATAGAAAAGAGCATACCCTCGTCGATGAGACGACAGAGCGACTGTGCCGTCGACGGCGTGATGCGCGACTCGTCGTTGAGCAATGTACCATCGAGGTCGCTGATGTAAAGTGTACGCTTGGGTTGTGACATAGTAGATAAAAACAAAAAGACCTGCACCGTAGTAGCAGGTCTTTTGCTCTTCAGGTTGGACTTGAACCAACGACCCTCTGATTAACAGTCAGATGCTCTAACCGACTGAGCTACTGAAGAATAAAATGTGTTTAATAAGTGGCTCTTCAGGTTGGACTTGAACCAACGACCCTCTGATTAACAGTCAGATGCTCTAACCGACTGAGCTACTGAAGAAGATTTTACCTCGAAAGGCGGTGCAAAGATAAATCGTTTTTATCAATTGTGCAATAGGTGAAGCTATATTTTTTTCATTTTTGAGCAAAATTCCTACTTTTTACCCCTTAAACCAGGTGTAGAAGGGTCGTTCGAAGGGCTATTTTGAACAAATAACGTTAAAAATCGACTTATGACACGAATATTCACTATCTTCGTCGTACCAAAACAAACGACTATATGAAACGCATCACCATATTCATATTGTGCATCGTGGCTATGTGCCATGCCAAGGCCAACGAGAAGAACTTGTTCTCCTATACACAGAACCTCGAAGTCTTCTCCGACGTACTCAAAAACCTCAACATCTACTATGTCGACACATTAGACATAGACAAGAGTGTAAAGCACGGCATATCGGCTATGCTATCTACCCTCGATCCCTATACCATATATTTTACCGAAGAGGAGGCTAAGCAGTTTGCCGAGCAGAACACCGGCGAATATGCCGGCGTAGGCTGCACCATCATGCAACGCGACAGCGCCGTGTATGTATCGGAGCCATTTGACAACACCCCCGCACAAGAAGTAGGCTTACGCGCCGGCGACAAAATCGTGATGATAGACAACGATACCGTAGTAGGATGGAAAAGCGACGAGGTGAGCAAGCGCATGCGCGGACTGCCCAATACCAACCTGCGCATGGTCGTAGAACGCCCCGGCAACAACACACCCATAGAGGTGAACATAACCCGACGCATCATACAACGCAACCCGGTTGTATACTATGGTACTATAGCCAACGGCGTGGGATATATCATGCTCGAAACCTTCTCTGAGAAGGCTGCCGACGAGGTGCGTAAGGCATTTATCGACCTCAAGAACAACCACGGCATCACCTCACTGATACTCGACCTGCGCGACAATGGTGGCGGATTGGTAAACGAAGCCGTGAAGATTCTCAACCTATTTGTACCACGCGGAACCACCGTGCTCGAATCACGCGGTAAGATAGAGAACAGCAACCACATCTATAAGACCGAGAAAGAGCCCCTCGACACCAAGATACCCCTGGCCGTGCTCATCAATGGCTACACCGCATCGGCATCGGAGGTGGTGGCCGGCGCCTTGCAAGACCTCGATCGCGCTGTCATTCTGGGCGACCGCTCGTTTGGCAAGGGTCTCATACAACAAGTATTCCCCCTGCCCTACAACCGCCAACTCAAGGTTACTGTGTCATACTACTACATACCCAGCGGTCGCTCAATACAAGCCATAGACTACAGCAAGCGCGACGCCGACGGCCGTGTAGCCCGCATGCCCGACTCGCTCACCAACGAGTTTAGCACCGCAGCAGGTCGCATCGTGCGCGATGGAGGAGGCATCACCCCCGACATTACCGTCAAGGCCGACACCATGAGCCACCTACACTACTACCTATACACCGGCCATCACATCTTCGACTTTGCCACCGACTACGTAGCTCGCCACGAGAGCATAGCCCCCGCCGTCGATTTTTATCTTACCGACGCCGACTATGACGAGTTCAAGCAATTTATACAATCGCGCGACTTCAAATACGACAAGATGAGCAGCAAGCGACTCGAAGAGTTACGCGAGTCTATGACCTTCGAAGGCTATATGGACGAACAAACAACCCAACTCATAAAGTCGATAGAAGAACGCCTGCAACACAACGTAAACAAAGACCTCGACACCTTCCGCCGAGAGATAGAGCTATCGCTCACGCAAGAGATAGCCACACGCTACTACTACCAACAAGGAGCCATCATCGTGGGCTTGCGAGGCGAGCCCGTTACCCAACGAGCCATAGAGATATTGCAATCGCCACAGCAATATAACGAAATATTATCGACCAGAAAGAAGAAATAACAGACACAGAAACAGACAGTTATAAAATAAAAAATAAATTTTCGAGCAAAACACTTGCACAATCCAAGCAAAACACCTACCTTTGCATCGCAAAAGCCCAGATGGCGGAATTGGTAGACGCGCTGGTCTCAAACACCAGTGGATTCACTTCCATGCCGGTTCGATCCCGGCTCTGGGTACAAAAACCTCGAAGTCCTTGACTCCGAGGTTTTTTTGTATCTATACCTATCGGACGAGGCTGTGGAGTGGTTAATATATCGAAACGTAAAACTTTACAAAAATACATCCGATAATGGGGCTGAATTGCAGAGTTTTCAGTACATTCGCATAATAATTTGGGATAGTAGTTGCGCTGGGGTGTATACAGCCCCACCATGTAACTCTATTTCGCTGATAATTAACCATACAAAACACTACAAATATGTCGATAAAAGTTTCTATCATCAATCGTTCGCATCACGCACTTCCTTCGTATAGCACCCCCTTGTCGGCAGGTATGGACATTCGTGCCAACCTCAATGAGCCTATAACACTACAACCCGGCGAGCGTCGTCTCATTCCTACAGGATTGTTTATTGCTCTACCCGAGGGCTACGAGGCACAGATACGTCCCCGCAGTGGCTTGGCATTGAAGCATGGTATCACTGTACTCAACTCGCCCGGTACTATCGATGCCGACTATCGTGGCGAAGTGGGTATTATCCTTATCAACCACTCGGACAAGGCGTTTGTCATTGAAGACGGAGAGCGTGTGGGCCAAATGGTTGTGGCCCAATATAGCCGCGTAGAGTGGAACGAGACCGACTCGCTCGACGAGACCGAGCGCGGTGCGGGTGGTTTTGGTCACACAGGTGTAAAATAATCACTCTATCACAATACAGCATGAAGAGACTGTTGTACATAGTACTATTGCTCATGTTCGGTGGCGTAGCTATGCAGGCCATCGGCGGCAAGCAACCCCGCAGTAGCGAGGCCGATATGGCTTTGTACAACTACTTCTACATGGAAGGCGAGAAGCAAAACGCGTTGGGCAACTTCGATGCCGCAATGGCGTTGCTCGGCGAGGCGACCCGCATATATCCCGAAGGCTCTGCAGCACAATACAGCCTTGCCAAGATGTATTTGTTGCTCAACAGGACCGACACAGCCCTACTCATGCTCAAGGGTGTTGCCGAAAGCGACACAACACACTTTTGGTACAACCTGGGGTATGCCAACACGGCTATTCACGCACAGCAATACGCCGAGGCCGAGCGCATATTCAAGCGACTGATTCTCAATCACCCCGACCATCCCGAGATATACAACTCGCTGGCAATGTTATACTCGCGCCAGAAGATGTATAAAATGGCTCTTGCATGCTACGACTCGGTAGAGACCTACATGGGCAATTCGCCCGAATTGGTGGGCAACCGCATCGGCTTGTACGACCTACTTGGCGATACCGCCACAGCCATAGCCATGGCCGAAGAGTTGGTAAAAGGACAAGAGGACAATGTATACTATCTACTCTACTTGAGCGACGTATATCGCCACTATGGCCTCAACAGCCAAATGTACAACTCCCTGCTAAAGGTACAACAAGAAGCTCCCGAAGAGCCCCTTGTGTATATGCAACTCGCATCATACTACTTGCTTGAGAAAGACACGACTGCCTTCTACAACCAATACGATTTGCTGCTCAACAACGAAAATATACCATGTGAGGATAAGTTCAACGCTCTCGAAACCTTTGCCAACGAGGCTACGCGCTTTACCTCCGACTCGGTTATTATCGATTACTACCGCAAGTTGGTAGACCTATACCCCTATGAGTATGCTCCACGCAACAGCTACGCGCTTATGCTCATATACACACACCGCCTCGACGAGGCCTGCCAACAACTCACCACAATAGCCGAACAGTCGGACAAAAATGGGCAAATATGGGAGCAAATCATGAGTATCTGTGTAGACCTGGGCAAATATGCCGAAGCTGTAGATGCCGGCAAGAAAGCAATAGAGGCCGGTCGCAAGGAGTGCTCGACCTATATATACCTGAGCAATGCCCTGCTCATTGACAAGCAGTATGACCAAGCCGAGCAATACGCTCAAACGGCACTCGACAGCATCTGCACCGCCACTCAACGCCATGAGCGCTCCTATCTATATGGCATATTGGCCGAAGTATACTCGGGCAAAGGAGTGCTCGAAAAGTGCTATCAATGCTACGACTCGGCACTGGTATACAACAGCAACAATGCAATGGTGCTCAATAACTATGCCTACAAGTTGGCAACCAACGGTGGCGACCTTTATAAGGCCGAGAGCATGAGTAGCAAAAGCCTCAACTTAGAGCCCGACAATACTACCTACATAGACACCTACGCATGGATACTGTTCAAGATGAACAGCTATTCTCTGGCACGCATATACATAGAAAAAGCGCTCGACAAGCTCTCCGACGGAGAGGAAGGATCGGCCGAATACTACGAGCACTACGGCGACATACTCATCATGCAGGGAGAGACCGACAAAGCCATAGAGCAATGGCAGAAGGCCCTTGAACGAGCCCCTGAGCGCACTTTACTGAAACAAAAAATCGAACAAAAGCAATATATAGAAGAATGAGAAAACATATACAGCTAATCCTCGGCATACTACTGCTGGCTCTCGTTGTCGGATGTAAGAGTAGCAAAGAGGCATCGAGCGCAATGAGCGAAGTAGATATTGCTCAAAAGAATGAGGCACAAAGATACTACACCGAAATGATAGAGGCATACGGCTCATGGGAGACCGTTGTAGCCAATGGCTCGGTAGCTGTAGAGGGACTCAACTCGTCGTTCGAGTTGCGCATGATACGCAATGAAGCCATACAGTTGTCGCTACGCCCACTATTGGGCATCGAAGTAGCTCGCCTCATTATCACACAAGAAAAGCTATATCTATACGACAAGATGAGCAAAAGATGCTCTACAGCCGAGATAGCTTCGTTGCAAGAAAAACTACCCTTTCCGCTCACATTGAACAACATACAGAGCATCTTACTGGGCAAGCCTTTTATATTGGGCAGCGAGGATATTACAGCCGACAATCTATCCGATTTCGACATTGATATAGCCTCCCCCCAATGGATGATGACACCCAAGGCAACAAGCGACAGGATTGCCTACACATTTGACATGGAAAATACACAGCTCAACCAAATAATAGGCGGGCAAATCGGTGGCACACAAAGGTTTGAGTGCCGTTATAGCGACTATGACGTTGTTGCCGAGCGCATTATACCCACCGTATTGAAAGCTGTTGCCAAGAGTGGCGCAAAGAGCTACTCGGCCGATATTTATTATAACGCCATCACATTCAACACCCCGACATCTATCGACAGCAACGCATTGAGAAACTATAGCGAGGCCGACTTGATGGATCTTGTGAAGTCTTTTGCCAAATGATATACTTCAAGAAAATAATTATTCTCATCTTCATTGCGCTCACCCTATGTACAGGAGGAGTGATGGCCCAAAGTGTAGAGGCGTTGCGACAAGACAAAGAGCAGGCCGAAAACGAATTGCGCAAGACCAATCGGGAGTTGCAAAAGACTCTGAAGAGTGCCAATAGCATGATAAAAGAGATGGAACTACTCAACGCCGAGATAAAAGACCAAGACAAGTATATCAAAAAACTCAACAACGAGGTAACACGCCTCAACCGTCGACAACGCGCCATGCAGGACTCTATAAGCTTGCTCAAGAAGGAGTTGCAAAACAAGCAAACATCCTACGGCAAGGCCATACGCAACATGGGTCGCAAAGGCAATCAATACGACCAATTCTTGTTTATCTTCTCGGCCGAGTCATTCCAGCAATCGTTGCGTCGCGTGCGCTACCTCAAAGAGTACTCCGACTGGCGCAAGAGACAGTCGCAAGAGATTATTACCAAACAAGAGGAGCTGGCCGTGCAACAAGTGCGACTCGACTCGCTCATCGCCGAGCGCAAGAGTGTGATAGACTTGCGCACACAAGAAGCCAACCAACTCAAGAGCAAGAAGCGTGAAAAAAATGAGTTTGTATCACAGTTGCGAAAGAGTGAAAAATCGTTGCGAAAAGAGGCCGATAAACAACAAGCCCGCATCAATAAACTCAATAAACAGATAGACGACATCATTGCCGAGGAGGCTCGAAAGGCTGCCGAACGAGCTCGTGCCGAAGCTGAGGCCGAAGCCGCACGACTTGCTGCCGAAAAAGCCGCTGCCGAGGGCAAACCCACTCCCAAAACCGAGGAGAAAAAAGAGTCGAGCAAGAAAAAAACAGAGAGCAAACCGGCCAACTCTCAATACCAAATGACTCGCGCCGACCGCGAACTATCGGGTAGCTTCGAGAAAAACAAGGGCAAACTTCCCTTCCCCATACAAGGACAATACCGCATAGTGGGTCACTTCGGCCTACAGAAGCACCCCGAATTTAAGTACCTCGACAAGAACAATCTGGGTATAGACATCGAGACAACTCCCGGCACCAAGGCACGCGCCATATTTGATGGTGAGGTAGCACGGGTATTCTCGTTTGGTGGTGCCGAAAAGGCCGTCATGATACGCCACGGTAACTATTACACTGTATACACCGGACTGATAGAGGTATATGTCAAGGCCGGCGATAAGGTAAAAATAAGGCAAGATTTGGGCGTGATATATAGCGACCAATCAAAAAGTATAATTCTATTCATTTTCTCAAATCCGAATGCAAACCATTACGCACATCTTGCAACAAAAACAGTGAGCAAGCTACCCTTTCTCAGGG
>JAFZFQ010000045.1 GCA_017555825.1 Bacteroidaceae bacterium | reverse complement strand
GAAGTGGGTATGGATTACCTCGAAATGAAAGATTTAAAGAATAACACAGAAGTTGCCGGTAAATGGTTTTTGGCGGCGAAGAATCAGGGCCATGCAGATGCCACTTCCAAGTTGTATTCATTCTATAGCAAATCATTGGAATTAGCAGCCAAAGAAGGTGATGCTCAAGCTCAATATGAAGTGGGTATGGATTACCTCGAAATGAAAGATTTAAAGAATAACACAGAAGTTGCCGGTAAATGGTTTTTGGCGGCGAAGAATCAGGGCCACGCGGATGCCACTTCCAAGTTGTATTCTTTCTATAGCAAATCATTGGAATTAGCAGCCAAAGAAGGTGATGCTCAAGCTCAATACGAAGTGGGTATGGATTACCTCGAAGGTAATGGCGTAGCCAAGAAGGCGGCCACTGCAGCTATGTGGCTTGATAAAGCCAAGGCACAAGGACATAAGGAGGCTACAGATAAATTCTACAAATTTTATAGTAAACAACTTGAGACTTATGCAAAAAGTGGTGATGCCAAGGCTCAATATTGGGTTGGTGAAGCCTACTTAAATGGAATCGAGGTTGATCAAAATTATCGCAATGCAGCAAAATATTTTTATAAAGCGACTTTACAAAATTATAGCCCGGCAAAAACTAAACTTTATTCTTTTTACAGTAAAGAACTCAAAAAGTTAGCAAAGGAAAAGGATGTAGAGGCGCAGTATGCACTGGGACTTGCCTATTACAATGGTGTGGGTACGGAAAAAAGTGATGACGATGCTGGTGACTATTTTGCAATGGCTTATGATAACGGCCACCAAAAAGCAGGCGAACTATTATATAGTTTTGATAGTTATGCGCGCCGTAAACGAATAATTAGTTGGTACAATAATAAGAATGGTATAAAAATAGAAGTACCTAAGGATCCAGGACTTCCATTCAAAATAACTAAAGGCACAACTGAGATTGCTTGCGGCACAGTATATCGGACTGAATTGTCGAAGAACAAATATGGTCAGATACATGGAATAGCGATAGCTGCTAAAATAGAAAAAACGAATCTTAGCAGTAATTTAGGATTAATAGATGTATCAGATTCTAATGCGCTAATCTTTTTTGACAGAGCTTATTGGTGCAATGCTTATACAAAAGAAAATCATTATTTCAATGAAGGAGAAAGTTTCGCGATTACTATTTTCCCATCTGAATCATCAATAGTAAAAATTCCGGAAGTCTATGGTAATGCGCGTTTTGTAATTACTGAAGTAGAAAATAAGGAAAATTTATCCCTTAGTGGCACCGAAGTTAATAATATTACACTTTCTTCTGTGGATTTTGCCCCTTGCAATGGTGGCTATAACCTACCAGAATATCTACCACTTGAACAATCTAACATAAAAAACGTTTCTGTAAAATATGCCACAGTTCCCTATAAACATGCGATTGCTAGAGATGGAAAAACTTGGAGACACGCTTATTTTAAAATAGCGCTCAACAATGGCGATACTATTCAACTTTACCAATATGAACCTATAACTAAAGCTGTCGTCTGTTCTTATAGAAGTGCTGATGGAAAGTTTAAATATGATCGAGACATTGAATATAATATATATAGTGCACCACCTGAAAGTTTTTATAAGGAATTTAGTGATGGTGCGATTTTTGAATATAATGAAGTTGATAAATTTACAGGTATACTCCCTGATGGAACTCCTTTTATTTGGAACGTAGGGAGTAGTGATGATTTTGATGCTTATGAACTTATAAAATTCGAGACATTTTATAGTTTAAGGAATTGTGAGAATAAAGAAGAATTCCTAAATATGGTGATGAATGTGACTGATGACAGTCAATTCGAGCGTATCAGAGAATATCATAAAGAGGAAAAAATTAAAGGGTTTGATTATGATTTACATAAACCCAACTATAAAATCGCATTAACAACAATTAAGAATGGAGAATATCGTGCATTAACATTTATAGGGCGCGGCTATACTATATCAGCCAAACAACATGACATCTTACAGAAAGACTTTGACAAAAGAGTTAATGCTTATTTCCAAAAATTAAATTCTAAATATGGAAAAGCTAATGTAACTGCCATTAGAAATGCCCAGCTTCGCAAAGGCATGCCTTTTGAACTTGTAAAAGAATTTTACAATGTTGGTTGGAATAGTTTTTGGCAAGGCTATGAATTAAGCAGAGTAGGGTTTAGAGCTTATATTGCTTTCGTTAGCAACAATAAAGTAACAAGTTGGAGATCATACTAAATCAAGTAATGAGATAGTCTTGGTTGCAAGACTTACTTTCTCAACACTCAACTTTATCCAGAGGCTGCGTCAAAATTCGTTTTGGCGCAGTATCTGTTTTGAAGGGATGACTATAGGCAATGTTTACCTCTCAAGGTAATAATATCAAGTAGGCACAATGCGAGTTTTCGATCACATCGCCCACACACTTTGTTTTCTCAATAATTATTTTTAACTTTGCAATTGGCTATAGGCCATACAGAGAAAGACGAATAGTATTAACCCCCTAAATAAGTATCTCAAAATGGGAAAAGTTCTTATCATTGGTGCCGGTGGTGTGGGTACTGTAGTAGCTCACAAGGTGGCACAAAATCCCGATGTGTTTACTGAGGTTGTCCTCGCAAGCCGTACACAATCGAAGTGCGACGCTATTGCCAAAGCTATTGGCGACCCCCGTATCAAAACCGACCGCGTAGATGCCGACAACGTTGACGACTTGGTGCGCTTGTTCAACACTCACCGTCCCGACATCGTTATCAACGTGGCTCTCCCCTACCAAGACCTTACTATCATGGAGGCTTGCTTGAAGTGTGGTGTGAACTACCTCGACACTGCCAACTATGAGCCCCTTGACGAAGCAAAATATGAGTACAAATGGCAATGGGCCTACCGCGAGCGCTTTAAAGAGGCCGGCTTGACAGCTATCCTCGGTTGCGGTTTCGACCCGGGTGTATCGGGCGTGTTTACTGCCTATGCTGCCAAACATCACTTCGGCGAGATGCACTACCTCGACATCGTAGACTGCAACGCCGGCGATCACCACAAGGCTTTTGCTACCAACTTCAACCCCGAGATTAACATCCGCGAGGTGACTCAAAAGGGTAAATACTACGAGAATGGCGAGTGGGTAATGACCGAGCCTCACGAAATACACAAACCCTTGACCTATCCCAACATTGGTCCTCGTGAGTCGTACCTCATCTACCACGAAGAGTTGGAGTCGTTGGTTATCAACTATCCCACTATCAAGCGTGCTCGTTTCTGGATGACATTTGGCCAAGAGTATCTCACTCACTTGCGCGTTATCCAAAACATCGGTATGGCAAGCATCGAGCCCATCATGTACAATGGTGTGGAGATTGTGCCCATCCAATTCCTCAAAGCCGTATTGCCCAACCCTGGCGACCTCGGCGAGAACTACACAGGCGAGACTTCTATCGGTTGCCGCATCAGTGGTACCGACAAGGAAGGCAAACCCCTCACCTACTACATCTACAACAACTGTAGCCACGAGGCTGCCTACAAAGAGGTGGGCGCTCAAGGCGTAAGCTACACTACAGGTGTTCCCGCCATGATTGGTGCTATGATGTTCCTCAAAGGCGAGTGGCGCAAACCCGGTGTATATAACGTTGAGGAGTTCAACCCCGATCCCTTCATGGAGCAACTCTCTAAACAAGGTTTGCCCTGGCACGAAGTATTCAACGGCGACTTGGAGTTGTAATAACAATATACATAATAAATATGAGAAGCCTCGGAGTAAATCTTCGAGGCTTTTTGTTTATTGATGCGATTGTATTACTTTTGCAAAAGGAGATGGCTCTATTGCCACGGTAACTATGCAACAGCTCAAAGACCTCTATACACAATATTATGGCGTACAGCCAACCAATGTACAACCCCTCGCAGCAGCAGGATCGGGTCGTAGATACTACCGACTGCAAGCTGGTGGCACGTCGCTGGTAGGCGTCGTAGGTGAGTCGGCCGAGGAGAATCGCGCCTTTATCACGCTATCGCATCACCTCGCAGAGAAGGGTATTCCCGTGCCTCGTGTGGTGGCTGTGAGCGACGATATGCTACGCTATCTACAGACCGACTTGGGCAATACCTCGCTCTATGACGCTCTTGCACCATGTCGCAAGAGTGGTGAGTGGGACACCGCCTCGGTAGAACTACTCGGCGAAACCATGCGCACGCTGGCTCGTACACAGGTCGAGGGCGACCGCAACATGGACTACTCGGCGTGCTACCCATCACCGGCTTTTGACGAGCGCACAGTAATGTACGACCTCAACTACTTTAAATACTGTTTCCTGAAAGCTACGGGGGTAACATTCCACGAGAACTTGCTACAAGACGACATGGAGTCGATGGCTTCACACTTACTCACTGCCGAGCCCAAAGGGCTACTATATCGCGACTTCCAAAGTCGCAATGTGATGGTGTGCGACGGCAAGCCCTACTTCATCGACTTCCAAGGCGCACGCTACGGGGCAGTACACTATGATGTAGCCTCGTTTTTGTGGCAAGCCAGGGCTCAATATCCTACAGCATTGCGCCAACAGCTTGTAGAAGAATACTTGCAAGCGCTACGCTGTTACCACCCCGATATAGACACCTCGGCATTTACTCACACACTCAACCTCTATGTGCTATTCCGCACACTGCAAGTACTTGGAGCTTACGGATTTCGAGGATATTTTGAGCGCAAAGAGTTGTTCTTGCAAAGCATACCTCAAGCTATAGAAAACCTGCGTGAACTCCTTGCCATAGGTGTAGCAAAGGCCTATCCCCATCTACAAGCCACACTACAAGCCGTGTGCGACTTGCCATGCTACCAACCCACTACACCTCGACACAACCTGCGCGTGACAGTCTACAGCTTTTCATACAAAAAAGGACTACCAACCGACGACTCGGGCAATGGTGGTGGCTATATATTCGACTGCCGTGCCACACACAATCCCGGCCGATATGACGAGTACAAGCAACTCACCGGCTTGGATGCGCCTGTAAAGGAATTCTTGGAAAACGACGGCGAGATACTCACATTCCTCGACCATGCGTATGCTCTTGTAGACACATCGGTAGAGCGATATATGAAACGTGGTTTTACCAACCTACAAGTATCGTTTGGCTGCACCGGTGGCCAGCACCGCTCGGTATACTCGGCTCAAGCAATGGCCGAACATTTGCACCAAAAATACAACGTAGAAGTGCTACTGATACACCGAGAGCGCAATATAACACAACTATTCACAGCACAGTAACATGAAAGCAATGATATTTGCAGCCGGGTTGGGCACTCGTCTGCGTCCCCTCACCGATACAATGCCCAAGGCTCTCGTTCCCGTCGATGGGAAGCCCTTGTTGCACCACTTACTCAAGAAGTTGCAACATGCCGGTTGCTCGCACGCAGTAATCAATGTACACCACCATGCGCAACAGATTGTAGAGTATGTGAAACAGCATGACTATGGCATGCGCATAGAGATTTCGGACGAGAGCAACATGCTACTCGATACGGGCGGAGGCCTGCGCAAGGCCGGCACCTTGCTCGATGGCGATGAGCCTATATTGGTACACAATGTCGATATACTCTCCAACCTCAACTTCGACTTGTTGCTACAAGCCCACAAGCCCACAAGCCTCGCTACCGTAGTAGTGAGCCACCGCAATACCAGCCGATACTTGCTTTTCGACGACGAAATGCGCATGCAAGGCTGGACAAACATCAACAGTGGTGAGGTGAAACCGCAAGGAATAGATATAGAAAAGCTACAACAAGTAGCCTTCGCGGGCATTCATGTCGTGTCGCCTCGCATATTTGACTCTATGCGCCACATGCCCGAGAAATTCTCTATCATAGACTTCTACTTGCAAGCAATGGCTACACACCGCATTATGGGATATATACCCCAAGACTTCACAATGCTCGACGTGGGCAAGATAGACTCTCTGGCGCCGGCCGAGGAGTTTGTAAGAGGCTTGAAATAGAACTGTATACTACCTCTTGCGCAAGCGCGGCAATATCTCCTTGTTGAAAATATCGCGAGCTACTATGCGATAGTGTGGGTTATAAAGTTCTACATAACGATCGGTATGATGTATCACATAGCGACCCTGTGCCAACATATCGGCAATTGCAGCCGAGTCGGTGCTAAAGTTGCAAATAAGAGGTGATTGGCGCGATACTTTATGCGCATTCTCGCCCACAACTTCACGCACTATTTGCATAGTTCTACTCCACTCATCGACCCAAAGTGTATCTACTACAGGAGTTTGGGCAGGAGTACTGCGATAGAAAGCGTCGGCCAACTCGTCCACTGTCAGCACACCGCATGCCACAACCGACAAGTTTACACGATAGTAATTGCCACGCCATCCACAGGACTCATAGTATAGAGTATCCTCCGACGATACTTGTTGCAATTCGCGTGCGATATATTCACGCGCCATATCTTTGCTGGCAATGGCATGCGCCGGGCCAAAGTAGTCTTGAAAACAACTCTTATAAATGTCGCATAACGAAGCATCGGGGTAGTGAGTCACCATATACTCCACCGCATTGCGCATAGTCTCACGCTCGGCCTCATGACCCACCGGCGATGTTTTACTCGGCACAGATGTGCATGATACAAATATTGGCAACACGACAAGTGCTGCCAATATCATTTTATAGAGTTTGTGCATCAGTTTACTTTATTGATAACGTTACCGGCCAAGAAAGCCTCGATATTATGCAACATGATGTTCATGAGTCGCGCACGCGCCTCGGCTGTAGCCCAAGCAATGTGGGGTGTAATGAATGCGTTGCGGGCTGTGAGCAGCGGATTGTCTTGCAAAGCAGGCTCTACAGCCAACACATCAAAACCGGCAGCACGCAACTTACCACTATTCAACGCCTCGGCAACAGCAGCCTCATCAATGAGCGGTCCGCGACCGGTGTTGATGAGTATTGCACCTTGTTTCATGCGAGCTATCGTATTGGCATTGATAATGTGTTGCGTATCGGGAGTAAGAGGACAGTGCAATGTAATGACATCGCTCTCGGCAAGAAGTTGGTCGAGAGTAACGGGTGTGATATATTCGGGCAACTCCTCGGCACGCTTAGAGGTCTTGGCTATAACACGCATACCAAAGGCATCGGCAATACGAGCCACACGACGACCTATGTTGCCCAATCCTACAATACCCAAAGTCTTACCGGCAAGCTCGGTTTGGGGCGAGAGCATATAGCTAAAGTCGGCACAACGGCTCCACTCTCCGGCACGCGCGCTGTCGGTGTGCAACTGTACTGCATTGACAATGTTGAGCAAGTGAGCAAATACCATCTGCGCTACTGAGTCTGTGCTATAGGCAGGTATATTGGTCACTACTATACCACGAGCGGCAGCCGCAACGGTATCGACCACATTGTAGCCGGTAGCCAACACACCAATATATCGTAAGCGAGGAAGTTGCTCCATTTCGGCCTCGCGAATGAGCACCTTGTTGGTGAGCACAATATCGGCATCCTTACAACGCTCTACCACATCGGCAGCAGCAGTGCGATCATAAATAGTACAATTACCAAGGGCTTTGAGTGCATCCCAAGAGAGATCGCCCGGATTGAGCGTATAGCCATCGAGCACCACAATATTTTTCTTTTCCATGATATATGCAATTAAGAGGGTTATTTATTCTTTGTTATATAATCATGAGTTTAAGCCATACAGCGGGCTTAAACTCATGATTTATCAGTTCAACTTCAAGGGGTTAGACACCTTTTGGTTGGTAAGGGCTATATCCCACACGTCTTTTATGGTCTTGACATAGTGGAAAGTGAGTCCCTTGAGGTATATCTCGTTTATCTCTTCGATATCTTTGCGGTTGTCTTCCGACAAGATAATCTCTTTCATACCCGAACGCTTGGCGGCCAAGATTTTCTCCTTTATACCACCCACGGGCAATACTTTACCACGGAGGGTTATCTCGCCGGTCATAGCTACGCGAGCACGCACCTTGCGTTGTGTGAAGGCCGAGGCCAACGATGTAGCCATTGTGATACCTGCCGAGGGGCCATCTTTGGGAATAGCGCCTTCGGGCACGTGGATATGTACATTCCACTTTTCAAACACCTCGTCGGGTATACCCAACACATCGGCATGCGCCTTGATATATTGCATGGCTATTACTGCCGATTCTTTCATCACATCGCCAAGATTACCGGTAATGGTAAGTTTCTCGCCCTTGCCTTTGCTCAAGCTCGACTCTACAAATAGTATCTCACCGCCTACGGCAGTCCAGGCAAGACCGGTCACCACGCCGGCATAGTCGTTGCCCTCGTATTGGTCGGCAATATTGGTGGGTACACCCAAGTATTCGCGCAAGTCTTCGAGCGACACGCTCTTGGTATATTCAATCTCTTCGGCTTTCTTAACGGCAATTTTGCGCATTACCTTGGCAATCATTTTGTCAAGCAAGCGCACACCCGACTCGCGAGTATACTTGTCGATAATAGCCGATATAGTCTTCTTGGGCAAGTCTACATCCTCCTTGGTGAGGCCATGAGCCTTCATTTGCTTGGGTATGAGGTGACGACGAGCTATTTCAATCTTCTCCTCAAGGATATATCCGCTTATATCTATCAACTCCATACGGTCGAGCAAGGGGCGTGATATGGTGCTCAAGTCGTTGGCAGTGGCAATGAAAAAGACATTTGACAAGTCGTAGTCAATATCGACATAGTTGTCGTGGAAGGCCGAGTTTTGCTCAGGGTCGAGCACCTCCAACAACGCCGATGCAGGGTCGCCCTTGAAGTCGGCACCTATCTTGTCAATCTCATCGAGTACAAACACAGGATTGCTCTTCTTGGCCTTGGTAATAGCCTGCATGATGCGACCGGGCATAGCGCCTATATAGGTGCGACGGTGGCCACGTATCTCGGCCTCATCGTGAAGACCACCCAACGATATGCGCACATACTCACGATGTATAGCACGCGCAATGCTCTTACCCAACGAAGTCTTACCCACTCCGGGAGGGCCATAGAGACACAAGATAGGAGCATGCGAGAGGTCGGTGAGCTTAACTACAGCCAAGTGCTCGATGATGCGCTCCTTCACTTTATCAAGGCCATAGTGATCTTCATTGAGAATGGCACGAGCCTCTTTGAGGTTGATATAATCTTCGCTATACTCGTTCCAAGGAAGATTGAGAATATTGTCGATATAGGTATATTGCACCGAGTAATCGGGTGTTTGGGGATGCAAACGCTCCAACTTGCGCACCTCTTTTTCAAAGGCCTTGGCAACGTCTTCGCTCCAATTCTTCTGAGCGCCACGGTTGCGCAACTCTTGCACCTCTTGCTCGATACCATCGCCACCCAACTCTTCTTGGATGGTGCGTATCTGTTGTTGCAAGAAATGCTCACGTTGTTGCTGGTTGATACCTTCGCGTGTTTTCGATTGTATATCGGCCTTTATCTCTATGAGCTGCACCTCACGACTCAGTATGTCGTAGAGCGCAAAAGCACGCTCCTTGAGATTGTCCTTTTCGAGCAACGCTTGCTTGTCGGTCGCTTCGAGGGGCGAGTTACAACTTACAAAATTGGTGAGGTATGTAGCATTATCGATATTGTTTACTGCAAAGGCCATCTCCTTGCCGGTATCGCCAACAGATCGCAACATCTTTATCATCAACTCTTTTATTGACAACATCAATGCCTCATACTCTTTATCACCAGTCTGTGGGTATACATCGTCGATGAGTGTATATCGAGCTCTCATATAGGGCTCGTCGGCAGTTTGCTCACCCAGCTTCATGCGACGCTTGCCTTGTAGAATGACGGTAGTGGTATCATCGGGCATCTCCAATACTTTGAGCACCTCGGCAACCACACCGATAGGATAGAGGTCGCGCACAGTAGGGTCTTCGACATCGGCATCAATTTGGCACGCCACACCAATGGGCATGCGCTTGCGTTGCGCCTCCTTGATGAGGCGAAGGGTCTTTTTGCGACCTATGAGTACAGGCATAGCTACGTGAGGGAACAAAACCATGTTGCGCAGTGTGAGTATAGGCAAATCTTCGGTTTTGAGCTCTACAGTATCCTCTTCAAGCGAGCCACTTATCTCGGCGAAAATAGGCATAATAGGAGTTTTTTCGTCGTTGTCGTTAAACATATATATTTTTCTATTTAATGTGTTACATAATTATGAAGTTGCCAATATGGCAGAAAACTGACATATCTGACACCTTAAACACCCTATTGGGAGTGCATACATATATTATACAAGTAGCGTGCCAAAAATATATTCTCACACCTATTTATTCTATTTAACGCATATTTTTATTTACTTTGCACAAGATAAAGTTTATTAAGGTCACTATCACCTACTATGTCCGACAGCAAATTTACGTTCAAGCAATTTGAGTTACACCAAGAGCTGTGTGCCATGAAAGTGGGCACCGACAGCGTATTGCTGGGCTCATGGGCCCACTTGCCGGCACAAGGCAATATATTGGACATAGGAGCCGGCACAGGTATACTGTCGCTCATGGTGGCACAGCGCACGCCCAACACTACCGTTACGGCTATAGAGATAGATACTCCTGCCGCACAACAAGCGCAACAAAACATAGCTCGTAGCCCATGGCCCAATAGAATAGAGGTGATAAACGACGATTTCACTCGGCTGGTCGAGCACTTCAAACAGCCCTTCAACGCCATTATTTCCAACCCACCCTACTTCGAGCAGTCGTTGCTCTCGCCCGATGCGGCTCGTACTACGGCACGACACACAACCACTTTGCGATACGACGACATTTTCAGACTGTCGCGTGCCATTATTGCACCCGATGGCAACCTATCGCTTGTCATACCAGCCGACCTCTATAAAGAGGTAAACCACACGGCTATGCTCTATGGATGGGGAGCATCGCGCTTGACAATGGTGCGCACCACACCTCGCAAGCAGCCCAAGCGGGCACTATGCGAGTGGCAACGCAACCACTTTGCACCCTGCACCGAGCAAATACTCACCATACAGACTGCCACAGGAGAATACTCGGACGAATACAAGAAGTTGACACAAGATTTCTATCTGCATTTCTAAAAAACTTGCATAGCACCTCGGTTGTTATCATATAAACCAAAATATGATAACATGAAAAATCCCGAACAAATCTTTTGGGGCAAGACCCATTACTGGTGGATATTGCTACTGCCCGGCATAATACTCATACCATGCGGATGCTGGTTTCTATTCTCACCCACAGTGGGTTACTTTACAGTCACTACCATACTGTTGTGGATGCTCATACTCATAGGCATCACACAGCTCATCATGGCATTCAACACCTCACGCAAATTGCACGGATGGGGATGGTGGCTGGCAGGTGGCATTATAGATGTTTTTATAGGCTTCATGATGCTGAGCAACATAGGTTTCAGCGCCATGATACTGCCCTACTTTTTTGCCTTCGTTTTTCTATACAAAGGTGTCGGCAATCTCATTTCGGCATTTGTGTCGATGAGTCATCGATCAACTTGGTGGCTCTACCTCATCAATGGATTGTTGCTACTCATCCTATCCACGCTATTTTTCATGTCGCCCTTCTCGGCCATGATAGCCATCGACTTTCTCATAGGCACTGCATTTATTTATTGGGGTATAAGCCTCATATTCGGAGCTATGGACTTGCGCCCCGAGAAGGAACAAGAGAGCGAGCATAAAACCGATGTTGCATAGACAACGGAGACAGTATATAAGATAGATATTTTATCAACAGCACAAGCATGAGGGCTCGGTACGAAATGACGGGGTCCTCTATTTTTATTAATAAGTAATTCAAATAGTTAAAAAAAGTCTCTTAACAAGGTTTTATTGATAAAATAGCTATCTTTGCATGAATATGTATATTCGGTTGCCATAGCAACAGGCAAAACCGAGTGCAAAAAATATATTCACCACGTATTAAACCATTTACGACAAAAACTGTCATATTATCAAAACAAATTGCGTAGATAGGAGGAATGAAATATGAAGAATAGAATTATATCTATCGCCACGATAATGCTTATGATAAGCGCAATATGCCCCTCAATGGCTCAAAGCTATTACATTGAGGACGACATATACTACACACCCGGCGACAAAAATCCTGTTATAGAAGAGGCTCGATTGGAAAAAGAAGTTATCACTATCACAGCCACTCCTACCAATACCCCCGAAGCATCACAAAGCAACTACAGCCAAGAGCGCGATGTAGACGAGTATAACCGTCGATATGGATATGCTTCGTACGAAGCACCCGTAGCCGAGGAGGGCGTACAGATAGACAACACATTTGTATACAGTAGCCCGGATGTTGCTCCCGGCGACACCCTCTATGTACAAATGGAAGATGGATATTACCTCAACGGATTTAATGGTTCGCAAAGCGACTATGAATATACCGTACAGATACACCGTTTCTACAATCCTCGCTATGCTGTGAGTATAAGCGACCCTGCCTACAGCACTATATACATGCTCGACAGCAATGATTGGAACGTATATATCGACGGCTCATACGCCTGGGTAACACCCACTTGGACCAATCCATGGTATTGGAACTACTCATGGTCGCCCTACTCATACTCAAGTTGGGCATGGAGATCGTGGGGATACGGATATGGTTACTACGGCTGGTACTCGCCTTGGTACGACCCCTGGTACTATCCCGGCTACCACCACTATGGATGGTACGATCCCTGGTACTACCCTGGTTATCATCATCACCACCATTACCCCGGCTATCACCCGCCACATCATCACGGATATGACTATGGTTATAACTACAACCACCACGGACGTGGTCCCGGCGACTATGGTCACGACCGTCCCGGCTATCAAGCAGGCAACAGACGTCCCGACAGCAACGACAATAATCGATATGGTGGTACTTTTGATGCTACAAGTAAGACTGACAACCGTCGTGGTGCAGCCTCAACCCGTGGTAATAGAGTCGTTGTAAACGGCGACAACATCACAAAAGAGACTCCCAACGACATCAACGCACGTCCGACCAACAGTCGCAATAGTAACCGAAATGCCGACATAAACACCGGCACACGTGGCACTACAAGCAACAACCGCACTACCATAAACAACAATAGTAGTCGTGGTAGCAACAACAATGTAAGCCCATCGCGCTCGTCGAGCAATAGCCGAGGCAACAACAGCAGTGTGAACTCGTCACGCTCGTCGTCAAGCAGCAACCGCAGTAGTAGCAATGTAGGAGCATCAAGCTCTTCATCAAGTAGCAGACGTAACAGTAGCTCTATAGGCTCGTCACACTCGTCAGGCAGTAGCCGCAACAGTGGTGGCAACACCGGTGGCAGTCGCGGTAGTGGTAGCCGTGGTGGCGGTAGCAATCGCAGATAATAGAATCTAAAACTTTTTCAGTATCATATACATTATGAGAAAACTATTGGCAATTACAGCACTTATTCTCACTACGACAATCACTATATCGGGTCAAGGAGTAGTAGATGCATTGAACAACATATCGTCACAGACCAAAGGAACTGCACGCTACTCGGCTATGGCCGGTGCTTTTGGTGCTCTGGGTGGCGACCTCACTTCCATACGACAAAATCCTGCCGGTATAGGTGTATACCGCAGTTCCGAAATATCGGTTACAGCCGGATTTAACTTCTACGACAACCGAACAAGCTCGCCGATGTACGATAATCGCAACAGCGACTTCTACTTTACCGGCGACAACATGGGTGTGGTAGGTACCATCAACTTCAAGGAGGGTGCACTACGCAACTTGAACTTTGGCTTTGCCTACAACAACGTAGCCAGCTACAACAATGTTTATCGTGCCGATTGGGACAACATAAGTTCATCACTCACACAGTTGATAGCTTCAAAGACATCGAGCCTCAATTGCCCTCCCGGAGACTTGGGTATCACCTCATCATACAACCCCTACAACAATATGCCGTGGTTGTCGGTATTGGGCTACAACACCAACTTGATACATCAAGCACAGGGTGTCGGCTCACAAAATATGTACCTACCCATCTTCGACAGTAAACAAAGTCATGGCAACGCCTACCTTATAAATGTCACATCGGGCGATGTTGAAGAGTACGACTTCAACGTGAGTGGAAATATCTACGATGTGTTCTATTGGGGCTTGAGTGTCAATGTAACAAACATCTACTACCACCAAGAGAGCTATTACGGAGAGGAGTTGCAAGACATCACTGTTAGCAACAACCATGAAAACCGCACCAAGACCAGCTTGACAAACGGCAACTTTGAATTGAGCAACTATCTGCTCACCAAGGGCTTGGGCGCAGGTGCAAAATTGGGATTTATCTATCGTCCCGTCAACTTCTTGCGTATAGGTGCAGCCGTACACACTCCCACCTTCTACGACATGAGCGATGTATATAGCGCAGCCGTAGGATACAAGTTTGACAAAGTTGATGGACAGACACTTGTAGGTAGCGAAAACAGCATAGACAACCAGACCGATATAGGCCAAATAGACTACCAATTTACCTCTCCTTGGCATGTAATGGGTAGCTTGGCGATTATCTTCAACAAATGGGGTATCATCAGTGCCGACTACGAATATACATTTGCCAACGAGATGTATTACTCGGACCTCTACTCAGACTATAGCTACGTAAATCGTTGCATAAACAATGAGGTAAGCGGTGTACATAACGTGCGCATAGGTGCCGAGTGGCGCATTACACCACTATTCAGCGCACGAGCCGGCTATGCCTACGAAAGCTCACCCCTCGACAACAACTACTTCACCGGAGCAAGCACTCCGCTTCTGGCCGAGGGTACTATATGTCACTACCAAGTACCTGGCGATGTACACAACATAACTTGTGGCTTGGGTTATAGATTCAACAATTTCTCTATCGATGCAGCCTACGTCTTCCGTACTCAAGACTACAGCATATTTGCTTTTGAAGGAATGGCAACAGGCAGAGAAAACACGATACTGAACATGAACAACCACTCGATCAAGGTCACCTTGGGCCTGCGCTTCTAAACGACACTATATAAAGTACCATATAACCGACTGCCTTGTCACACAGCATGGCAGTCGGTTTTTTATATAATTAAAAATAGAGGTCGATTACTGCAAAATTCGCAAAATAATCGTACATTTGTTTATCGCAACACAACCGTTGAATATGAGCATGTACCACAATATAGCCAAGGATATCGACACAGACAATGCCGAGTTTCAAGATGCGTTTGCCCTACTGCAATACACGCATCAGTCGGTATTTCTCACCGGCAAGGCCGGTACAGGCAAATCGACATTTTTGCGATACATCTGCGAGCATACACGCAAGAAATACGTTGTGTTGGCTCCTACCGGCATAGCTGCTATCAACGCCGGTGGTAGCACAATACACTCGTTTTTCAAGATGCCGTTTCGCCCGCTTATGCCCGACGACCCCGACTTGAGTGTACAGAACAACCGCATATACGACCTGCTGAAGTACAACAAGACACAACGCAAGTTGCTCAAAGAGGTAGAACTCATAATCATCGACGAAATATCTATGGTGCGCGCCGACATGATAGACTTTATGGATCGCGTGCTACGTGTATTCTCGGGCAATATGCGCACCCCGTTTGGTGGCAAACAACTGCTTTTTGTAGGCGACATATACCAGCTCGAACCCGTTGTTACAGCCGATACGCGCGACATTTTGGCACGATTCTACAACACGCCATTTTTCTTTTCGGCGCGCGTATTTCGCGAGATTTCGCTTGTACCCATTGAGCTACACAAGACCTATCGCCAGACCGAGCCTCAGTTTATAGATCTGCTCGACAAGATACGTTGCAACAAAGCCGGCAGTGCTGAACTTGCGCAGCTCAACAGTCGCTACAGAGCTCTCTCAACATCTGCAAGCGAAGAGGAATTTTCTATAACACTTGCCACACGGCGCGACCAGGTAGATGCCATCAATGAAGAGCATTTGGAGGCGCTCGACGGTCATATAATGACATTCGAGGGCGAGGTAACGGGCGACTTCCCCACCAACAGCTTGCCCACTCCCGAGAGACTCGAACTGAAAATAGGCGCACAGGTAATGTTTATAAAGAACGATACCGAACATCGTTGGGTCAATGGCTCGTTAGGTATCGTGTCGGACATTACCGACGATCATCGCATAAGCATCATACTCGAAGATGGCGACGAGCACATCGTAGAGCCGGCCTTGTGGGAAAACATAAAATATAGCTACAACGAAAAGGAACAACGCATAGAAGAGAAGGTGCTGGGCACATACAAACAATACCCCCTGCGCCTTGCGTGGGCTATCACCGTGCACAAGAGCCAGGGTCTTACTTTCAATCGTGTGATTATAGACTTTACAGGTGGAGCCTTTGCCGGCGGACAGACCTACGTAGCCCTAAGCCGATGCACCTCGCTCGAAGGCATCACCCTCACACGTCCCATTACCTCACGCGACATCTTTGTCAATGCCGAGGTTGTGCGATTTAGTCAGATATTCAACAACAAGAAGCTGATAGACAACGCACTACAACAAGCCGAGGCCGACCGCCGTTATCATGCAGCAGTCGAAGCTTTCGACCACGACGACATGGAGCTATTTCTCGACGAGTTCTTCAAAGCCATACACTTGCGATACGACATCGAAAAGCCCGTTATACGTCGATTTATACGCAACAAGTTGGGCATCATCCGTCGCCTAAAAAAAGAGAATGCACGCCTACGCCAAGCCAACAACGAGCGCAACGAAGCCCTGCGACAATATGCCTACGAATATTACTTGATGGGCAACGAGTGCGTTGTAAAGGCACGCGACTATCGTGCAGCATTGGCCAACTTCGACAAGGCACTCACGCTCGACCCCACCTTTGTAGACGCTTGGGTGCGCAAGGGTGTGACACTTGCCGACACCAACGAGGGCATAGAGGCCATGGCTTGCTTCAACGAAGCCATCAAACTCAGCCCACTCAACTTCAAAGCACTCTACAATCGTGGCAAACTAAGATATGAGTGCCACGAGTATGAAGGTGCAGCATCGGACTTTGCCAAGGCCGTAGCACAAAAGCCACAACATGCCACAGCTCACGAGCATCTGGGCGATGCATTTATGCGCCTGGGACTCACCGACATGGCAGCCAATCACTGGGCTATAGCCGAAGACCTACGTGCCAACAAACGCAAGAAGCAATAGACAGCCCTATATAAAAGAGCGTGTGGGTGGTTACTCACGCAACACACCCACCCTTAGGAATTCATCACATTATGCTTATAAAAGTGCTATATAGAGACCATGCTCACGCATGGTTGTAAATATGATTGCTAAAATTTGTATCGCTTCTCTACCACACTCCAATCTACAATAGCCCATAGACGATGTAAATGAGAGTCACGACGGTTACGATAGTCGATGTAATAGGCATGCTCCCACACATCAAATGCAAGTAACGGAGTGAGCCCTTCAACAAGAGGATTGCCGGCATTGCTCAGCGCACGGATACCTAAGTGTCCATGATCGTCGCTACACAGCCACACCCACCCCGAGCCAAAGAGCGATACTCCATTCTGCACAAAGATTTCGCAGAAGTTCTCAAAGGTTTCCCAGTGCCGCTCTATAGCCGCCAAGAGGCTTCCGGTAGGACGACGTTGCGCACGAGGCGAGAGAGTATTGAAGTAAAATATATGGTTCCACACTTGGGCCGCATTGTTAAACAATGCTCCACTCGACGAGCGTATAACATCCTCCAACGACATATCCTCATAGTCGGTGCCGGCTATCATATCGTTGAGTTTGTTGATATAGGCCTGCTCATGGCGTCGATAATGCACCTCAACTGTCTCACAACTCATAGTAGGCTCAAGAGCAGCATCGTTGTATGATAGTGCAGGCAAGGAATATTTCATAAATAAAATTTATTTTGTTAGACTTTACCATATAAACAGCCTACACGCAAAGAAGTTCACACAAATGAGAAAAAAAATTTTATTTGGAGTTATTTTTTTTTCATATTATCCCGAAATAATACAAATATCGCTCTTATTATTAGATATGTTTTTGTAACTTTACGGCAATAATTGTAATATGGGTATAAAGTGTCGGCGGACACAATCGACCTACATAATACTGCATGCTATCGCAAAATATATAAAAAGCATCTGTGAATAGCACTTATTCAGGAGTATAGGTGTGAGGCAACGAGTAGTTGTATTCCTCAATAACAGCACTGCAACCCTCCTGAGAGATGGAGAAGAACACCAAAACAATATTCTGATACCCCTCGCAAACAAGGAGCAAAGAGTACCCCATCTCCCCAACGACAAGGCAACTGCCCGCAGTGGCCTTATGAGATAGATAAAAAATAAAAAAACACATAAATGACTAATAAATGGAACTACTTGCCCCTAACATCGGAACAAGAGCTTATAAGCAAGACGCTGGAGGAGAGATACCCTCAGTGCCCAACGATATGTAAGTTGCTTGCACAGAGAGGGGTAACTTCTCCCGAAGAAACGGAGAAGTTTTTCAAGCCCCTTATGAGCGACTTGCACGATCCTTTCTTAATGAAGGATATGCAAAAGGCTGTCGATAGGCTCAATGCAGCCATCGGGGCAAAAGAAAAGATTATGATCTACGGCGACTACGATGTAGATGGTACTACCGCCGTAGCATTGGTGTACAGATACCTGCTCAACTACTACTCGGGCATAGACTACTACATACCCGACCGTTATGAGGAGGGATATGGCATATCTACCAAGAGTATTAACTACGCCGCCGAGAATGGTATATCGCTTATCATTACACTCGATTGTGGTATAAAAGCCGTCGAGCGCATTGCCTATGCCCGCACCAAGGGTATAGACTTTATCATCTGCGACCACCATGTGCCCGACGCACAACTACCCGACGCAACAGCCATCCTCAACCCCAAGATGGAGGATGAGCCCTACCCCTACAAGCACCTGTCGGGTTGCGGTGTAGGATACAAATTCATGCAGGGATTTGCCATAAGCAATGGTCTCGACGTGGCAGGCGACCTGGAGCCTCTGCTCGACCTCGTAGCAGTGAGTATCGTATCGGACATTGTACCCATTACAGGCGAAAACCGCATACTCACCTACCACGGATTGCGCCGCCTCAACAGCAACCCCAGCGTGGGATTGAGAGCTATCATCCGCGTGTGTCAATTGCAAAGCAAGAAGAGCATCAACATCAGCGACATCATCTTCAAGATAGGCCCTCGCATCAATGCTTCGGGTCGTGTACAATCGGGTCGTGAAGCTGTCGACCTGCTCGTATCGCGCGACTACAACGAGGCCTACCGCAAGAGCTGCGAGATAGACCAATATAACGAAGACCGCAAGGAGCTCGACAAGCGCATTACTGAGGAGGCCAATGAGATATTGCAAAGTCGTATAGACCTTGCCAACCGTCGCTCTATCGTTATATACAACAAAGATTGGCACAAGGGCATTATCGGCATTGTGGCTTCGCGATTTACCGAGATATACTATCGACCGGCTGTGGTACTCACACTCTCCGACGGATTGGCTACCGGTTCGGCTCGGTCGGTGCAAGGTTTTGATATATATAAGGCAGTAGAGTCGTGTCGCGACCTCTTGGAAAACTTTGGCGGACACACCTATGCCGTAGGACTTTCGCTCAAGGAAGAGTATATCAAGGAGTTTACACAACGATTTGAGGAATATGTTGCCGAGAACATCGAACCCACACAAACAACCCCCCAAATCGACATCGATACACAACTTGATTTTTCGGAAATTACCCCCGAATTTATCACCTTGTTGCGTCAATTCAACCCCTTTGGTCCCGGCAATAACAAGCCCACATTCTACACCCCATCGGTATGCGACTTTGGCACATCGCGATTGGTGGGTCGCCAACAAGAGCACCTCAAACTCGAATTGATAGATAGCAAGTCGAGTCACATACTCAATGGTATAGCCTTCAACAAGAAGAAGTATTACGACTACATCAAGAGTGGCAAGCCCTTTGATATATGCTATACTATCGAGGACAACCAACGAGGAGGCGACGATATCCAGCTCCTCATTCGCGACATTCGTTGCCACGAATAGACCCATATTCACTATAACGCAACAAGGCTGTGCATAAGCACAGCCTTG
>JAFZFQ010000044.1 GCA_017555825.1 Bacteroidaceae bacterium | reverse complement strand
TGGATCCTATGCGTGCGCGGTCGAATACATTGCTGAGCGAGATTTTTATCGTGAGCAACGACCCTACCAATCCTTCGCAATCGATTCGCATCACTGCCGAGCTACGATAAACCTATACAACGAATATACACTCAAAAACATACACTATGGAACATCCCGAGAATGATGATTTGTATGCCGGTCTTACCGTAAACAAAGGAATAGAACAACCGCCCTCAATAAACCCCTACCTCAAGAAGCGTGTTCGTCGCAAGTTGTATACTGCCGGTGAATATGTCGAGGGTATTCTCAAAGGCGATCTTTCGCTCCTGAGCCAAGCTGTAACGTTGGTAGAGAGCAATCTCTATGAGCACCGCACATTGGCCCAAGAGGTAATTGAGAAATGTTTGCCTCATACCTGCAATTCGGTGCGCATTGGTATCACAGGTGTGCCGGGTGCCGGTAAGAGTACCTCTATCGATGCCTTCGGTCTGCATGTACTCAAGAAACCCGGCAATAAGCTTGCCGTACTTGCCATCGACCCCAGTAGCGAGCGCTCAAAGGGTAGTATCCTTGGCGATAAGACTCGTATGGAGAAGCTGTCGGTACACCCCGACGCCTTCATTCGCCCCAGCCCCTCGGCCGGTTCGTTGGGTGGTGTGGCTCGCAAAACTCGTGAGACCATTGTGTTGTGCGAGGCTGCCGGATTCAACAATATTTTTGTAGAGACTGTGGGTGTGGGCCAAAGCGAAACCGCCGTACACTCGATGGTCGACTTCTTCTTGCTTATACAACTGGCCGGTACAGGCGACGAGTTGCAAGGTATCAAGCGTGGTATCATGGAGATGGCCGACGGTATTGTTATCAACAAGGCCGATGGCAATAACATAGAGCGTGCCAAGCTCGCCCAAGCTCAGTTCCGCAACGCATTGCACCTCTTCCCCTTGCCCCCATCGGGATGGTCGCCCAAGGTGCTCACCTATTCGGGTTACTACGAGTTGGGTATTGCCGAGGTGTGGGATATGATATACGAGTATCTCGACTTTGTACACAAAAATGGCTATTTCGACCACAAGCGTCAGGAGCAAGCCAAGTATTGGATGTATGAAACCATCGACGAGAAGTTGCGCAACCATTTCTACAATGACCCCGTGATACGCGAGTTGTTGGACGAGAAGGAGCACCGCATTCTCACCAATATGCAGAGCTCATTTACCGCAGCGCACGACGTGCTCGACTACTACTTCAGCCACAAAGGCGAGTAGTATATCGTATCGATTTAGATAAAGTAGTAAAATAATACCTCGCGCACTGCCCTGTAGGGCGGTGCGCGGGTTGTTTTATAAAGTAAAAAATACTCTTTTTCGCCCTTGCAAACAATAAAGCGTGCGAAATGTCGTTTATAGCTTAGTTATGTACGTGCGTAGATATATAAAATACCTGCTTGTGGCGGCTTTTGTCGTCATAGGTGCGTGTGTTGCAACTGCTCAGCCCGGTGGTCGTGGTCGCAAGTTGCAAAATCTGCCGTTTGTCGACAATAAGCTCGTTCACTTTGGCTTCTCGGTGGGTACACATGTACAAGACCTTACCTTTACGCACAACGGTTATACTACACCCGAGGGTGAAACATGGTATATGGAGGTTCCTTCGTTCTCGCCGGGCTTCTGTGTCAACCTCATGGCCGACCTCTATCTATGTCCGCACCTCAACTTGCGCCTTTCGCCCGGTATTTTCTTTGGCAACAAGGTGGTGAAGTTTCGCGAATACAACACAGGACTCATGCAGTCGCAAAATATCAAGTCGAACTATGTAGTGCTACCTCTCGACCTCAAGTTTAGTGCCAAGCGTTGGGATAACATTCGTCCCTATATATCGGCCGGATTGATGGGTACGCTTGATGTGGCCAAGGAGGAGAACTCTTTCTTGAAGATGAACAAGTTCGACTGTTACGTAACCTTTGCCTTTGGTTGCGACACCTATATGCCATACTTCAAGTTTATTCCCGAGGTGAAGTTTTGTATAGGTCTCACCGATGCGCTCGACCGCAACCGCGAGTTTCCCAATCCCACCGATATCAAGTATACCGACTCTCTCAAGAAGATGGTGGCGAGTATGATTATTCTCTCGTTCTATTTCGAGTAGAGAATTTCTCTTTATCGCACGTCGGCATTCGTTTCTTTGTTGTATCTTTACAGCCACAATCATACAATTATGGCACAACCTCTATTTTCTATCATCACTATCACGTTCAATGCCGCAACGACATTGCCTGCAACCTTGCGTAGTGTCGAGGAGCAGACTTTTACCAACTATGAGTATATTGTGGTGGATGGAGCTTCGCGCGATAATACCGTGGCGCTTGTTGAGGCTTCGCAACTGCCTGTGCGCATGGTGAGTGAGCCGGATAAGGGGTTGTACGATGCCATGAACAAGGGCTTGAAAATGGCTACCGGCGAGTATCTCATATTTCTCAATGCCGGCGATTCGTTCCACGCTCCCGATACCTTGCAGCGTGTGGCCGAGGCGATAGGCAACAACCGCCCCGGGGTAGTATATGGCGAGACTGCCATTGTCGATGCCAATCGCAACTTCTTGATGATGCGTCGCTTGCAAGCTCCCGAGAAACTCTCTTGGCGCAGTTTCAAACAAGGTATGTTGGTGTGTCATCAGGCTTTTATCGCCCGTCGTGATATAGCGCCTTTGTATGACTTGAAGTATCGCTATTCGGCCGATGTAGATTGGTGCATACGTTGCATGAAGCAGACCGACGAGTTGCTCAATACTCATCTTACACTCATCGACTACCTCAACGAAGGCGAAACAACGCGTCATCACCGCGCTTCGCTCAAGGAGCGCTTTGCTGTCATGTGCCATCATTATGGCACAATCTCTACTGCTCTGCGTCACATAGGTTTCGCCCTGCGCTACGCTATAGCACGTGCGCAAGGTCGTGCATAATCGCAAGATATTTTATTGCCTCTGAATTTGTTGTACCAACTCCTCAAATGAGTGGAGGGTGGTTGTGGTTGCGCCCTCTTGCCAATGGATGAGGTTGCGACTCTCTATGCGCAATATTGTGTGGCTGGGAGAGGTATTGTCGAGTGTGGCTCCGTAGCCGTTGCGATTGAGGAGGTTGATGGCCCAATGGAGCAAAGTCTCGTCGTGGCATACAACAGTTACTGATTTGTGCCTGTGTACAGTGGGGTAGTAACTGCCATGTAGGGGGTCGAAGTGGATGTCGCTGTGTGGAAAGAGCGTGTCGAGGCAACCCGATAGGATGAGGTCTTCTGTAACACCCGAGGAGAGACCTTTCTCGCGCGAGAGTAACCACAAGCGGTCGCTGAGCACAAGTGCCTGCTCTATATCGTGTGTAGAGAGTAGTATGGCGCGGTGGTGCTCGGTGGCGATGCGGTGCAAGAGCGACATGACCTCGATGCGACTTACTATATCGAGAAATGCAGTAGGCTCGTCGAGCAGTACAATGGGGCACTCTTGTGCCAGGGCTTTGGCTATCATTACCTTTTGACGCTCGCCGTCAGATAACGACGCCATGTATCGAGTGCCTTTGTCGGCAATACCACAAGCATTGAGAGCTTCATCTACTATATGCTTGTCATGTGCCGATAAGATGCCAAAGAAGCCTGTGTGTGGCTGGCGTCCCAGGGCTACAACTTCGCGCACGGTGAGTCCGCCTATGGCAGTCTTGTCGGTAAGTACTACACCGATGGTTTGCGACAAGGTATGTCGGTCTATCTCTTTGAGGGGTCTACCATTGATGCATACACTGCCCGATAGAGGTGGTTGTGCGCCCGAAAGGGTGCGCAGAAGGGTCGATTTTCCCGCACCGTTGGCACCCAACAAGCAGGTGAGCTCGCCGGGGTATAGTTTGATGTCGAGGTTGGTGTGTACTCGTTTCACACCCTCTCTACCGGTATGATAGCCGATGTCGAGGTGTTGAGCCGATATGACAGGGGCCGATTTCATCCGTTGAAGTAATTGATTTTCTTTTGGTTTACAATAACATATATAATGACAGGTGCTCCGATGAGGGGAGTGACGGCATTGATGGGTATGATGCCATGACTGCCCGGTAGCACGCTGAGCATATTGCACAATAACAGCACGATAGCGCCACATAGCATGGTGACCGGTAGCAGGGTATTGTGGTTGCTGCTACGCAAGAGCAAGCGGGCTATATGGGGTACGGAGAGTCCTATAAATGTGATAGGGCCACAAAATGCAGTGGTAGTAGCTGTGAGTAAGCCCGTAGCCAGAAGCAAGAGGTTGCGTGTGAGGGCGATGTTTACACCCAGATTTTCGGCATATCGTGCGCCCAAAAGCATGGCGTTGAGGGGTTTTGCGAGCAAGAAGGCGATGAGCAATCCGCACACCGATGCCGCGGAGTACCATGGCAATTGTTCGAGCGATACGCCCCCCAAGTTGCCCATGCCCCACATGGTGTAGGCGTGTACTTGATTGGCGCTTGCAAAGAAGTTGAGCAACGATATGAGCGACGAGGTGAGGTAGCCCACCATCATGCCTATAATGAGCAGCATGAGGTTGTTGCGTACAAAGGTCGAGAAGAAAAGTATCACTGCCAGCACCGCTACAGCTCCCAAGAATGCACCTAAGATAGTGGCAAAGAAGCCCGAGATACCACTGCTTGCAATCCATGAGCCACCGGCAAGCATCACAAGGGCAACACCCAGTGCTGCACCTGTGTCAATGCCAAGTATAGATGGGCCTGCCAAGGGGTTGTTGAAGGTGGTTTGTAGCAACAATCCTGCAACAGCAAGGCTACAACCTGCCAGCAAAGCCGTGATGGCTTGCGGTATGCGCGACTCGACAATGATATATCGCCAGCTCTCCTTGGTACAAGGCTCCCCTGTGAGGGCGTTGATTACCTCTTCGGCGGGTATGGCTACCGATCCTACAAAGAGGTTGCCTATCCACAGCAAGGTTGTGAGCAGGGCCAATACTGCAATGAGCAGTGTGCTGTATGATATGTTACACTTTTTATTCATCTAATGGGAAGAAGTAATAGGGGGTGTGGGTGGCAAAAAGCGAGGGGTGGAACATAGCCGCCAGGTCTTGTAGCAGACGCTCGGGGTGGAACGGTGTCTCCTCATAGTAGCGCATATATTGTGTGTTGCAGCCATATATGCGTCGTTGCTCAAATGCCTTGAAGCGTGAGTTGGGTGTATACTCTTGTTTAAGGTCGTTGTATGTGAGGTTTTGAGCAGCATTGTATTTGATGAGCCACAGGTCGGCATCTTGTCCGCGCTCCAATACATTTTCAAACGACAAGGCTATAGAGCCTGTATTGTTGTTGTCACTCCAAGGATATTCGGCACCTGCATCGCACAAGAGGCGAGCCATGTAGCTCTTTCCGCCTGGTACATACCATACTTGTCCTATGCGTCGCTCTGTGATGACTGTGGGCTTCTCTTGTACAGATGCAACCTTTTGAGCTGTAGTAAGGTAACACTCTTTTATGCTCTCAAATAGCGAGTCGGCAAGTTCGGTGCAGCCATACAATTGGCCAAAGAGGCGTATCCACTCGGCACGTCCCAAGGGTGTGTTTTCCATGTAATCGGCACACTCGATAATGGGAATACCGGTCTTTTCGAGTCGGTCATGACGCAAATTCTCGAAGGGCGAGAGTAATATGGCATCGGGGTTGAGGTCTATAATCTGTTCGATATCGGGCGATACAGAGTTGCCCGCATCGGCCAGGCTTCCGGCTTGCAAGCGCAACTGCAACTCTTCGATGTAGTTATACTCGCTATCGCATATACCACCTATGGCATTGAGACGCTGAAGCTCGGCAAGCAAACTGCAGTGTACCGACGAGAACACAAGCGAGTTGTGCAATGGCGTGCGCACGATAGTGCCATCGGGCAGTTGAGCTGGCAGTTGAGCCGTTGTATCTACGAGTATATATGTGCGCAAGAGGCGGGTTGTATCCCATGGGTTGATGATGTCGATGCGTAGGTAGCCATTGCCTTGCGCCATCTTGAAACCTTGTGCATATTCTATTGCAATAGGTGTCTCGTTGTAGGTCGAGTTGTCGGATGTCGATTTCTGGCTACATCCTATGCACCATACAGTAACGATGCAAGTTGCGATAGAAAGAAATATATTCTTTATATTCATTGTTTTTCTTGTTTGTGTTACCACATAGTAACGTGAAAGCAACTCTGCTTTACTTCGTACTTTACATAACATCTACCCTCACGACGCAAGTCGTAGAGTACTTCGGCCAGAGTCTCTTTAAGGCGATATTCGGGTATGTATTTGCTACCCTCGGCGCGATTGTAGTGTATGTATGAAATATCAACGGTAGTGCCGTAGCGGTGAGCCGAGTTTTTGCTGGCATTGCCGTTGCGACGACGCAGACGGCGAATGCTGTCGTCGGTGCGTAGCAGGCTTGTTACGATGATTTGGTAGCCTTCGGCATTGTATTGCGAGGCTATAGAGTCTTGGAAGTTCTTGCCAATGGTCATGAGCATCCACTTGGAGCGTGGCGTGAGGTAGGGCGCCGAGTGGGTGAGACGCTTGATGGTGTAGTATTGGCAACTATCGACCTTGGCCAGCTCAAAGAAGGTGCAACGGCTGGCTTCTTCGAGACTTTGCAGGGGCTCCGAGCCATACTTCATGGCCATGCCGAGGTGGACATCGTTCTTGTCGTTGAATGTGCGACCATAACCCCTCGACAGTTTCTTGTGGCGACTCATGTACTCTATTTCGACATTTTGTTCGGCAAGGAGACTATCTGTCTCGATATACAGAATCTCTTCATCATCGGGATATGGATTCTTATCGGATGGTGAAGAGCACGCTACCCAAAGTAGCGTGGCAAGAACAAAGAGCAGAGCTGTGGTCGAGCGCTTCATCGGGAGTTATTTGGCAGGATAGCCAATGCTTTGAGTCAATACAACAACATTGTCGCCCGAGAGCTTGAGCTGTTGACGCAGAATATCGTTATCGAAAGAGGCACGCACTACATTACCAATGTTTTTGGTGGCGCAATAAAGGGCAATATTTTGCGATATGGCACCGCAACACACACCGGTCATCTCGGCATTTACGCTTACGGCCTTGTTGCACACATAGATAATGTTGGCGGCTGCGGTCTCTACAAAGGGTTGCTTGCCACACAATTTCATAATATTTTTGTTGGAAATTGTCTCAAGACGATTGTTCTCGGCATCATACATATACACACCCTCTTGTGTACACACATAGAGAGTAATCTCCTGGCGGTCGATGGCCGAGGGTGCTGTGCGCTTGTCTTTGCGGTTATATCCCCAACCGGCCCACAAGATGTTGGCAATTTCTTGTCGGTTGAGTTTCTTGGCGCTGTATTCGCGAGTAGAGTGTCGATTTTCGAGGGCATATTTTAGGGTTGCAGTATCGCTCAACGCGGGTGCTGGTAGGTTTATAACTTGGCTCATGGCTCCCATTGTCGAGCAGAGCAATACGACGATCGATAATAAAGTTTTTCTTTTCATAACTTTTTGGTATTTCTATGGGCAAAGATAGCCAAATGAGAGAGGAGAACAAAATAAGTTTACTTATTTTTTATTCGCAAATAGTGCTTGCTGTGCCGGTATAGGCAGAAAATGCCATTGAGAACTTTGATTGTTTATTTCAATAATATACCTTTGTAGGTATGACTACTGTAAGTTTTGTAAAATATGGGTGCAACAAATAAGAGTGTTAGAGAAGAGATAAAAGTAATAACCAAAGAGTTGGTGAAGAAATGTATCAATCGCTATGTTGAGCGAATAAATGTGTTGGACGAGCATCCCGACTTTGTGTGTGATAACCATGTGCGAGACAAGGCTATAGACCCTATTATAATGTACAAGCTCAGTAACGATGGCGGAGCGTTGTCGCTCAAAGGTCGTGGTGGTCGCGAATATGAATTCTTGGTAGAGTTCGATCCCTATAATTTTGCCTATGGTATATACTTTGGTTGCCGTTGCACGCTTCATAATCGTCGGAAAATAGCTACACAGGTCGAGGAGTGCAATGACGAGTGGCAACACATCAGAGAGCGTGTGATAGAGGCTCTTAATAACACATTTGTTGACTTGGACTTTTCCGATCGCGAAATACCCACCGATAATGTGAGCGATCGCACCTATTGGCCCTTTTGGTTTCGTCTGGGTGAGGAGGAAAGTGTGCAAGACGTTGCTGCACTTGCTACCAAGATTATAAGAAATGTGTATCGGTGGTTTTTGGACGATGAAAACTACGATTTGATAATGAAAGAGCCTATTGCCAAGAAGATTAAGAGAGGTCGCAAGAAAGAGAACGCTGTACATACACGATATACCAATAAAGAATACAATGCTGTTATAGAGCAACTCAAAGATACCTCTATGTATTGTCCTGACGCTGTGACCTATTTTGAAAAATTTATGGATACATTGTTGCGTAACGACATCATACGTCGGTATCATTTGTATGAAAAATGTTGGATTGTAAACGGAATGGAAAATTGCGACTTTGCCGAGATTGTTGCCGAGTTTAGTAATAGAATAACGACGAAAATAAAGGAAGTAAAAGAGATGGTAAGAGATGGAAAGATAGTGCGCGTAGAGATTAAGAATATATCTTGGAGCCTTTTCTCGCCCATTATGTTGTCGTCGGGTGGTAGTGTGTTTGATGAAATACGTAAGCAATACGGACACAAGGCGATAGATATTGAGGTTGAAAAATATATAAAGCAAATCATGGCCGATGTTTTTGGGAAAATAAATTGACGTCATTTGAGGGCCCGTAGGCTCATGATAAATTTGCGATGGATTTCAAAACGAAATCTGTCGCTTTTTTTTCGCCATTATCGAAGCTGCGACATGGATAAAATGATTAATAACTTCTATTATGAATAAATATAGACTTGTAAAAAGAGATGCCCGCTACTATTACTTCGACAACGAAGCGGGCGAACTCTATCGAAGCCCCATCCACTGTTACGATGAGGGCAAAATTTCTATGCCCGAACATGAGCGAGACGCCGATGGCTATCTCTGTTTGGGACAATATGTATATCTCTACATCGAGAATCGCAACAATGCAACTTATGTCTATCCGTCGCACGACGTATACAATTATATACCATCCAAACGTTCTACTACGACATTCTCACACATACTACAGGATGATCTTGTTCAAGAACTCAAGCGTCGCATTTATCGCAACCTTGACACCTACCCGCCATCTCGTCTATGGGAGATAGAGAGATATATGTTGGGGGGCTATGACAACACAGCAACCTCTGTTGTACAACTTGCTCAAATTGCAGGTGAGAGCCTTTTGCCCGATGAGTCGGAAACCATAGAGTACAAGTGCTGTGAGGTGGAACTTAACAAGCCCGAGATACTGACTGCTATAGGCGCCTTTGCCAACAACAAAGGGGGGACTATTACAATGGGTGTATCTGACGATAAAAAAGTAGTTGGCTGTGAAAGGCTTATAGAGAAGTATGGCTCGATGGATAAATTCTCCAACATGTTGCGCAATATCATTAAGCAATCGACCAATACCAATCTATATCTCAATATTCAAATCGAGTTTGAGCAACATGCCGCACACACGCTGTGCCACATACGAGTGCCTCGCTCGAACGAGATAGTATTGGTGAAAAACGAACTCTATGTGCGTAGTGGTAATACGTCACAACTATTGGTTGGCGATAGAATGTTGAATTTTATTATACAAAATCACAAATGAGCAAAAAACTAAGTGAGTACAGCATTGACGAACTCTTGTTGATGCAAAGAAACAAATTTCTGAAACTGCTACAAAAGACAATTAAAGAGTTACGCTACTTATTGGATCCGGATGGAGAAATAGCCGATGAGTTAAATCGAGAAGAGAAAACAAAGAAATAGACTTAAAATATATTTATTCACACTTTAAAACGTAAAATTATGAGCAATCAAAGTTCTGAAACAAAAAAGATGGTTACCGCAGCAAGTACATGTGCAACAATAGGTGGTGGTGCAGCCGCCGCTATAGCCGGGGTGGTGGGTGCTTCTGTAACACTTCCTGTTGTATTGGTGGGTGCTATGATAGGATGTGGTCTTGGTGCAGTATTGTCATCGAAAAAGAAGTAATTCTGTGGTGACGTACAAAGAAAGAGAAGTGGCGCTATTTGCCAGGTGGAAAGAGGCCTATCGGGTGTCGGATGGTATCGACCCCGAGGTCGACTTCGCCTACGATGGCGTGTTGTTTCGAGGTGAGTATGAGCAAGTGGGTGGTTGCTGGGAGCGACGCTCGGGCAATGAAACATCGCTGTGGAACGAAGCGCCATGTCGCTTGTTGATATTGACCAAAGATACTACGCGGAAGAGTGGATTGGACGATATACGCATCGAGACTGCTCGCAAGAATCACACCGGTGCCGATGTCGTGGCCTCACCGGTGCCTTTTCTCCGCAACCTCACCTTGTGGTCGTATGCCTTGCTCAATGCTCTACAGGGTGGCAAAATTGTCTCGTATGAGCAAGCGCCCGATTGGGAGGCGTTGCGCGAGCACTATGCTACAGCGCCTATAGCGCGAGTAAATTGCAAGAAGCAGATAGGTGCATCTTCGATAGAAGATACCTTGCTGAAGTCTCACATGGAGCGATATGCACCATTCCTATTGGAGCAGATTGCGATGTATGATGCACATATCATACTCTGTTGTGGAGGCCGAGGGGCGATAAAAGATTTCGTCAAGACTCACTATCTGCCCGATTTGCTACAGTTTTCGTCAGATGCTTGGGTCTGTTACTCCCCCTCTGCACGCAAGGTGGTAATAGACAGTTATCACCCCACCTATGCCAAGTCGTTTGAGAGTATGGAACTCTACTACACGCAAATGATGAAGGATGTAGAAGCCTTCTTGTTGCAGCACCCCGAGTATTGCCGACGTCCTCTGTAGGGGTCTATCATCTATATCTCGCTTGAATATGCGAGCCAAATGGGCCGAGTCAAATCAGTTTTGATTCGGTCTATTTTGTATAAAAAACACAAAAACACACGTCGCGAATCGTTCATTTTGGGTTATTTGTCGTACCTTTACCGTCGATTTTTAAAAGAGAATAATACAAGTAGTGCAAATGTTGCGAAAATTGCGATTTTTTACGGTTATAGCTATGCTATCAGTGGTGTTGGGCATGCGTGCAACATCGACGGTGGCTACTCCTTGTGATGACGTCTCGACCGATACGCTTCGTGTTTCGCTCATTACTTGTGCTCCCGGCCCCGAGGTCTATCAGTTGTTTGGTCACTCGGCTATGCGTGTGCAGCGCAGTGGTGTCGACGGCTTCGACTTGGTGTTCAATTATGGAGTATTTTCTTTTTCCGACGATTTTATCTTGAAATTTACCCAAGGTCACACCGATTATATGTTGGCGGTGTACGACTTCCAATATTTTCTCATCGACTATGTAATGCGTGGCTCTACGGTATATGAGCAAGAGTTGAACTTGACGCATGCCCAGCGCGAGGCCCTCTTTGATGCGTTGTGTATCAATGCCCGTGCCGAGAATAGGGTATATCGCTACAACTTCCTGTATGACAACTGTGCCACGCGTCCGCGCGATAGAGTGGAGCAGGCCTTGTCGCTCATGGGCGAGCACGTAGTGTATGCTCCTGTCGATACGCTCTATACCTTTCGCGAGTTGATACGTCATTATGGCGCCAATTATAGTTGGCTCACTTTTGGTATAGACTTGGCCTTGGGTCGTGAGCTTGATAGTGAAGCTACATGGCACGAGCATATGTTTGTACCTATGTTGCTACAACGTGCGTGTGACGAGGCTGTGGTTGTAAATGACTCGACCATGCACGAGCGTCGCTTGGTGTCGGCTACCCGCGAGTTGTTCCATTCGGATGTTGTGCCTATCAATCCCCCTACGCCTTGGTATCTGTCGCCCATGGCGTGTGCCTTGTTGTTACTCGCTATTACTATCTTTATTACCCTGCGCGATGTGCGCACCGGTCGTCTGTCGCGCTGGTACGACACGCTTTTGGGTGTAGTCATGTGCCTATCGGGAGTTGTTATATACTTCCTTGTTATATGCTCCGAGCATCCCGCTACATCGTTCAACCTGCACGCCTTGTGGCTCACTCCATGTGCTATTATGCCGGCTGTGTTGCCCTATGTGCGCAAGGCAATGCCTGTTGCAAGGTGGTACCATACAGTCAATGTGGTGTTGATACTACTCTTTGCCCTATTGGTGGTGTGTGGTGTACAGTGTGTAGATAGTGCGGTGTGGCCTTTGGTGGCTGTGTCGCTCATACGCTCGCTTAATTTTGTTTTTTACTATAAAAGAAACTTGATAAAATGAATAAGGTTCTCGCCTCATTATTGCTTTCGTTGGTAGTAGTACCTGTCAGTGCACAGGCTCCATCCGATACACCTCGCTTGGTGGTAGGTATAACCGTCGACCAACTGCGTAGCGACTACCTTTATGCCTTGCAACACCTCTTTGGAGAGAAAGGCTTTAAGCTCATTATGCAAGAGGGTCTTGTGTGCGACGACGTACAGTTTGACTTTCCCTACCTCGACCGAGCCGTCTCGGCTGCTGCCATAAACACCGGTACGATACCATTCTATAACGGTGTTGTTGCCGAGGATGTGTTTGATACATTCAATCGAAAGGATAGGAGTATACTTTATGACAACAAATACCTCGGAAATGGTACTACCGACAAGTTCTCGGCTCGCTCGTTGTTGGTGTCGACGCTGAGCGATGAGGTGAAAATCGTGGGTAATGGCCTGAGTAGGGTATACTCCATAGCACCCGATGCTTCGTTGGCTATCATGTCGGCAGGCCATATTGCCAATAGTGCGATGTGGATAGACAACAATAGCGGACGCTGGGTTACGACCAACTATTATACCGATGCTCCGGCATTTGTGTTGCATCCCTACTACAAGCATAGTCCTGCGCACACACTTGCTATGCTCTCATGGTCGCCCCTGTATACTCCCGAGCAGTATACTGCCTTGCCCTACCACATGTCGGCAACAACCTTTACACACACCATATCGCCCAAGGATTACAACCGATATGCCATATACAAGACCACGCCCATGGTCAATGATGTGGTGACAGACGTGTCGATCGATGTGATTATGGGAGCATCGCTGGGTAAGCGCGATCAGCTTGACATGATAACCATCGGCTATACCCTTGCACCCTATAACAATGGTACGGTGCAAAAGTATGCCTTGGAGCTACAAGATGCCTATGTGCGATTGGATGCCAATCTTGGTCGTCTTTTTGAGGCAATAGATAGCACTGTGGGGTTGGAGAATACGGTAGTCTATATCACCTCTACAGGCTACTTTACAGGCGAAGGTCGTGAGCCTTCGTTCTACAAGATAGAGTCGGGCGAGTTCTACCCCAGGCGTGCGGTATCGTTGCTCAATATGTATCTCATGGCATTGTATGGCCATGGTGATTGGGTGGCGGGTTATAGCCACAATCAGATATACCTCAATCGTGGGTTTATCAAAGACTGCAACATGGAGCTTGAAGATGTGCGCGAGAAAGCAGCCCAACTTCTTATAGAGATGGATGGTGTGCAAGATGTGTACACACAACACCGTGTATTGTTACGTAGCACCAACGAGCACACCGACCGCTTGCGTCGAGGTATGTCGGCCGACCTCTCGGGCGATATATTTATTGAGTTGGTGCCCGGTTGGGAGATTGTATATGAAAATCAGGCCAATACACGCCAATATGTGCGCCACAATGCCGTCTCTGCGCCTTTTATGCTCATGGCTCCCAATGTAAAGGCACAGAAGATAGAGTATCCCATCGACGTGACCTCTATTGCGCCCACTGTGTCGCGAGTATTGCGCATACGTGCCCCCAATGGATGTACTACACGTCCGCTCAATATCGAGTATAAATAATACTACACCCATTTTTGTAGTTTATAATGCATTCGCATTGCATCTAATAGTCTATTTTTTAGGCACTGCCGAAAAAAAATACTATTTTTGCACCTGTTTTTATCGAGAAGTATATTCTCGCCCCTATTTTTATTGAAAATAAATACAACCATATATGGGACTTAATGACTTACTGAAAAAACTGTTCGGTAACAAGTCGCAACGCGACATCAAAGAGGTAGACCCCTATATCAAGAAGATTAAGGCTATCTTTCCCGAACTCCAAAAATTGTCGAATGACGAGCTGCGTGCTCGTATCGACGTTGTGAAGCAAAACTTGCAAGACCGCGTAGCCGCTGAGCGTAAGCGTATAGCTACAATCAAAGCCGAGATTGAGAATACCGACTATGACAAGCGTGCTCCTATGTGGAGCGAGATTGATAAGCTCGAAAAAGAGGTGCTCAAGAAGCTCGAAGAGGGATTGGATGAGGCTCTGCCCGAAGTATTTGCTGTAGTAAAAGAGACCTCGCGTCGCTTCGCCGAGAATGCCGAGATTGTGGTTACAGCAACCCAATTCGACCGTGACTTGGCTCCCGTACACGACTTTGTGCGCATCGAGGGCGACAAGGCTATATACCAAAATCACTGGATGGCCGGTGGTAACGAGGTGACTTGGAACATGGTACACTACGACGTACAGTTGATAGGTGGTGTGGTACTGCACAAAGGTAAAATTGCCGAGATGGCTACCGGTGAGGGTAAAACCCTCGTGGCTACCTTGCCTGTATTCCTCAATGCCTTGACTCGCAATGGTGTGCATGTCGTTACTGTCAACGACTACCTTTCAAAGCGTGACTCGGAGTGGATGGGCCCCTTGTATATGTTCCACGGATTGTCGGTAGACTGTATCGACAAGCACCAACCCAACTCAGAGGCTCGTCGCAAAGCCTATGAGGCCGATATTACCTTTGGTACCAACAACGAGTTTGGTTTCGACTACTTGCGCGACAACATGGCGGGCAACCCTCAAGACCTCGTGCAACGTCCTCACAACTATGCTATTGTCGATGAGGTCGACTCGGTACTTATCGACGATGCCCGTACTCCCTTGATTATATCGGGTCCTACCCCCAAGGGCGAAGACCAAATGTTTGAGGAGTTCTGTCCCAAGGTAGAGGAGCTCGTAAAAACCCAACGCACACTTGTTACCCGCATGCTTGCCGAGGCCAAAGAGAAGATTGCCTCGGACGACAAGAAAACCAAGGAAGAGGGTGCTATATTGTTGTTCCGTTGCTTCAAGGGTCTGCCCAAGAACAGCGCCTTGATACGCTATCTGAGCGAGCCCGGTATCAAGTCGTTGATGCTCGATACGGAGGCTATTTATATGGAGCAAAACAACCGTCGTATGCACGAGATCACCGACGATTTGTACTTCGTTATCGACGAGAAGAACAACAGCATCGACCTCACCGATAAGGGTATCGATGCCATGACCGGTAAGAGTGCCGATCCCGACTTTTTCGTATTGCCCAATATCAGCGAGCAACTTGCACTGCTCGAAAACGAGAACCTCACTCCCGAGGAGCGTCAAAACAAGAAAGACGAATATTTGCAAGACTATGCCATCAAGTCTGAGCGTGTACACACCGTGCACCAACTCTTGAAGGCCTACACACTCTTTGCTCTCAACGACCAATATGTGGTAATTGACAACAAAGTGAAGATTGTCGATGAGCAAACCGGTCGTATCATGGAGGGTCGTCGCTACTCAGATGGCTTGCACCAAGCTATCGAGGCCAAAGAGCGTGTAAAGGTAGAGGCTGCCACACAAACTTTTGCAACCATTACGTTGCAAAACTACTTCCGCATGTACAACAAGCTCGCGGGTATGACCGGTACTGCCGAGACCGAAGCAAGCGAGTTCTGGGATATCTACAAGCTCGATGTGGTAACTATTCCTACCAACAAGCCCATTGCCCGTATAGATATGAACGACCGCGTGTACAAGACCAAGCGTGCCAAGTACAACGCTATTATCGAAGAGATTGTCGAGATGGTGGCACAAGGTCGTCCTGTTTTGGTGGGTACTACTTCGGTTGAAATATCAGAGTTGTTGAGCCGCATGCTCACACAACGCAAGATACAACACAACGTATTGAATGCCAAGTTGCACCAAAAAGAGGCCGAGATTGTGGCTCGTGCAGGTGAAAAGGGCGTTGTAACCATTGCAACCAACATGGCAGGTCGTGGTACCGACATCAAGCTCACTCCCGAGGTGCGCGAGGCAGGTGGTCTTGCCATTATCGGTACCGAGCGTCACGAGTCGCGTCGTGTCGACCGTCAGTTGCGTGGTCGTTCGGGTCGTCAAGGCGACGTGGGTTCTTCGGTATTCTTCGTTTCGTTTGAAGATACTGTGATGCGCCTCTTTGCTACCGATAGCGTAGTGAAGATGCTCGACCGCCTTGGCTTCAAAGAGGACGAAATGCTTGAGCACAAGATGGTAACCAACTCTATCGAGAATGCACAACGCCGCGTAGAGGAGAACAACTTCGGTATCCGTAAGCGCTTGCTCGAGTATGACGATGTAATGAACACTCAACGTAGCGTTATCTATTCAAAACGCCACCACGCCCTCATGGGAGAGCGCATAGGTATCGACATTCTCGACACCTTCCGCGATATGGTAGAGTCGCTTGTCAACGAATATGATGCTGTTACCGACTACGAAGACCTCTCGCTCGAAGTATTCAAGGTGTTTGCTATAGAAATGCCTGCCGACGCCAATACCTTCTACGGTATGCGCAAGCCCGAGCGTATAGAGGTGCTCAACAACGCTGTTGTTGAGGCATTCAAGCGCAAAGGTGACCGTATGGCCGAGATAGCACATATGAATATCAAGCCCTTTGTAGAGGAGCGCAACTTGCAAGGTCTCATCCGTGTGCCCATCACCGATGGTAAGCGCGTCTTTGGTATACCTTGCGACTTGCAAGAGGCCTATGACTCAGAGTCTCGTAGCGTAGTGAAAAACTTCCAAAAGGCCGTGATGCTCATGACCATCGACGAGGCTTGGAAAGAGCACTTGCGTGAGCTCGACCAATTGCGTCAATCGGTACAAAATGCCTCTTACGAGCAAAAAGACCCCTTGTTGATTTACAAGCTCGAATCATTCAAGCTCTTTGAGGAGATGCTCAACAATATGAACCGCAAGGTAATTGCCCTCTTGATGCGCGGACAAATCTATGTGCGCGAGCCCCAAGATATGCGCCAAGCCGCACCCGAGCAACGCCGTGCCACACCTCAATATCGCGAGAGCAAGGAGCAATATCCCGGCTCAGGTTCTATGGAGGCAGCGCGTCAAGCATCGGCCAACCAAGCGCCCCAACCCCGCACCCCAGTAGTGGCAGCTCCCAAGGTAGGTCGCAACGATCCTTGCCCCTGTGGTAGCGGTAAGAAATTCAAAAACTGCCACGGTCGCGAGGCGTAAGATATTTGAAACGAATGAATAAAAACCGGTGGGTATATCCCGCCGGTTTTTTGTTTGTGCTTTATGTGAGAATCATATACTTGATTCCATTTATTTCTCCAGAGTGAGAAGAGTACTGTTTTATGCTTGATTCAATCCTTCCAAGTTCTTCATTGTCTTTGCGGTAGTAGTTGCAATTTGTGGCGTCCATTGGATTGGGATATTGTTTAAGATTAAATTTTTTGTATAGTCGGCATATGTGTGGATATTCGTTTGAGTGGTACTTGCAAAATTGACAAAATTTTTGCGGAGCAACATTTTTTATAGCTAGTATGCCACCATATCTAATAATATCTTGTCGGTTAATGTAATCTGTTAAAAAGCATATTTCAAAATTCTTATGTTTTTTATTAAATGCTACATTACAATTGATATATTCAGCGTATATTTTTCCACTTTTGTATAGGAAAAATTTAGGAATGTTGCATTGAAAGCAGTCTTTAGAAAGGTCGGACTTAAAACCGTAAAATTGGGTAAAACCGGCTTTCCCTTCGTCTGCAAATAGACTTTCTTCTACAGCGTTATTAACGAAAAATTCTATATCAGATTCTGATTTAACGGTGAGTTCTATTATGCGATGCCCCGAGCTCTTTTTTTCTGCTGTAGATTTGTGTTTGACATGAATCTCTATAAATATAGGTTCTCTATCTGTTTTTTTAGAGTGAGTAAGTAGTAAATCTGCTATATACCCATCGTATTTGACCTCTTCCTTGCATGTATTGTAATATTCTTTAAGATTGAACTCTCGTTGATTGCGTGCGGTACATCTGTAATCAACGTATATGGGACAAGTATTGTGGTTTATGCACTTATCGTAACAGTAGTACCTTATTATGAAAGATTCACATTGTTCAAATTTTTCTTTTATTTTATGTTTAGCAAGTTTGTGTAGATATGTTTCTCCATTACATTCAGTATTATTGCATTTGTGTGCAAAATGAGGTGTTCTTTTTGAGCCTATTCGAGGTATTAGTATTTTCCCGCAGCTAATGCAATAGTATGTATGAGTTGATTTATCTTTATTTGTCACTTCATGTATGGATACAATATCCCCCTGCTCGTTTAGAGCATATTTATATTTTATGTCGTTCATGGTAAAGTTAGTTTTTGTTGGGTACTATATCTACATGCGCATCAAGGATGTTAGCTATTCGTGATAACATTTCTATTCCCGTAGAGTATTTACCTTGTTCGATACGAGATAAGTTTGCAGCATCTATACCAGCAAGTAGGGCCAAGTCTCGAGCTTCCATTCTCATTTGTTCACGAAGCTCTTTTATTCTCTTTCCAATGCGAATACGTTCATTCTGACGATTGCCTTCATCAATACCTATAGATGGTATTGCGCTCAAGATAAAATCTCTCCAAATTCTATTTATCATTTCTTCTTTATCTTCGGCAAAATTACGGTCGAATATAAACTCAATCAAGTGAAGCATGTACTGTTTATATTCATCATCACTATATAATCCAAGCTGCGACAGAATACGAAATTTTTCCCCATCTTGAGTTGTAACTTCAATTCTTTTCTCATCAATGATAGTAGCACGAGACTTGGTCTCTGTTGCCATAAGTTTTTTTATTGTGTTTGCCATAATTTATTGTCGTTTTTTTAATGGTGACCCCCATCTCTAAATTATGAATGTGCAAATATAAAGCAATTCCTTCAATTGGCAAATATACCAATTGAAGGAATTGCTTAGTTTATTACAAAACAGAGCCCAAAGGGCACAAAAAAAGTAGATTAGGGAAAACATTTTCCCTAATCTACTTTTTTAATCTATTGATTAGTAGTCGATGGCTTAATTAATACTCCTCCTCATTAAAAAGTCTTTGGCCCTTTTTAGTCCCCTGATAGACACCAATATATAACTGACTATCTCGTTTGGGTAGTATTCGGGCAGTATATGACCCATTGAGTAGTGCCAAAATACGTTTTTAATTGTCCTTAAAATCTCTCAAAATCTATTACTCCTCTTCCTCTGGGAGGATAATTTTCT
>JAFZFQ010000043.1 GCA_017555825.1 Bacteroidaceae bacterium | reverse complement strand
GTGTAATAATATGCCACACCGGCTTGCCAACCATTGTCGAGTGTAGGTATGGGTACCGATACCCACTCATAGTCGATGGCTGTATCTTCGGGATAGATGCGCAATCCGTTTTTGTTTACTTGTATCAAAACCGAAATGTATGCACCTGTTTGTGCACCGGGGTTCCATGACGTAAATGTTTGGGGTATCATGAAAGCATAGTTGTCGTCAATATTTCCGAAACAATCATCAATTTCTCCCATGGGGTATACATTCATGCCTCTTTTCATTGTAATAGGTTCGTCGCGATAGATTTTTTCACATACACCGGGAGTTGTTGAAGTCCATACGGCAGTATTTGAAGGACCTGCTGCGTTGAGTGTACCGGTCATATTGACACCACCGATTCTGACACCGGCAATTTTATATTCATACTCGGAGTTTGTGTATGCTCTAACTTCGACTTTCGAAAGTAAATGCTTGAAGTTAATCTCTACATCGCCACCAGCTTCATTTCCTTGTGCTATGGCATAAATCAAGTCTTTTTGCTCGTCGAGATTATTCTTAACTACAAAATTCTCAATTTTGGGTACGTTCTTATTCTCAAGATCGTTACCAAATGTTAGTTGTGCCGGTTGTTCTGACGACACTCCCATCATTCCGGCGCTTGGGGTATAAGCATGGAAGGTGAGTGTCTCGCCTTTGGGCCAATAGTAGGTCTCGGCCGAAATAAAAGATTCTCCTTGAGCAAAGAATGCGACATCCTTGAAATAGAGTGTGCCATCTTCTTTGTAGGCTGTTACATAAAACTCATTCAGATCCGATAGCCATGAGATGTCAAGGCCTCTGGTACTAATATAAGGGCGAAAACCTATGGCATTACCTTGGTTCACTTCCTTAACCTCATCCATTGAGCATGATGCAAATGCTATCGTTAAGATAGCAAGACTGGTTAAAATTAATGGTCTTTTCATAAATAAAATATTTAAAGGTTAAACAATTACTACATTTGTATACCGATTTCTACCGTATTCCATTCATCAATCGAGGGTATAAATCCACCTCCGCTTTCGCCTGTGCCTCCAATATCGGGAATGGGTAGTTCGTCGAGTATTATATGTATGTGTGTTTTATCTGTTGCACTATGTACTTGCGATGTTACGTCGTAGCGATAATTCCATCTTGAACCGTCGGCCAACACAACGTATAAATCTAAAAAGTGATTTTCTTCACCACTCGTGCAGTCGCCAAATGAGAGTATTTCGGCTATTAACGTTGTATCGTCTTCACCTCGGGCAATAGTGAATGGCATGGTCACACACCTATCACTACCTATACCTGCATCGGCAAGTATGCCCTCGGATAGTCCCGACAATGTACCTATCATACCCGATACCGTATTGAGGTTTTTAACTCCCTCAATGGTTATTGAAACTTTCATTACCGATTTCTGGGGCGATAGCGTAACTGTATTCTCAGCATATCTATCTACATAGATGTTGTGCCTATTACCCGACCATAACAGTTCGGGCATGCGCGCGATTCGTTCATCTTCGGCTCCTCGTGAGCGTGGTAAATAGAAACCCATACCCAAGTTGGTTGCCATGGTATTGAGGTCTTCATCCTTGGTTGTTATCAAGAATGTCGATAGGTGCTTTGTATCGCGACAATCGATGTTGCGTGTATCACTATTGAGATATATAGCATGGTAAACTCCCGGCGTAACTCTTATTGTTCCGCCATCACGACCATTCAATTCATAGCGTTGCGGATTGGTTCCATTTTCCGAGAATAGGTATATTGTCATCGACTTGGGATTGGCTTCGGGTGCAAGTGTCCAGTCGAAATCAACTTTCAAGTCTACAATGTGGCTATGGTCAATACACAATTCTTTGTGCTCGCACGAAAGTGTGAGCATGCCGATGAGAAGCATTGCAAGGATGTAGCACATTCTACTCATTGCTACCTCCTTTCTTTGCATTGATATTGTTGTGACCTATAAGCCACACGAGCGAAATTTCGGCTTTTGTCGGGCCTATCCACTTGCGGTTTTTAATCACCTGCCACACATAGCAATCATCTATAGGCTTATACTCATAGTATTTGCCCCACATGTAACCTATGCCCAGCGAAAAGTCTATGTTCAGACGACTTGTGATAGGTAACGAATATCCATACTCTATGCCTGCTGCATAATTGGCACTGTCGAAGATGTTACCACCGGGTACTCCTGCAATACTGCCCTTTTCACCCCATAAGATGTCGTAGGTTAGTATTTGGGCGTATACTCCTATATGATGCCCTGTGAGGGGCTTTTCATTGGCTTGTCTACCTACCCATTTGCGCAGTGCGATGTCGCCACCATATACTCTCCAATACCATTTACAAGCATCACTGCTCCACCACGCATACATCCAATTGGCTGCGATAGAGAAATTATTACCCACATGAAACTCCATGCCGATGTTGGGTGTAAGCCCGGCATCGTATAGCATGTTGGTCTTTATCGACATGTAGAAGGGTTTCTTGTATTTTGTTGGTATTGCCACTGTTGTGGGGGAGTACGCTTCCGGCTCTATAGCAGTGGTCGACAACTCGGCAATTTGTGGCTGTGGTATAGCACATTGTACATAGATACCTCGTGTGTATATCACAAAGAGCAACGAGTTGCGCAATGATGAGTAGTGCTTCTTGTAGAGATATTTATATAGAGGGTCGCGCTCAATTCGCCACTTGCGTGTACCTACCGATATCGACGGGTTGTCGATAATATCAAGCAGACGTTGTGTCGATGCATCGGAGATTTTGGGGTCTTGAATGATGCGCTCGCGCAATGCGTTCCACGATTCTCCCTTTGAGCTTACCATGATGCGAGAGGTCAGATCGGGAAAATGACGAATTATATATTTTCGAGTCGACACACCTCTACGACGAGCCAATGCTATATTGTGCTCGTAGACACCATCGGGCGACGCATGTGCCATGATAACGATAGAGTCGATATTGTCAATACCGATACTGTCGATGCTCGCTTGTAGTTGCTTAAATACCGTGCCGTTGTGGCGATATTTCGTGTCAAGGATACTGCTGTCCCAACGAAAATCTATAGAGAATGATAGTGTGTCCGGTTGTATATAATGCCTACTTACCCCCCCGTTTGCTATTAATAATGAGGGAGTTAACAATAGCGCAAGCAACGCTATGAGTCTATATATTACCTTGTTCGACACAACGTGTTTTTTTTATGGTATAAATAGTAGGCAGCCTGCAAATTTATAGATTTTTCATACCAAAACAAGAGTTGGGCGTTTTTTTTTTTTCAAGTTATTTCGGCTTATTGCTTACAATTCTTTTTTCATTTTTTATAAATTTATGATATTGCTCGAAAAAAAATACATGCAATCACAGCTTTAGCGATTTTACTATGTTTTAAGAATATACTTTCGCTCGCTGTAAAAAATATTCAAGCAAGCTTGATATTTCTCGCTCGCTAATTTTCATATTTGAGGTAAACCTCCAACATACTTTCGCTCGCAGTGAAAAATATTCAAGCAAGCTTGATATTTCTCGCTCGCTTATTCGTATATTTGTTCTCTTAAATTATATAGGTAATAATATGTCAAGAATGAGAACAGTAATATCTGTAGTTTGCCTTTTGATAGCCGGTATTGCCGTGGCCGATATGCCTCGCGACTACTATCCCGACAATATTGCGGGACGCAACAAGGGCGACTTGAAGACCGAGTTGCACAAGTTGCTGAAGGAGCACCGTCGCATAGAGTATGGAGGCAAGGGTACTTGGGTAGTATTTCGCGAGAGTGATAGGCGCGATAACGGTACAGTGTGGGATATGTATTCCAATGTTGTGCGTTATTTCCAGTCGTCGGGTGCTACACCGGGTATGAACATAGAGCATAGTGTGCCCAAGAGCTGGTGGGGCGACGACTATCCCTATACCGTAGATGGCTCATTTGACTTGCACCACCTTGTTCCTGCCGATGCCGATGCCAATTCGGCCAAGTCCAATTATATCATAGGCGAGGTGACAGGTACGGTAAAGTTTGACAACGGCGTGAGCAAAGTGGGCTATAACGACCAGAAGCGCCTCAATGTATTTGAGCCGGCCGATGAGTACAAGGGTGACTTTGCGCGCATGTATATGTACTTTGTTACTTGCTATCAGGACTATGTGTGGCGATCGAATGGCACCAATATGTTTATAACAGGTAGTTATCCTACACTCAACGACTATTCGCAAGAGTTGTTGCTCAAGTGGCACCGTCAAGACCCTGTGAGCAAGAAAGAACTTGATCGCAACAATGCGGTGTATAGCTTCCAGTACAACCGCAACCCGTTTATCGACTACCCGCAGATTGCCGAGTATATATGGGGCGACTCTACCGAGTATGTCTTCAACTTCGACGGCAGTGCCGTTGTTGCACCTTCTATAAGTGTTAAGAGTGGCGATATAATCAGTTTCAACGGTGTGTTGACCAATGAAGTCACTACAATGCAATACCGCATAAAGGGTAGCAATATCAAATCGTCGCTTTACCTACGTGTAGACGACACACAAAACTTTGAGATAAACCGCAGCAGTATCCCGGCCTCGGAGCTAACGAGCGCACAGGGTGCTGTGATAGAGATTACCTATCATCCACAGTCGCAGGGCTTGCATCGTGCTGTGCTTGAAATAGCTTGCGACGATCTTCCCGACGATATAGAGGTGGTGCTACAAGGCGTGTGTATGCCCGATGTGCCCAACTTTGTGATGATAGAGGGCTTGCGAAGCCAATATAGCAGACAAGAAGCCGATGTGGTGCTCAACCTGAAAAACTATACCGACCCTGTAACCTGGTATGTCAACGACAAGCCCCTCGGTGGTAATATTTTCTCACCCTCGGCACTCGCTCCGGGTCGATACAAAATTTCGTTCAAGAACGACGATATACGTGGTGAGGTGCGAGTAACTATAATCGAATAACAACCATAACTTGATGCAGATGATACGCAATATTATAGCCTCGTTGGCACTTGTGATGTTGACCATGCTTGTAGTAGCATGTCAGCCCGATAAGAACCTCGACAACTTCTCGCTTTCGTGTGGCGACAAACTCACATTGCGCGAGAATGATACCGATTTAATAGAAGTAATAGCCGGTGGCGACTTTGTTATAACAACAAGCAACAACTGTGCTCTGTGTACCAAGGAAGCCAACTACATAAGAGTGAAGGCTATCAAGGTGGGAACCTGTATGCTCACTGTAACAGCCGAAGGTGGCGACCAACTCACTTGTACGATTACAGTAGAGAAGAGCTCGGCACAAAAGGACTTTTTGGTCTTTTCCGACCCTCGTGTAGAGAACTGGAAAGACGCACCTGTATATGTCGAAAAAACCGATGGCTTGCAAGTTACTTGCGAGAAGGGTATTGACGTGGCAGGATATAGCTCGCCCCAAACAACTACTTATGGCTACTATTTTGTAGAGAGTGGCGAGTTTTGTCGCCTCTCGGCAAGCACCGATTTTGCTACCAAAGGAGAGTATGAGGGCGGCATTGTAGCCATAGGCGATGCCGATAACAATACCCGCTATTACTTGTGTGAGCGAGTGAGTGTACTCAAAGTGAGCAATGGCCGGGCCTGGATAGAGGCTTCGATAGATATGCGCACCGACTTGCGCATGGTTGTTGAATTGTAAATTTGCCCTAAAGTAATATATCATGAAACCCGAAACACGCAAAGCTTGGATTGATGCCACACGTCCGCGCACATTGCCGGCATCGGCAGCTCCTGTAGTGGCTGCAACGGCCTATGCCTGGTATGATGGCGTATTGGTGTGGGGGGCTGCATTGCTGTGCCTCTTGTTTGCACTATTGGCACAGATAGCCTCAAACATGGCCAATGACTACTTCGACTATAAAAAAGGTGGCGACAGCCCCGACCGTGTAGGCCCTCAGCGTGCTGTAGTGTCGGGATTGATTACGCCCCGTGCCATGCTTATAGCCACGCTGGTCGTACTCTTGGCAGCATGTTGTGTGGGACTTGGATTGGTGGTCTATGGCGGATGGCAGTTGATACCCGTAGGTGCGGTTATAGCACTGTTTGCAATGGCCTACTCGGCCGGCCCATTCCCCTTGTCTCGTTATGGACTGGGTGATGTTACGGTCTTTATATTCTTTGGACTTATTGCAGTCAATTTTACCTATTATGTTCAGGCAGGAGTCTTTACGTTGCCGGTCTTTTGGGCCTCGGTAGCGCAGGGCTTATTGGCCATTAATATTTTGTTGGTCAACAACTATCGCGATATGGAAGAAGATGCCGCAGTCAATAAGCGCACAACGGTGGTGCTGTTTGGACGTCGATTTGCCTCAACGTGGTATCTGCTCAATGGTTTCTTTGCTGTGGCTTGCACACGTCATATATGGATGGCAACTCCTACATGGGCAATGATATTGTTGCCCATGATATACCTTGTCATGCACCTTGCTGCCTATAGAGCTTTGACCATGCTTCGTGGTAAGGCTCTCAATCCGCTTTTGGGACGCACAGCACTCAACTTGCTTATTTATACAATCTTGCTCATCGTTGCAATGGTTGTTGCTAAATTCTCATAGTGATGACCCCTTTTCTGTATCAAATAGCCGATGCGTTCTATCGTCACGAGGGGGGCAATCTCTCGCAGATAGCCTTTGTCTTTCCCAATCGTCGTAGTGGTAAGTTTTTCCAGCAGTATCTGGCACAAGTGGCCGATGGACATTCGCTCTTTTCGCCCACGATACTCACCATCAACTCGCTCATGGCCGACTTGTCGCAGTTGCAACCTGTCGATAAGATAGAGCTATTGTTTGTCATATATGAAGAGTATTGCAAGTTGCGTCAGACCGACGAGCTCTTCGACAAGTTTGTCTTTTGGGGCGAGATGCTGGCAAGCGACTTTGATGATGTAGACAAGTACATGGTAGAGGCCGACAAGCTATTTGCCAATATCAAAGACCTTAAAGACTTAGAGCAGAACTATCTCGAACCCGAGCAGGTAGCCATTATACGACAATTTTGGGACACCTTCTTTGTCATGAGCGACGAGAATAAGAAAAAGGTTGAGTTCAACTCCTTGTGGAGTGTGATGTATCAGCTCTACTGCAATGTGCGCAGTCGCTTGGCAAGCGATGGGGTGGGTTATGAGGGTATGATATTCCGTCACACAGCCGAGCGAGCCATGCGCAACCAACTGCCCGAGTTGCACACTATGCCCTCTACACGCAAGTGTGCACGCATTGTCTTTGTCGGATTTAATGCCATAACACCGGCCGAGCGTCGTATTATGCAATACTATAGAGACAATGGCCAAGGCGATTTTTATTGGGACTACTATGCCCCAACCATGCAATATGATGATGAAAACAGAGCCAACTTCTTTATAGAGAAGAATGTGCGTGAGTTTCCGTCGCACTATATGCCCGAGGGGTTGCACATGATAACTACTGCGCCCGAAATGACGGTAGTGCCTGTATCGTCGGCTATAGGGCAGGTGAAACAAGCGGGTGTTATATTGCAAAGTTTCATAGAAAACAAAGATACCGATCCCGATAATGCTATTAATACGGCCGTAGTGCTCTCGGACGAGGAGTTGCTCATGCCCATGATATACTCTATCCCCGCCGAAATATCGAGTATCAACATTACGATGGGCTACTCGTTGCGTAATACCTCGGTGGCTTCGTTTTTTGATGCCGTGTCGGCTCTGCAACGTCGGGTGCGATGGTCGGGTGGTAAGCCTCTCTATTATCACGTAGAGGTGCTGGCTATTCTCAATCATCGTGTTGTGATACAATGTGTGGGCAAAGAGGTGGTAGATGGCATCGTGAAGATGATGCAACAGAAGAATATGGCCTATATCTCGGCCGACGTCTTGGCGCGTGAGGAGTATCCTTTGTTGGCGCTTATCTTCAGCCCCATAACACATGCCGGCGATTATCTCGAACGTATATTGGAGGTGCTTCTGGGTTGCGATGATACTGATGCGAATAGTGCATCGGGTGAAGTCCTTACCAAGATAGAGCACGAGTATACCTATCATTACTATAATATGGTGTCGCGTCTCAACGATGTGATAGCGATGCACAATCATATATCAATCTCTACTGCCACTTACTTTGCCATGTTGGGCAAGTTGTCGTTGTCGATACCCTTCGACGGCGAACCCTTGTCGGGTCTGCAAGTAATGGGTGTGCTGGAGACTCGAGTGCTCGACTTCGACAATATTATTATTCTCTCGATGAACGAGGGTACGTTCCCCAAGAAGCGCGTAGCGGCAAGTTTTATTCCCTACAACTTGCGCCGAGGCTATAACATGGCCACTACCGAGCACCAAGATAGCATATATGCCTATTACTTCTATCGCATGATAGCCCGAGCCAAGAAGGTATATATGTTGTATGATAGTCGTACCGAGGGGTTGAAGCGCGGCGAGATGAGTCGCTTTATCTATCAGCTCAAGTATCATTACAGTCATCTTTTGCCCAATTATCAGGTCAACGAGTATGCTATAGCACATAACATAGGTATTGATAAGCCACCGGTAATATCGATACCCAAAGAGGGTGGTGTGGCAAGTCGATTGCGACAATTCTTGCAAGGCTCTGACAAGCCTCGCACACTATCGGCGAGTGGACTCAAAACCTATATCAACTGTCCATTGCAGTTCTATATGCAGTATGTAGAGGGGTTGAGTGTCGAAGATGATATAGTAGAAACTGTCGATAGTAGCGTGTTTGGTACTATCTATCACAATGTGATGGCTCAGATATATGACGACCTGAAAGAGCGCTCGGGCATTGTATCGGAGCATGGGCACAAGGTTGTCAATGTGACACAATCTATGCTCAATGACGTGATAGACGATACCGATAGTCTCATGCGATATATTGAGCGAGAGTTTAATGTGGTATTTTATCATGCCCCCAAAGATGCACCTGCACCACGACTCACCGGTAAAAACAGCATCATAGCTCACACGGTATATATCTATGTGAAGCGTACACTTGAATACGACCGCGACAACGTTGCTCCGTTTATATATCATGCCTCAGAAGAGCGACTTGGTGGCGAGCGAGAGCTGTATTTGCCTCTCGCAAACGGATTGCAGGTGCGATTTAAGGCCTTTATCGACCGTATAGATTATGCCAACAATATCTTGCGCATTATAGACTATAAAACAGGTAGTGATGCCGTAGAGGCTGCATCGGTCGACGAGTTATTTGATAAGAGAGCCGAGCGCTTACCTGGCGCTATCATGCAGGTGTTGCTATATTGCAAGTTATATGCCATAGCATACCCCAATCGCCATTATAAAATGCGTCCGTTGATATATCGTGTGCGCAAGGCCTTCTCCGACTTTGTGCCTATACTCAAGATTGCCAAGTACGATGTGGGTTACTATAACGATGTAAAGGAGCGGTACGAAGAGTTGCTCAATAACATACTCGAAGAGTTGTTTGACGAGAGCACCCCATTTGCCCAAACACAAGAGATAGAGCATTGCAAGTATTGCGATTTCAAGACAATCTGTAAGCGCAATTAATAGCTATGCTATATAACACACCCCGCCCTCGGTTGCTTTGAGCCGAGGGCGGGGTGTGTATGTAGGGTATGCTACTTACTTGTTGAGTGTAGGATATGCAATGCGGGTGTGGTAGATGGTCATGAGTTTGTCGATAAAAGTCTCTTTGATAGTCTCTACATCGCGGAAACTGAGGGGCGTTTCTTTGAGAAGGCCTTCGCTTATCTGAGCATCTATGATGTTATTGACAAGTTTCGATATGCTCTCTCGGTTATACTCTTTAAGACTGCGCGATGCTGCCTCTACGGCATCGGCCATCATCATTATACCGGTCTCTTTGCTTTGTGGGTTGTGTCCGGGGTAGGTAAAGAGCGACTCATCTACAACCTCACCGGGGTGTTGGTTGCAGTAGGTGTTGTAGAAGTACTTGGCCTTGCCGTGACCGTGGTGAGTGGCAATAAACTCTTGTACCTGTGGTGGGAGTCCATTTTTCTGTGCCATCTTGATACCCTCGTCGACATGCGATATAATGATGCGAGCACTCTCGATCAAATCGAGATTTTTGTGAGGGCTTTCGGCGCCCGATTGATTTTCGGTAAAAAATGCGGGGTTGCTCAACTTGCCAATATCGTGATATAATGCACCGGTACGCACAAGTTGGGCGTTACCTCTCACGTGATTGGCTGCTGCTGCTGCCAAGTTCGATACCTGCATAGCATGCTGGAAAGTGCCGGGAGCCTCTTCCGAGAGTCTTTGTAAGAGTGGCGAGTTGATGTCGGACAGCTCTACGAGTGTAACCGACGACAAGAAACCAAACATGCGCTCGAAGATATATATGAGCAGGTACGAGAAGAGTAGTAGTACACTGTTGATACCCAGGTTGATATACATGTTGGGCGAAACCTTGCTTATGTCTCCCTCGGTAAATAGAATATATCCGGCATACGAAATGGCATATACGGCAAATACAATAACCGTACAACGGAATAGTTGCGAGCGCTTAGAGAGGTTGTTGAGGCTATCAATTACCGCCATACCGGCTACCATCTGCAAGAATATGTACAACATGGGGTCGGCTGCTGCAAAGGAGCAGATGATGGTGGTAATGAGGTGTACATACATTGCTGTGCGCGAGTCGAAAAATGTAACAATAACAATGGGTACGATTGTTATAGGCACAAGGAATATAGCGTGGAACCCCTTGGTTGTAGTAACAAACGCTGCAATAGAGAGCAGTGTGGTGAGTAGCATGATGAGTATCAGTGCCTTGTTGTCGTTCCACATGCGACGGCGGAAGAATGCAAGGAAGAAATACAAGAATACCAAGATACAACCAAATACAACTACCTGTCCCGCAAGAGTCGAGTGGTGGTGGTAGGTTCCCTTGGTATAGTGCTTGGCCACCATTATCTCGTATGAAGTGAGTATTCTGAATATTTCGGGTGTAATAATCTCGCCACGATCTACAATGCGTTCGCCGGCTTGCACCAAACCATCCGATAGAGCTATTTTCTGTAGTAGCTCATCGCGTACTTTGTTGGTGGTAATGCTGTCGTACAGTACATTGGCAATAATATACTTGTTGAGGTTGCACACTTGCATCAAGTGGCGTTGATAGGTGTCGGGAAATCTATTGCTTATCTCTTCATAGGCCTTCTTGGGCGAAAAGAACTCGGCTGTTTCGCGATTTTTCAATGTGTTGTTTTCGCGTATGCTTATACTGCCTACTTGGTTGTTGGTCAGATTTTTGTATTCCTCCGACGATATAATACCATTGTTGTATATCTCTTGCAGAGTGCCTATAAATGCTGTTTTGCTTTCGTTACTTATCGCCGACTCGCCCAAGGCATCCAACTCGGCTCTGAATTTGCTTACCATTTGCGAGCTCACGGTATTGTCTTTGGTAAATACCGGACGCAACTCTTTCATTACGCTGTCGCGTTCTTGATTGAGGGTAGCTTCGTCTTTATAAATGGGTATATCGAAGGGGGCTGTGAGCAAACTGTACGACCAAGGGCGTCCCTCTTGGAATACATATCCCGTATCGCCTTGGCGGGGGAAAAAGTATACCAACAGTGCTATGGTAACAACGAAGAGTATAGAGCGTGTGAGCCATAAACTCACTTTGTTGCTTTCATTTTTTGATTTCATAACGCCTTATTATTAAATAGATTAATGAGCTCTGACGGCACTCTGCATGCCTTTTATTTTCTTAAGCATTGCGCACAGTTGTTGAACGAGCTGAGCATCGGGTGCAAGTATATCTATTTTTCCTACAAAAACACCCTTGTCGGCCTTGATATTAAACGAGCGCATGTTGATGTTGAGTTTATCCGTAATGACATTTGTAATGTCGATAAGCATTCCTTTGCGATCGATACCTTTTACCTCTATGGTGACGGGATATGCTTGTGTCTCGTCGGTTTGCCACATGGTCGATACGATGCGAGAACCATAGGTCGACTTGATTTTCATCGCTTCGGGACACTCTTGCTTGTGAACAATTACGGTGGTCTCGTTGGGTGCTACTATGCCCAGTACATCATCACCTGGTATGGGATTGCAGCAAGTAGCTATCGTGTAGTTGGGTACACCATCTTTGGTGTGTAGTATATAGGTCTGTTTGCGGTCGATGCTCTCCTTGATGTTGTCGGTGAGTAGTGGATCCACTTTGGGGCGTGCAAGACCCAGTGTGAGGTATTGCATTAGCTTATTGTTGTTCTTTGCAAAGATACGACGATATGAATTGTCGTCGAGCACAATACCTTTGCTACCAAGTTTGTAGAAGAACTCGTCGTGGTTCTTGAATCCGAGTCGTACCAAGGTGCGGTTGATAATCTCGTTGGTGGGTTCATTACCGTGACTCTTCATAAAGTCATTGAAGGTCTTTTCTCCCAATGCGATAATTTGGCGACGGTCTTTGCGTAGAGCAGTAGCCAATCTCGATTTGGCAACCGATGTTGTTACATGCTCTACCCATTCGGCCTTGGGCGATTGCGACTTTGATGTGAGAATTTCTACTTGGTCGCCACTGCGCAAGGGTTGTGTAAATGCTACCAACTTGTGGTTTACCTTGGCTGCTATACAGTGGTATCCAAGGTCGCTATGCAGGGTGAATGCAAGGTCGAGCACAGTGGCATGCTTGGGCAGGGTGATAAGGTCGCCCTTGGGTGTGAAAACAAATATCTCGTTGCTGTATAGATTCATCTTGATACTCGACAGCATATCCATGGCGTCGGGCGATGGGTTATCGAGTGCGTTCTTGATATTCTCTATCCAGCCATTGAGCTCGGTATCTTCGGCTTTATCGCCGGTCTTGTACTTCCAGTGTGCAGCCAATCCTCGCTCGGCTATATCCTCCATCTTCTGCGAGCGTATCTGCACCTCAATCCAATTGCCATTGGGACCCATCACAGTCACGTGCAGAGCCTTGTATCCATTGGGTTTGGGGGTGGCCAACCAGTTGCGTGTGCGGTCGGGGTGGGGGTGATATATCTTTGTGATAATATTGTAGATAGACCAGCAGATGTCCGACTCATCGATATTCTCGGGGCATTGAAACACGATGCGCACTGCATACAGGTCATACACCTCCTCAAATGGGATGTTTTTGGCCTGCATCTTTTTCCATATCGAGTATACCGACTTCATGCGAGCCTTCATCGTGTAGTTGTAGCCTCGTTCTACAAGACGTTGTTCTATAGGAGCAGCAAATCGGCCGTACACCTCGTTTATATCCCCCTCACATTCGGCAAGTTTGCGATTTATCTTGTTGTATGAATCGGGGTGCTCAAACTTGAAGCTGAGGTTTTCGAGTTCCGATTTGATGGTGTATAGACCCAATCGGTGAGCAAGCGGAGCATATATATAGGCTGTCTCGCCGGCTATCTTGAAACGCTTGGCCGGAGCAAGAGAGTCGAGTGTGCGCATGTTGTGTAGGCGGTCGGCTATCTTGATGATAATGACACGAATATCTTCCGACATTGTGAGCAACAATTTGCGGAAGTTCTCGGTCTGCAACGAAATATGGTCGGCTACGACGCCTCCCGATATCTTAGTAAGTCCCTCTACAATAGAGGCAATCTTGCTACCAAAGAGGTTTTCGATGTCTTCTATCGTGTAGTCGGTATCTTCTACCACGTCGTGCAATAGCGCAGCACATATCGATGTAGAGCCGAGTCCTATCTCTTGGCTCACGATGCGTGCCACTTCGATGGGGTGCAATATATAGGGCTCGCCCGAGCGACGGCGCACGCCATTGTGTGCATCGCGGGCAAATGTGAATGCCTTTTTGATGATGTCTATTTTCTTGCGATGGTTGGAGCGCAGATAGCCTTCCAATAAGTCTTGGAAAGCATCATCTATAATCTTTTCATCGTTTATTTTGTTGTCTATAAGTTCGTTCATAAAACTTATTCCTTTTATTTCAGTTCCTCGGTTTGTCGAGGGAGTCTTTTGCAATCTGTTTTAAAAAACAAATATACAAAAAGCCTGTAAAGATTTTTGTGTTGAAGTGTTTTTTTTTGCAATAATTTGTGCACACTTTTTTCTATTCGATGCCTTTACTCAAAGTCGTCCAAGCTCCACTCTTCGCGCCAAGGAATTGTTATCTGATCGTTGTCAAATTCTATGGGTAGCCACACGTAACGCGAGTCCTCAAGGTCGGTTTTGTTCCAGCGGTCGAACATGGCGATGTACAAATCTTTCTTGCCGTGGACTTGTTGCACGTATGTGCTTTGAGCATAGAATGTCTTGTCGGCATTGGTTCCTGTACAAGGGTCGCCTATTATACTCCACTCGCCCATTATCGAGTCGGCTACAGCGAGTTGGGCTTGGTTGGGGTCCCAGCCTGTACATCCCGACGAGATCATGTAGTATTTACCATCTTTCTTAAACACGGCAGGGGCTTCGCGGCTCATGTCTATAAAGTTGCGTGTATATCTTCCGGTTGGTTGCAGATAGTCGTCGGTGAGTTCGTTGATATACATTGTGGCATTGTGCTCTGATGAGGCAAACTGGTAGGCCTTGCCGTCATCGTCTACAAATAGTGTTTGGTCGCGACTCATGGCGTCGTTGGGTCTGAACGATCCCAGGTAGGTGAAGGGCCCGGTAGGAGAGTCGCTCACAGCGACACCGGCAGCGGCCTTGCTGTAATCGGCGCTCTCGACGTGTGCCCACATCACAAATTTGTGGGTCTTGGCGTTGTATACAACTTTGGGGCGTTCGAGTACCTTTGAGGGATGTAGGTCGTGTGAGGGGTCGTCGGTTACTGCCCCGAGTACAATACCCTCAAAAGTCCAATTGTAAAGATCGGTCGACGAGTAGCAACTCACGCCGGTTACATCGGTGCGATAACACTCCCATGTAGCCCATTCGGGTAGTATTGTTTCACCTTTTTTATACTCACCGTACCAGTAGTATACGCCGTTGTGATACAGCATGCCACTACCATGTGCATTGATGGGGTTGCCCGCGGTGTCGAGCCATAGCTCTCCCTGCACGATGTTTCGCGACTCTGTGCTGCACATTGTGAGCAATGTGAGTAGTGTTGTTGCTATAATGGTCCAACCAATCTTTTTTACCATGACTCAGTTGTAATTAATGTGTGCTGTTTATTTCTTTTTCTTATAGGGGGCGTTGGGGCGTTTGCCACCGGGTTTCATGTTGTTGCCTTTGTAATTTCCACCATTTTTATTCTCTTGCTCATGGCGTGTGCGCAAGGGGATGAAGGGTCGGTCGCCGTATAGCTGACGTATGAGGTCGGCACGGTGCATGCGATTGAGTGAATTGCGTATCTCCTCCTCGCTCTCGCGTTGATACCAGAAGAAGTATTTGCGTTGTCCCAACTTTTGCTCAGGGGTGCGTGCCGTGAATACCTTCTCGCCGGTATAGGGGTCAATGCCTGTATAGTACATTTCGGTGGCAAGTGTCATGGGCGTGGGGGTAAAGTCTTGTACCTGCTCCAAGTGGAAGTTGAGATACTTGGTTGTTACCGCCAATTCGGCCATAGCCTCCTCGGTACAGCCGGGGTGGCTTGAGATAAAGTAGGGTATGAGTTGTTGTCGCAATCCTTCGCGCTTGTTTACCTTGTCAAAGAGTGTCTTGAAGGCGTGGAACAAGCCGAATGAGGGCTTGCGCATGTAATGGAGTACCTTGTCGGATGTGTGCTCGGGGGCAACCTTGAGGCGTCCCGAAACGTGGCGGGCAATGAGCTCCTCGGCATAGAGACGGCCACTGTCGGCTATCTCGGGGTTGCGGTGGCGATGCAGTACGAGGTCGTAGCGTACACCACTACCTACGTGCGACTTCTTGATGTCGGGTATAGCATCTACCTTCTTAAATAGGTCGAGTAGCGGGCGATGGTCGGTGACAAGATTGGGGCATACTGCGGGGAATAGACACGAGGGTCGGCGACAACGTTGGCACACCTCTTGTTTCTCGCCACGCATGGTATACATGTTGGCCGAAGGGCCTCCCAAGTCGCTTATATAGCCCTTGAAGTCGGGCATGTGAGTGATGGCCTCTACCTCTCGCATGATAGAGTCCTCTGAGCGTGACGAGATAAACTTTCCTTGGTGGGCCGATATGGTACAGAAGGCACAACCGCCAAAGCAACCACGATGCAAGCACACCGAGTGGCGTATCATTTCGTAAGCCGGGATTGTCTTGCCTTTGTAGCGGGGATGTGGTAGTCGGGTGTAGGGCAGGTCAAACGTAGCATCTACCTCCTCGGTAGTCATGGGAGGATAGGGTGGATTGATGTGTACAGCCTCATTGCCACAGCGTTGCCACAAGTGGCGGGCACGATAGGCATTGGACTCCTCTTCTACAATCTTGAAGTTGGCAGCCTGCACGCGCTTGTCGCGCAAGCACTCTTCGTGAGAGGCAAGTATGGCATGCTCGTTGTTCTCGGTGGGCATCATGTCGGCCGGTTCGAGTACCACGGTTTGGGGTACATCGCGCAGGGTGTTTATGGTCTCACCGCTGTCGAGTCGGTGTGCAATTTCGCGTATCGAGCGTTCGCCCATACCATACACCATGATGTCGGCATGACACTCGGTCATGATAGATGGACGCAACTTGTCTTGCCAATAGTCATAGTGAGTGACACGGCGCAAAGAGGCCTCAATACCACCCACGACAACCGGTACGTCGGGAAACAGTTCCTTGAGAATGCGGCTATACACGATGGTGGGATAGTCGGGGCGCATGCCATATCGGCCATCGGGAGTATAGGCATCGTCGCTACGCAAGCGCTTGTTGGCGGTGTAGTGATTTACCATCGAGTCCATTGCACCGGCCGACAGGGCAAAGAATAGTCGGGGACGACCCAACTTGCGAAAGTCGCGCAAGTCGTCGCGCCAATTGGGCTGCGGAACGATAGCTACGCGGTAGCCTTCGGCCTCCAATACACGACCTATAACTGCCGCACCAAACGAGGGGTGGTCGACATAAGCGTCGCCCGAGAAGAAAATAACATCTACCTCATCCCATCCGCGCAGTTCCATCTCCTTGCGCGAGGTGGGTAGCCAATCTTGTACTTTATATTCTTGCATAACGATATATTCTCATTTTGAAATTCAAAGATAGTGATAAGCGAGAGGAGAACAAAATAAGTTTACTTATTTTTTATCCCGAGCGGAACTATCTTGGGCGTAGCCAAAGATAGCTGAGTGATAAGCGAGAGGAGAACAAAATAAGTTTACTTATTTTTTATCCCGAGCGGAACTATCTTGGGCGTTAGCCAAAGATAGCTGAGTGATAAGCGAGAGGAGAACAAAATAAGTTTACTTATTTTTTATCCCGAGCGGAACTATCTTGGGCGTTAGCCAAAGATAGCGTAAATAAAAAGGGTTGTGACGAAAATAACTCGCCACAACCCTAACTGTTGTCATTGTATGAATTTTTATTGCAATAGTGCAACAATCTTCTCCAACCACTCGCGGTCGCAATCGTCAAATGTTGCAAGATGTTCGCTGTCTATATCCAGCACTCCTGTCACAAGGCCCTCCTTGTTGCGTATAGGTACTACTATCTCGCTGCGCGATGCGCTACTGCATGCTATGTGGCCGGGAAACTGCTCCACGTCGGGCACTACTATTGTGGTGCACTCTTTCCACGCTGTGCCACATACACCTCGGCCGTATGCTATGCGGGTGCATGCAAGAGGGCCTTGAAAGGGTGCCAATACAAGCATGTCGTTTACTACACGATAAAAGCCGGTCCACCAAAAGCCAAAGGTGGCGTGTATCATAGCGGCTATATTGGCCATGCGGGCTATCGTGTCGGGCTCGCCCTCTACCAGCGATACGATTTGCTTGTAGAGCGTGCTGTACTTGTCGGTTTTATCGCCTTGCGATATGTCAAGATGCTCGGCCATGATTATTCGCTCCAGTCGCTAAATGCTTTCATGATGACGGTGGGATAACCTTCTTCGGTAAATGCGCCCAGGCGATATTGCGAGGGTTTGCACTCGGGCTCCCAATAGAATACGCCTTTGCAACGACCATTGGTCTCGTGCATGCTCTCACGAATGACACGTGCGAGTTGTTGACGTCCTGCTTCCAATACCTCGGGTTGCTCTTCGTCTACATAGAAACCGGTCTCCACAATCATAATGTCGCTGTCGAACTTTTCGCTCACGTAGCGAATGTTTTCAATACAGTCGGTAATGGTTGTCTCGGCGTCGGTGCGATAGCCTCCCTCCATAGCCCAATAGGGGTAGAGCGACATACCTATCATGTCCCATTTCACGCCGTTGTCCTTGAGTAGGCCCAAGTTCCAGTCGTATAACTCGCGGTCGAATCCATTGTCGAGGTGTACAATCACAATCGATTGTGGAAATACCTCTTTACAAGCGTCGTATCCTGTGGCTATGAAGCCGGCATACTGTTCGGGGTTGTGTATGGCATGACCCATCGATTCGGTGATGGTGGCCTCTCCGTTCTCATCGAGCTCGGGCCATCCCCATTCGTTCGATTTTACGCTCCACAATAGGCCAAATCGGGTCTCGTTGCCTACCTGTATCCACTTGGGCTCGATATCGTTTTCTTTGAGATATTGCAATACCTCGATGGTGTGGTTGGCGAGGTCTTGTTTCATCTGCTCATAGCTGTGTCCGCTCCATGATGCAGGAATGTTTTGCTTGTTGGGGTCGGCCCACCAGTCGCTATAGTGGAAGTCTACCATCACTGCCATGCCCAACTCCTTGGCGCGCTGACACTTGACAAGAAGGTCTTCTTTGTTGCACCAGTTGCCATGAGCCGAGGGGTCTACCCACACGCGTAGACGTACAGCATTGAGCCCCAGCTCATTCATCAAGGCTGTACACTCGCGTTCTTCGCCCTCGTAGTTGTAAAACTTGTGTCCATTGGCCTCCATTTCGGTAGCCCAACTGATGTCGGCACCGAGCCAGAACTCGGGCTCTTGTTGTACCGCCTTTTCTTGGCATGCACTCATACACAACAATGTTGTGATAGTTGCGAGTGCGATTTTAAGTCTGTTCATAAGCAAGGAATTGAAAATCTGTTATGAGAAAAAACGGGAGTGTGAGCAATACACACTCCCGCTATATTATTTATAATGTGTAGTCGATTATTTGGGCTCGCCACACATTACTACCTCGATAAGGTTTTCGTTGTCGGCAAACAAGCTGCGGAGGAAGCGGTTCAACTCGCTTGTTGAGATGCTTTCGAGAGCTTCTCTGTAGCCAGTCTCAGTGTTGATGTTGAATGCACGGTTGGTGAGTACGCCACTCCAGTAGTTGTTTTCGCGGATGTTGTTGTCGTATTGCTTGAGCATATACTCCTTAACCTTGTTGAAGTCTTCTTCGCGAACGCCGTTTGAAACAACTTTCATCAACTCCTCTTTAGCGCGGTTCTTGAGGTACTCTTGTCTCTCTACGTTGGTGTCGAAGCCAAACAAGAACATCCATTCGTCGTTCAAGTGGTTGATGCTTGAGCTAGTACCTACACCGTATGTACCACCCTCTTGCTCACGGATAGTCTCAGTGTAAACGATATCCATGATTTGGCTGAAGATGTCCATCATGATGTCACTGCGCATGTTGTAGTCGCTGATGCCTGAGTAGATAACATAGAGGCTTGCAGCGGGGTTCTCCATGGGGAGTGAGAAGTGGTTGAGGTTCTCGCCCTTGGCAATGAGTGCGCGGGGCTCGATAGTCTCACGACACAAGCATGCGGGAAGTGTAGCGATGTATTTCTCTACGAGGGGACGCAATACTTCGGGGTCGAATGAGCCTACAAAGTTGAATGTAAAGTCGGCGGCATTGGCAGTGCGCTCCTTGGCGATAGCAAGCATGCGATCGTAGTCGGCGTTCTCAAAGTCTTCGGCTTTTACCATACCCAACATGGGGTGAGTGTACATTGTGCTGTACAATGAGTCGCTGAAGATGAATTGGGGGTTAGAAGCATTGTTGGCATACATGCTCATGTATTGCTCTTTGTTTATATTGTATACTTCCTCGTCCTTGCGGATGTCGGTAAATGTGAGGTGAACAAGTTGCAACATAGTTTCGAGGTCTTTCACTGCACAACGGCCGTTTACCGACTCGCTGTATGTGCCCAAGCTGAGACCTGCATGAGCATTCTTACCGGCAAGCGCTTTGCGCAAGTTGGTAGAAGAGAAGTTGCCAAGACCACCAACCTCGTGGAGGTAGGGGAATACTTTGATAGTAGCAGCATCGGCGGCAGTGTATTTGTCTTTACCACCAAGGCTTATTGCATTCATGATGATTTCGTCGTCTTTGAAGTTGGTTTGTTTCAACACAACTTTTACACCGTTAGAGAGTATCCACTCGGTAGTACCGGGGAAGCTACCATCCAACTCGGCGATAACGCGACCGGGTTTGAGCTCTTTTGAGATGAGAGGCTCGTCAGATACTTCGTCAACGTATGCTGCGATCTCCTCGGCTTGTACAGCCTTGATAGCTGCGATAGCCTCTTCGGCAGTAGGATATGTTACACCCTCTTTCTCGGGACCTGTTACACAGATTACGATGTTCTCGTCGGTGATAGCCTCGGCGATGTATTGGTTGATAGCATCAACGGGAATTTGGGGAGCCAATCCTTGCAAGAGTTGGAACTCCAACTCGATACCGGGGATGCAGCCACCGTCGATGTAGTGACGGATGTACTCATTGGCATATTGCATGCTGCGACGGTTGTTGCGCTCGTTGTAGAGGCTTTCGAAGTAAGAGATATAGTCGGCTTTGGCACGGTCGTACTCCGATGCTGTGAAACCATAACGAGCAGCACGCTCGGCCTCGCGTACGATACCTTGAATACCATCCATTACTTTACCCTCTTTCACGTTGGCCGACAAGGTAAATGCATCCTTGGTAGAAGCAAGACCGAAGAACTTGCTGTCGTAGCAGCTTGCGCTGTTGAAGGGAGCATTGGGCTTGTTGCTTATCTCGTCGTAGCGGTTGCGGAGCATGAGAGAAGCCATGCTTGAGATATACTCTTGAACAACACCAATCATAGTGCCACGGTACTCGCGGGGGAGGGGATCGTGTTTGAAGTAGATGTCGATATCGGTCGATGTAGCCTCAACGTCGCTACCTACCACGTAGATGGGCTCAACGTTGTTGGGTACCTCGTGGAAGATGCGCTCGGCGGGGTTAGCGGGCATTTCGATGTGGCTGAAGAGCTCTTTTACGCGAGCTTCCATGGCGTTTACATCGAAGTCACCTACTACGATGATAGCTTGGTTGTCGGGACGATACCACTTGTTGTAGTAGTCGCGCAAGTCTTGGTAGGGGAAGTTCAAGATTACCTCCATTGTACCAATGGGCAAGCGGTTGGCATATTGGCTACCCTCAAACATCACGGGGATAATCTTCTCCATGATGCGCCATTGAGCATTGTTGCGAGTGCGCCACTCTTCGTGGATTACACCACGCTCACTATCGATCTCAGCATCTTGCAAGAGGATGTCGCAAGCCCAGTCGTGAAGCACGAGCAAGCAAGAGTCCATCAAGCCGGCGTTGGTAGTGGGTACGTTCGATACGCGGTATACAGTTTCATCAAGACCTGTATAGGCATTGATGTCTACACCAAATTTGATACCGTTTTGCTCCAAGTAGTTGAGCATGTTCTTGCCGGGGAAGTTGCCTGTACCATTGAAGGCCATGTGCTCAAGGAAGTGAGCAAGACCGCGTTGGCTTTCTTCTTCAAGAACCGAACCTACTTTTTGTGCGATGTGGAACTCGGCACGGTTTTTGGGAGTTTCGTTGTGACGAATGTAGTATGTGAGTCCGTTGTCAAGAACTCCATAACGTACTTCTGCGTCGATGGGCAGAGGTTGTGCCATCGGGTTTTCTTGTGCTACGGCGGGCATTACAAATGCTACGATAGCTGCAACAAGAAATGTCTTAAATGCTTTTACGTTCATTGTCTGTTTAGGTTTATAGGGTTAATAATTTTTTCAAGATAGCTTGTGATGAGTTTTACAAAAGATCGCATTCGGCCAACCATATTGCCGATGATGCGTCGCTGGGCATACGCCAGCTACCACGAGGCGACAAGCTCACCGAGCACACTTTGGGGCCGTCGGGCAAGCAGCTACGCTTGAATTGGTTGCTGAAGAAACGACGGTAGAAGTTGCGCAACCAATGCTTTATTACCTCGTCGCTATATGTGCCATTGAAGGCATGACGTGCCAGGTAATAAATTTTGGCAGGGCTGAAGCCATGTTGCAATGTATAGTAGATGAAGAAGTCGTGAAGCTCGTAGGGACCCACCAAATCTTCAGTTTTTTGCTTGATATTGCCACTCTCGTCGGCGGGAGTCAACTCGGGGCTGATGGGAGTAGCAACTACGTCGAGCAATGAGTTGCTTATCTTCTCGTTGCTGTGATTGCGGGCAACCCACTCAACCAATGCGCGTACGAGTGTCTTGGGTACACCGGCCGACACGCCATACATCGACATGTGGTCGCCGTTGTAAGTAGCCCAACCGAGTGCAAGCTCCGACAAGTCGCCTGTACCTATCACGATACCTTGTGTTTGGTTGGCAATGTCCATGAGTATTTGAGTGCGCTCACGTGCTTGCGAGTTTTCGTAAGTGACGTCGTGTATGTTGATGTCGTGACCGAGATCGGCAAAGTGTTGTTTTACAGCCGGTACAATCGATATTTCGCGCATGGTTATACCCATTTCCTTCATCAAAAGCAGGGCGTTGTCGTATGTGCGGTCGCTTGTGCCAAATCCGGGCATTGTAACACCCACAATGTCGGTCATGGGGCGGTTCAGGCGTTTCATGGCCTCGGCACACACAAGCAGTGCAAGTGTAGAATCGAGACCGCCCGAAACACCCAATACGAGTGTTTTGGTACCGGTGTGTAGGATGCGCTTGAGAAGTGCCGAAACTTGTATGTTGAAAGCCTCTTGACACACCTCATTGCAAGCCTCGGGGCAACGGGGTACAAAGGGCGATGGCTCAATTTTACGTGTGAGTGTAATCGTCTCTTTGCGTATGTTGGGTATTATAATCTCGTGGTAGGGTTTTATTTGACGCAATGCGGCAGCACCACCCATGAAGCTGGTAGTGGCTTGACGCTCGTTGTTGAGGCGGTTTACGTCAATCTCGCTTATGGCCAATTGGGGTGTGATGCAGAAGCGGTCGGCTGTAGCCAAGAGTGTGCCACTCTCGTATACCAATGCGTTGCCGGCAAACACGAGGTCGGCTGTAGACTCACCAAAGCCTGATGAGGCATAGATGTAACCACTCATACAGCGGGCACTTTGTTGTGAGATAAGCGAGCGCAAGTATTTGTTCTTGCCTATTTGTTCGTTACTTGCCGAGAGGTTTACCAAGATGTTGGCGCCATTTTGGGCATGGTGACTGCTTGGGGGTACGGGGGTCCACACGTCCTCGCATATCTCTATGGCAAACTTGGCATCGCCAATGGCAAAGAGCTGGCGAGCATCGAGGGGGGCTTTTTGGCCACACAAAGTGACTGTGTTGCTATAGGCGTCGTCGGCTGTAGCAAACCATCGTTCTTCGTTAAATTCTTTGTATCCAGGCAGGTAGCTCTTTGGTACTACGCCGTGTATTTTGCCATGTGACACTACAATGGCACAGTTGAACAATTGGTTGTCGCAACGCACCGGAGCGCCTATGACGCTTACCATGTCCAATTCGCGTGTCTCATTGAGGTAATATTCGAGGGCTTTTTCTGTTTCGTCAAGAAGCAGGCGTTGGCTGAACAAGTCTCCACATGTATATGCTGTGATACACAATTCGGGGAAGACAAGCCACTCTACGTCTTGTGCGGCAGCTTTTCGTGCCAATTCAAGCATCCCTTCTACGTTGCGGCGACAGTCGGCAACTACTACAGGGGGAATGGCTGCTGCTACTTTGATAAATCCGTACTTCATAGTATGATGTGTGTTAATACATAGTCGTGCAAAGATAAAAAAAATGCGCTATAAATATTATTTAAAAACAGAAATATTATATTTGCATCGGTTAATTTACGTAAATTTTTACACACATTTATTCGTTCAATTATACATAATGAAACGCAGTTATATCATATCTTTTCTTCTCTCGTTTTTGCTTTTCTGGGTGATATGTTATTTTTTCAATACCGTAGCTTTGCTCGGAAGGGTGGTTCTTGCCAAGGCTTTTATAAGTCCGTGGCTCACATATACAACCGTGATGAAATATATGAGTATGGGCATGGGTGTGGCTCCTTGGATGGCCTACACATTGTCAGCCTTGCTTCTTGCCTTCTTGTGGGGCTCGCTCTATCTCTTTATATACTCGCTGTTGTTGGCTATCAAGGCCAAGCAAACACGCCGATAGATTACCTTCTAAGCATCGTTCGATGCGGAACTCTATATAGAGAACTTTCTATAATACAATAGCGGCTACCCAATCGGGTAGCCGCTATTGCTATAAATGATTTGCTTCGTGATTAGTGTTTGGGTTTGATGTCAAACTTCACGGGGTGCAACATGTTGGCGGGGCTAAGGATAGTGTCGAGCTCCTCTTTGGTGATGATGTCGTGTTCGAGCACGAGATCATATACGCTACGGCCTGTTTCGAGAGCCTCTTTGGCAATCTTAGTAGAGTTCTTGTAGCCGATAACGGGGTTGAGGGCTGTAACGATACCGATGCTGTTGTGTACCATTGTGCGGCAACGCTCTTCGTTGGGAGTGATGCCCTCGATACAACGAGCTACGAGTGTGTCGAAACCATTGCGCATCAAGTCGATAGACTCGAAGCAGCATTGTGCCATAACGGGCTCCATTGCGTTCAACTCCATTTGAGCTGCATCGCCGGCCATTGTTACACACAATTCGTTACCCATAACCTTGTAGCATACTTGGCTCATTACCTCGGGGATAACGGGGTTTACCTTGCCGGGCATGATAGACGAACCGGGTTGCATAGGAGGCAGGTTGAACTCGCCGAGACCGCAACGAGGACCGCAAGCCAAGAGACGAAGGTCGTTACAGATTTTGTTTACTTTCACGGCGAGGCGTTTCAATGCAGCAGCATAACCTACCATGCAAGATGTGTCGGATGTAGCACCTACGAGGTCGCCCGAGAGTTTAAACTCAAGACCTGTGATGTCGCACATAGCTTTTACACACTTCTCGGCATAACCGGGCTCGGCGCAAATACCTGTACCGATAGCTGTAGCACCCATGTTTACAGTGAGGAAGTCCTCGGCTGCGTGGTTGAGGTGTGCAATCTCGTCGGTGAGGATGCTGGCAAAGCCGTGGAATGTTTGACCCAAAGTCATAGGTACTGCGTCTTGCAATTGTGTACGACCCATCTTTATCACATGAGCCATTTCGTCACCCTTCTTGTTGAGGGCGTCGATGAGGCGTTGCAAGTGGGGCATAAACTCTTGGTGAGAGTAGTAGAGACCTACGTGAATAGCAGTGGGATATGCGTCGTTGGTAGATTGAGCACAGTTTACGTGGTCGTTGGGTGAGCAGTATTGGAACTCACCACGTTTGTGACCCATGAGGTCGAGGGCGCGGTTGGCGATTACCTCGTTGGCGTTCATGTTGGTTGTTGTGCCGGCACCACCTTGAATCATGTCGATGGGGAATTGGTCGTGGTGTTGACCATCGAGAATCTCTTTACAAGCAGCAATGATAGCATTTGCTTGCTCGTCGGTGAGCAATCCAAGCTCGTGGTTGGCCATAGCGGCTGCCATCTTGGTTATTGCAAGACCGTTGATAAATTTGGGATACTCGTTCAAATGGAACTTGCTGATGGGGAAGTTTTCGATACCACGAAGAGTTTGTACGCCGTACAAAGCATCTGCGGGAATTTCACGTGCACCGAGCAAGTCGCTCTCAATGCGAAATTCAGTCTCTTTCATGTCTGATTTATTTAAGGTTAATTATTAGCGTTAGAGTAGTTGTGCTTTTGTTGCACTTTGCTGTGCAAATTTACACCCAATGTGCGAATAAAACAAATTTTATGTTGATATAATTTCTCCGAAAATTATTGAATTACACACATTATATATATAAAAACCCCAAACGAGACAGCTCTTGAGGAGTGTGTCTTGCTTGGGGTTGTATTGTTGTGCCCACAGGTGTTATACTGCAGGGGGTGTCTGCTTATCTTCGATGACGTTGCCTTGCAGGTCTATAAACATGCGTTCCTCGCCTATTACCACTTCGGCGCGACCGTTGATGAAATATCCTGCGCTATCGTATTGGCAGGGTAGTGCTATGCGGCCTTTCTCGTCGATGTAGCCATACTTGCCGTCTTGCTTGATGATGGTTACTCCGTCGCGGAAAGGAAGGTCGATGTATGAACTTTGGCATGCATATATCTCCTTGCCTTTGCGATTTATGAGGCCTTGCTTGCCGTCTATCTCTACAATGGCATATCCGCTTATAAAGTCGGTTATTTTGTCATATTTGAAGGGTACGGCTTCGCTACCGTTGGGGTTGATAAATCCGCTCTTGTCGCCCAACTTTACACGTGCCATTCCCTCGCAGAAGGGGTCGGCAATGTCATATTTGAAGGGAATGGCGGTAGTGCCGTCGGGGCGTATATATCCCCATTTTTTCTTTTTCTTAACAGGGGCTAAGCCTTCGGAAAACGATAGGATGCGACTGTAGATGGGCTTTACGACCATCTTGCCGGCTTTGTTTATAAATCCCCATGTGGCATCTACCATGACGGCTGCCATGCCACCAATAAAACGTAGTGAGTTCTTAAACTTACAGGGTATTACAAGGCTGCCTTTATCGTCGATGTAGCCATATAGGCCATCCTTTTTTACGCGTGCCAAGCCCTCGCTGAAGTCGTGGGCTTTTTCATATATACAAGGTACTTCTACTTCTTCTGTTTCTTTATTCTTGTATCCACATGCACCATCTTTGCTGAAGGGCTTCAAGTCGGTATCGTGTTTTTCTTCATTCAAAGGTTTCATAATACTGCACTTTATCAGGTTACAATAGTGATGAGCAAATATAGTATTTTATTGCCGACCTGCCAAATTTAAAGGGGGCAATATGTGGTTTTTTCTAATACTTCATGGCTCTATCCATGGCGCGGCGGTCGTCGCGCTCTTTGATGCTGTCGCGCTTGTCGTATTGTTTCTTGCCTCGTGCTATGGCTATTTCGAGCTTGGCAAATCCTTTCTCGTTGAGGAAGAGTCGGGTGGGGATGATAGAGAATCCTGGTGTTTGCGATGTGTTGGTGAGGCGGGCTATCTCCTTGGCGGTGAGTAGCAACTTGCGGTCGCGACGGGTTTGGTGGTTGTTGTATGAGCCAAACGAGTACTCGGCTATATACATGTTCTTTACCCACACCTCACCGTTGTATACATAGCAGAATGTGTCGGCCAAGCCGGCTTTGCCCTCACGTATCGATTTTATCTCGGTGCCGGTGAGTACGATGCCTGCTTGCAGACGGTCGGTTATCTCGTAGTCGAACGATGCGCGTTTGTTTTTTATATTGATATTGTTGTTGCTCTTGGCTTTCATGTCAATGTGTTATTGTATTGAAAATACTATCCCATACAAAAGGCAGTCCCAAGAATAATACCGAGATGATGACTGTGTAGCTAAACACGTTCTCTTGTGGTATATTGAGGAACTTGCGACCTTGATATACAATCCAGGTGATATAGACGGGCATGAATTGTATGAAGGTGAAGTCGCTGGGAAGTAGATTGTTGATGAGTACCGATAGTAGTGTGATGGTGTATGTGTATCCTACAAATACGTGTGCCTGACTTTTGCTGTAGTCGCCGGCAAAGTGCTTGCGACCCGGCTTGACAATCAGTACCAATAGGCTCACGATACAGGCGGCATACTTGAAAAAGGTGAGTAGCGCTTCTTGTGTTGCATCGGGCAAGGTGCTGTAGCCATACCAATAATGAACATAAGACGATAGTGATGTGACAATGAGCAATGGGTACACCAATAGCAGTGGCAGATATTGCTGGCGAACGATGTTGTTCGATAGCTCTTGCCATGCTTTGTAGGGATTGATGATGAGTTGTATCAATGCTCGTATCATGTTGCACATATTTTGAGCAAAGATAATATTTTCTTCCTATACTTCCTCTTTTACTGCCCCTATTTTTATACTATACGGATTGTGGTATAATATAAATGCCGGGTCACTGCACCTTGTTTGTGTGTGCAGAGACCCGGCCTGACAAAAGTATTGTTGCGAAAGTCTCCTGTTATTTCTTGTGTTGCTTGTCATGATGCGTGTCGTGGTGGCTGTGATGCGCATCGTGATGGCTATGTGGGGCTTTTATATCTTTCTTTTTCCACAGACGGTAGTGATGGGGATGTGTGGCGTGCTTTTTCTCTTTATCGAGCAATATCACCGTTGTATCGCTCTCGACATAGAGATATACCGAGTCGGTAGAGCCACTGTCGGGTGCAAGTGTATAAACTTTGGCGTTGCGGTTGTCGGGTGTTCCCCATTGTGTCGATTTCTTGCCTCGGCTTTTGTGTATGCCCTTTATGGTGTCGGCTTCGATATAGGTCGTGGTCATGGTGTATGTGCCGTTTATGCTGTCGAGCTGTTCGCTTATCACTACAAGATAATGTGCAGGTGGCATATTGTTGTGCGCCATGATGTTGCCCTCGTAGGCATATATATCTATTATGCCGGTAGAGTCGGCTGCTTCGATGTACGCACCATCGTCGACAGTGGTATAGTTGGCACGATTGCCATTGCAGGCTGTCAGTATGATTGCAGCCGCACAAAAGAGGATTGTCTTTTTCATCGCTTTGTGTTTAATGGGTTTTTACAAGCCTTATAACAAGCGATGATGCTACAATGTTCGCTCTTGTTGTGTTATTGGAGCTGATAATTTGTAAAGGGCTTGCTTATTACTTCGCCTTTGTTGTTGATGAGGCGGTAGCGTTGTGCTTCATTTTGCATCACGATACAGTGGGGTGTAATAGAGGGACGTATCACGCCGGGAAAATGCTCGAATGGGATAATTGTATTGCCTCGGCTGTCGATGCAACCCCAATTGTGGTTGCGATCTTCGGCGGCATAGAGTCCGCCCTCGCCCAAGTAGAGGTTGAGGTATTGTGCCGGTACGACAATCTGTCCGCGTTGGTTTATTAATCCATAGTATGTGCCATCGCTATATATGCAATGGTTGTTCTTGAATGTATAGGGTATGGTGGCCGGGTTGTCGGGCATGCACAAGTGAAATCTGTTGTCGGGTTGTATGGCTACCTCTCCGCGAGTGTCGAGGAAGGCTATCTCTTGGCGAATGTTGATAATGGGTAGTAGACCGTCGGAGTATTCGGTGGCAAGCGGCATCCATTCGTTGCCGAAAGTATATACTGTATTGCCGTGGGTGTCGATAACCGATACCGAGGGTATGCCTTTGATAATCTCTTCGACAAGTGCCACGCCACATACAAAGTTGGTGGCGAGTGCATAGCGTGCAGGTATAGCTATGTTGCCTTGTGTGTCTACATATCCCATGCGGGGGATGATGCTATCGGTGACAAAGGGTGCGAGTCCATGGGCAAAGAAGCCTATGTCGATAATGTTGTCGGGTAGGATGGCTGTGGTGTTGCCGTTGATGTCGATGATAGATAGGAAGTTGTCGCCCTCGCGCAATACGGGTGTGTAGTTGCTAAACAAGAATGGCTTGGCCATGCTGTAGCTGTAATTGTTGAGGCGTTGGGGTTTCTCTTTGGCTGTGTAAAAGGAGAATGTGCCGTTCTCCTCTTGTACCATAAATACGCCACGGGTAGATTTGCTCGGCGGATTGGTAAACTGGCCGTCAAACAATGTTTTACCCTCGGGCGACATCATTCCCCAGAGAGCATTTTTCTCGCTACGGTATGGAAAATATTCTATTGTGTAGTCTTCTTGCTTGCATGAGCCTGCGAGCAGTACCAGCAAGCTGGCAACAATTATATAATAAAGTCGTTTCATTATAAGGAGCTTGTAGAATTTAATTTGTGGCAAATGTAATATAAATAATAGGTGGGTTGTCGTAAAAAAAGCGTTATTTAACTTCTTTATATTGATTTTTAATTTTAATTTTGGGACAAACTTCTATTGCGACATTTGTAGTAGATATAAATCAAATAAAAAAATATATTATGGAAAAAGCCAAAGTCTACTTCACCAACATGCGTACTACGCCCCAAAGTAACCTTATAGACAAGATGGAGCGCATTGTGCGTCGTGCCGGCATTGCCGATATTGACTTTCAAAATAAATTTGCTGCCATCAAAATACATTTTGGCGAGCCTGGTAACTTAGCCTATCTGCGCCCGCAATATGCGGCTCGCATGGCTGCTATTGTTCGTTCTTTGGGCGGTCGTCCGTTCCTCACCGACTCCAATACGCTTTATACAGGCAAGCGTGCCAATGCGGTCGATCACTTGCAGAGTGCTATGGAGAATGGTTATAACCCCATATCGGCACAATGCCAAGTAATCATTGCCGATGGTCTCAAAGGTACCGATTATCGCGAGATACCCATCGACGGTGAGTATTGTAAGAGTGCCAAGATAGGCACTGCCATTGTCGATGCCGATATTATTATATCGATGAGCCACTTCAAGGGACATGAGCAGGCCGGATTTGGCGGTGCGCTCAAAAACCTCGGTATGGGTGCTGCCAGCCGAGGTGGTAAGTTGGAGTTGCACAGTGGTTCGCAACCCCGCATCAAGGAGCATAAATGTATAGGTTGCGGTATGTGTGTGCGCAATTGTGCCCATGGAGCATTGTCGCTTGTCGATCGTAAGGCTGTTATCGACTACTCGCGTTGCGTGGGTTGCGGACAGTGTATCGCCATGTGTCAATATAACGCGGCTGTACCCGGTGAGTCGGATACTACCGAGCGTCTCAATTATAAGATTGCCGAATATACCGTTGCGGTGCTCAAGGATAAGCCACACTTCCATGTGAGCTTTATTGTCGATGTATCGCCCGAGTGTGACTGTTGGAACCACAACGATGCGCCTGTAGTGCCCAATATCGGTATACTTGCTTCGTTTGACCCCGTAGCTCTTGACCAGGCTTGTGCCGACCTTGTTATAGCTGCGCCAGCTCTCAAGTCGGACAATATCTTGCACTGCAACCATAACCATGGTTCGCTCGAGGGTGAGGATAAGTTCCACCTTTTACACCCCGATACTCATTGGCGTGCGGCGCTTGAGCATGGCGAAAAAATCGGCCTCGGCACCCGCGAGTACGAGTTGATAACAGTGTGATATAGTGAAAATATCATAAAATACAAAAAGAGGATGCCTCGTTTTGAGACACCCTCTATTATTTATAAATGCATCCGCCACGTTTGTTGTTCTGTTGTGAAATAGGATGCAATTGCTTGGCTTAATACTTTATCTTGAAATAGTCGAGTATGGCTTTGTAGTGGTCTTGTGCGGTGAGGCATGTGTCGATAAGGTATCCTGGGGTACGTGACCATTCGTGCAAGCCTCGATAGTAATACATCTTGATTTCATCGGTAATGATAAAAGGTGCGATATTGTGAGCAAGGCACTCCTTAAACATGATAAGTCGCCCGACGCGACCATTTCCGTCTTGAAATGGGTGTATGGACTCAAATTTCTGATGAAAGTTGAGTATTGTTTCAAATGTTATTGGTTTAGTATTGTAATATTGCTTTATTAGCAATTTCATGGCTTGCTTTACCTCCTCCGGTTTGGTAGTTTCCATTCCGCC
>JAFZFQ010000042.1 GCA_017555825.1 Bacteroidaceae bacterium | reverse complement strand
TCGGGATATAATTATACCTGTCATATTGTTCAATATATTTTTGTGCAAATATAATGAATTTAACACACCTTGTCACATACCCTATAGTAGGTATAATTACTTTTAACATCACAAGAAGTAGTGATATAAAAAAAGAAGGTAAATAGTGTTGCTATTTACCTTCTTGCTTAGTTGCGGAGGCCGGATTCGAACCAACGACCTTTGGGTTATGAGCCCAACGAGCTACCACTGCTCCACTCCGCGATGTTTAACGGGTGCAAAGATACGGGTTATTACAATACCACGCAAGTATTTTGACAATAAAAATTTGTTAAATTTTCATACACCGATATACATAGCTGATAATCAATGTTATGCAACAAATAGAAAACTTTCTTTTGAAAAAATAGTTGCAAAATGAAATAAATTTTGTAGTTTTGCACGGTTTTAAACAAAATGTGCAACACAATATATTTGTATGTCTGACACTACCTATCAACAAATAGTGGAAGAGGCTCGACAGCTCTTTGCAACCAAAGGCCTCACCAACACAACCATGAACGACATAGCCAAGGCCTCGGGAAAAGGCCGTCGCACTCTATATACATATTTCAATAACAAGCAGGATATATATTGGGCAGTCATTACATCAGAAATGAATCGCCTATACGAGCGACTGGAGGCTGTAGTAAAGAAAGACCTATCGCCCAATGAGAAACTTGAAGAGTATATAGATGCGCGCCTGGAAGGAATACGTGAGATTGTGTATCGCAATGGTTCGCTCCGTGCCGAGTTCTTTCGCGACATTGCCGAGGTAGAACATGCACGCAAGAAGATTTCAAAGAGTGAAATAGACCTTCTACGTAAGATTCTTGATGAGGGAGTCTCTAAAGGAAAATTTATTGTTCACAACTCACTTGCTACTGCCACCATTCTGCACTGTGCATTCAAGGGACTCGAAGTTCCCTATATCCAAAATGCTTTCTCTGAAGTGGGTATTGAACGCAACCGCCTACGTTGCCTCATTACCGACTTTATGCTATATGGCATCATGCGATAAAAATATAAATATTATAAACCCACCCACGAGACACTCTAAGAGCGAACGTGGAATTTATAAAAACTGAAAGATATGAAATTACTTGAAGGAAAAGTAGCTGTCGTTACAGGCGCAGCTCGCGGTATTGGTAAAGCCATTGCCTTGAAATTTGCGTCGGAAGGTGCCGATGTTGCATTTACCGACCTCGTTATTGATGATAATGCAAAGGCTACTGAAGCCGAAATAGCTGCATACGGCGTACGCGCCAAAGGCTATGCCTCAAATGCTGCTAACTATGACGATACACACAATGTTATTGCCGAAATCATGAAAGACTTTGGCCGCATTGACATACTCGTAAACAATGCCGGTATTACACGCGACGGCTTGATGATGCGCATGGACGAAAAACAATGGGATGCAGTTATCAACGTAAACCTCAAGTCGGCATTCAACTTCATTCACGCTGTTACCCCCATCATGATGCGTCAAAAAGGTGGTAGCATCATCAACATGGCGTCGGTAGTAGGTGTATCGGGCAACGCCGGTCAAGCCAACTACTCGGCTTCGAAGGCCGGTATGATTGGTCTTGCCAAGTCTATTGCCAAGGAGTTGGGCTCTCGTGGTATTCGTGCAAACGCTATCGCTCCCGGCTTTATCATCACCGATATGACAGCACAGCTCACCGAAGAGGTTCGCGATGCTTGGGCCAAACTCATCCCCTTGCGTCGTGGTGGTACTCCCGAGGATGTTGCCAACGTGGCTACTTTCTTGGCTTCTGACCTCTCGTCTTATGTTACAGGTCAAGTCATCCACTGCTGTGGCGGTATGAATACTTAATTGCAATTCACTAACAATCTATTGTGCGGTGTGTCTCCTTTGTGGTAGACACACCGCTTCCTATCTTTATCACATATAAATATAAGTAAAAAGTCGTACCTTTGCGCCATGAAAATGAATCGTGAAATAATACGTCTGGCTATACCCAATATTATATCGAACATTACTGTTCCGCTGATGGGTATAGTGAGTACAGCCATAGCCGGACACTACAATAGCGAGCACTCTGCTGCGACGATTGGTGCGCTCGCCATAGGCGTCTCTATATTCAACTTTATCTATTGGAATAGTGCTTTTGTGCGCATGGGTACAAGCGGACTCACTGCACAGGCGTTTGGAGCCAATGACTTTGCCGAGTGCACTCGTTTGTTGATACGTTCGGTTATTATTGCAATAGCTCTTGGTATAGCGGTACTATTATTACAGTACCCTATAGGCGAACTATCATTGTGGGCCATGAATGGCAACGAACTTGTAGCAGAATACTTCTACACACGCATCTGGGCAGTGCCTGCCGGTGTCTTGTTGTTTGCACTCAACGGATGGTTTACCGGTATGCAGAATGCCATCATTCCCATGATTGTTGCTGTTTCGGTCAATATTATACACATTATATGTAGCTTTGCCTTTGCGTTTGGCCTCGATATGGGTATTGTTGGCGTGGCACAGGCTTCGGTAGTAGCACAGTGGTGCGGTGTAGTATTGGCCACTATCCTACTCTTTACCAAGTTTCGTCGCACGTTTGTCTCTGTTGCTCGCAAGGATATTTTCGACAAGCAAGCCTTTACTCGATTCTTTGTCGTAAATGGCGACATCATGATACGCACATTCTGCATTGTTATCGTATATACATTCTTTACTGCAATATCGTCACGCATGAGTGAGGAGGTTCTTGCTGTCAATACCCTGCTGTTGCAACTCTTTACACTCTTCTCATATATGAGTGATGGATTTGCCTTTGCCGCAGAGGCTCTCACCGGACGATTTACCGGTGCACGCGATGAAGCATCGTTGCGTCGTTGTGTAAAGCTCAGTATCGGCTGGAGCTTGGGTATTGCCCTGGTATTTGTAACTACCTACCTTGGGTGGTGGCGCGAGTTGTTAGGCATATTTGTAGACTCAAATCTGCCCAACGCATCGTCGCTTATAGAGTTGGCCGGTAGCTACATCGGATGGGTGATAGCCATACCCTTGGCTTGCTCTATACCATTCTTGCTCGACGGTGTAATGATTGGTGCTACGCAAACACGCGTAATGCGCGATGCCATGCTCATATCTACAGTTGCATTCTTTGCCCTATTCTATGGCTTGCAACCCTTTATAGGCAACAACGCCTTGTGGCTGGCATTTACCTCCTTTATGATGTTACGAGGTGTATTCCAATACTTCATGACGCATCGTTTAGAAACAATTTATAAGGTATAAAAAATCGAGGGAGAGGATGCATACAGCATTCTCTCCCTCACTCATATATATTCTACAAAGAGCTATTTCATAGCACCATATTGAGCTAGTTGGCCAAGTTCTTCTTCTATACGAAGTAGCTGATTGTATTTGGCCATACGGTCGCTTCGCGAGAGCGAGCCGGTTTTTATCTGTCCGCTATTGGTAGCTACAGCGAGGTCGGCAATGGTAGTATCTTCGGTCTCGCCCGAACGGTGCGATATTACAGCAGTGTATCCATTGCGTTGTGCCATTTCGATGGCATCGAGAGTCTCGCTGAGTGTGCCTATTTGGTTTACCTTCACCAGAATCGAATTACCACACTTGCGACTAATACCCTCACTCAAGTAGCGCACGTTAGTTACAAAAAGATCATCGCCCACAAGTTGACAACGCTCGCCGATGCGTGCTGTTAGTTGCTCCCAGCCGTGCCAATCGTTTTCGCTCATGCCATCCTCAATAGAGTCTATGGGATAGCGCTCGACAAGTTGTGTCAGATATTCTACTTGCTCGGCCGATGTGCGTACCACACCTTTTTCTCCCTCAAAGAGAGTGTAATCATACAAACCATCTTGATAAAACTCCGATGCCGCACAGTCCAAAGCTATTGTCACATCACTACCCGGCTCATACCCGGCTCGGCGGATAGCCTCTAATATAGCATCGAGAGCAGCCTCGGTACTTGCCAACGCAGGTGCAAAACCACCCTCGTCACCCACGGCAGTGCTCAACCCTTGCTCTTTAAGTACCGACTTGAGTGCATGGAACACCTCTGCTCCCATACGCAATCCTTCGCGGAACGAATGAGCACCAACAGGGCGTATCATAAACTCCTGAAATGCGATAGGCGCGTCGCTGTGCGAGCCACCGTTGATAATATTCATCATTGGTATGGGCATTATATGCGCATTGACACCACCTATATAACGATAGAGTGGCATACCCATCGACTTGGCCGCTGCGCGTGCTACAGCAAGCGACACACCGAGTATAGCATTGGCTCCGAGGGCACTCTTGTTGGTTGTACCATCAAGACCTATCATTATGTTGTCAATATCGCGTTGGCGATAGGCCGATCGACCTACCAAGGCCGGAGCAATCACTGCATTGACATTTTCCACCGCACGCAATGTGCCTTTACCGCCATAGCGTTTCTTGTCGCCATCGCGCAGTTCGAGTGCTTCATTTTCACCTGTCGATGCACCCGAAGGCACTGCGGCACGTCCCATTACACCATTTTCCAATATCACATCTACCTCTATGGTAGGATTTCCTCTCGAATCGAGTATCTCACGAGCAATTATTTCGTCAATTTTCATAATTTATTGTTTTAAGTATTAACACTACCCATTGGGTAGTTGTTCATTGTTTTTATCTCTATATTGGTATTGTCAAAAACTATGCCAATTACAAATATATCGAGCATATATCATTTATGAAAATTCAAATAAAGACAAATATAAAAGCAAAGCAATAAATATATGACATTATGACATTTTTCACAAAAGAAGCGTGGCATAAAAAAATCCCCACTGTCATAGTTGCATGACAATGGGGAATATACTCTGTTCGTCGTAACGAACAAATGCTATCGTGGTATATATTACCAGATGATTACACGATCCTGGGGTGCGAGATACATGTCATTCTCTTCTGTTACGCCAAATGCGCGGTAGAAGTCCTCAATATTACGCAAAGTAGCGTTTACACGCCAGCGACCGAGTGAGTGGGGGTCGGTTGTAGTACGACGCAAAATCTCGGCATCGCGCACGTTACCAGCCCACAAAGCTGCATAACCCAAGTAGAAGCGTTGATCGGCAGTGAAACCCTCGATAGCCTCGGGCTCTACTCCGTTGAATGTGTTGTGGAGCGCAGTGTATGCCACGCGCAAGCCACCTTGGTCGGCGATGTTCTCACCAAGAGTAAAGCGACCGTTGGCGTAAACGGGACCGTTCTCACCATCCAATACAACAACTTTGTCGAATTGAGCGATAAGCACATCAGCAAGTTGGTTGAAGCGCTCTTCGTCTTCTTTCTCCCACCAGTTGTTGAGGTTACCGTCCTTGTCGTATTGGCGACCTTGGTCGTCAAATCCGTGTGTCATTTCGTGACCGATAACCACACCGATAGCACCGTAGTTTACAGCATCATCGGCATCGGCATTAAAGAAAGGAGGTTGAAGAATACCTGCAGGGAAACAGATTTCGTTGGTTGTGGGGTTGTAGTAAGCATTTACAGTTTGGGGAGAGATGAGCCATTTGTCCTTGTTAACGGGTTGATAAGCCTCGGCAAGGTTCTTGGCATTCTCAAACTCTACTGCACGCAATGCGTTGGCGAGATAGCTCTCCTCGGGGTTGATTTCGAGAGCTGAGTAGTCTTGCCAAACATCGGGGTAACCGATTTTCACATGGAAAGTAGAGAGTTTCTCATGTGCGCGAGCCTTGGTTGCATCGCTCATCCACTCGAGAGCGTCGATGTGTTGACCAAGTGCCACTGCCAAGTTGTTTACCATTGTTACCATACGCTCTTTTGACTCGGGCGAGAAGAATTTCTTCACATACATTTCGCCTACAGCCTCGCTCATCAATGAGTTGGGAACTGCGAGAGCGTGTTTCCAACGGGGTTCTTGCTCCTCTTTACCCGAGAGAGCGCGACCGTAGAAGTCAAATTGAGCAGCAGTGAAATCGTCGCTCAAGCAGTCGGCAGCACAGTTGATCATGTTATAGGCGAGATAAGTGCGGAACTCGTCGTCGCTCAACGAAGCCATCAAGTTGTTTACGGCAGCCATAGCGTTCTTTTGACCCACTACTACATCTTGAGCCTCTACACCGAGAGCTGCAAAGTAAGCATCCCAATCAAGATTGTTATACTCGGCTTTGAGTTGCTCGTAAGTCATTTTGTTGTAGTTGAGCTCGGGGTTGCGAAGCTCTACGCGAGAGAATGCAGCTTTGGCCAACTCAGTCTCAACCTTCATTACAGTCTCTACTGCAGCAACAGCTTGCTCTGCATCATAACCACAAAGTTCGAAAAGACGGTTTACATAGGTCTTGTAAGCCTCACGAACGGCAACTGTAGCCTCATCGTTGTTGATGTAATAGTCTCGGTCGCCCATGCTCATGCCACCTTGGTATGTACCAATGATGTTCATAGCACTGTTTTTCTCGTCGCCACTTACATATACCATAAAGAAGGGCGAGGCGTTGCGACGGTGCAACTTACCAATAGCAGCAGCCTTTTCGGCGGGTGTAGTGGCAGCAGCAATCTCATCGAGATAGGGTTTCAAAGGAGCAGCGCCCTCAGCATTGAGGCGTACACTGTCGAGACCCATGTTGTAGAGGTCGGCAATCTTGCGCTCGTTGGTGCCTGCGGCTGCTTTGCTCTTTGACAATTCGTTAAACAACTCACGGATTTGCTCTTGGTTCTCCTCGATAAGTTTGTCGAACGAACCGAAACGAGCATGCTCGGGACGAAGAGGATTCTTCTCCATCCAACCACCGCAAGCATACTGATAGAAGTCGTTGGCAGCAACGACAGTGGTGTCGAGACTTGTCAAGTCTACACCGGGAACTTTCTCGTTGGCGGCTTTAGGGGCACATGCGCTCAATGTAGCGACTGCCACGGCCATCGAAAAATACTTCATTTTTGACATCATTTTCATTTGGTTTTTAAGGTTAATATATATTGTTTATTCTCTATTTGTCATTTTGCATTTTTAGTTCTTCGAGCTCCTCTGTTGCACTCTCCCACTGCTCCATCACACTGTCGAGTTGTTTTTTCAATGCGCCGTGCTCCTCATATAGCGACATATCGGCAGCACCCTCGGCAGTAGACAATTTTTGTTCAATCACATCAATGGCATATTCGATATTACTTATCTCCTCTTCGATCGATGCAACAGTACGCTCGGCTTTCTTTATGCGACGAGCCAGCTCTTTTCGCTCTTCATACGAGATTTTACCCTCGCTCTTCTCGGCAGGAGCACTCTTGACCGAGTTTGCTTTTTGCGACATTTCAAGTTGTCGCAGTGAGTCTATCTTTTTCTTCTCAAGGAAGTCATATATGCCGCCCAAATGCTCACGCACCACACCGCCGCCAAATTCGTATACCTTCTCGACCAATCCATCGAGGAACTCACGGTCGTGCGATACGATTATTACCGTTCCTTCAAACTCGGCAATGGCTTTTTTCAGCACATCTTTGGTGCGCATATCGAGGTGGTTGGTGGGCTCGTCGAGGATGAGCAAGTTGACAGGCTCAAGCAGGAGGCGTATCATGGCCAATCGTGTCTTTTCGCCACCCGACAGCACACTAACTTTTTTGTCGGAAGCCTCGCCACCAAACATAAACGCGCCTAAAATATCGCGTATCTTGGTGCGAATATCTCCCACTGCCACGCGGTCTATTGTGTCGAATACAGTGATAGAGCCATCGAGCAATGAGGCTTGATTCTGAGCAAAATATCCAATCTTCACGTTGTGGCCCAGCTTCAATGAGCCATCGAAAGGAATCTCGTCCATAATACACTTGACAAGGGTTGACTTACCCTCGCCATTCTTACCAACAAAGGCTACTTTCTCACCACGTTTGAGTGTAAAGGTTGCATGATCAAAGACCAAATGGTCGCCATAGCACTTGCGCACATCATCGGCAATAACAGGATAATCGCCCGAACGAGGTGCAGGCGGAAAGCGCAATGATATATGCGAGTTGTCTATCTCATCGACCTCTATGCGGTCTATCTTTTCGAGTTGTTTTATGCGCGATTGTACTTGTACGGCCTTGGTCGCTTTGTATCTAAATCGCTCGATAAAAGCCTCAGTATCTTGTATCTGTTTTTGTTGATTCTCATAGGCACGTTGTTGTTGCTCAAGGCGTTCTTGTCGCAATACAACATACTTTGAGTAGTTTACTTGGTAATCATAGATGCGACCCAACGAAATTTCGATAGTGCGAGTCGTAACATTGTCGATAAATGCGCGGTCGTGCGATACCAAGACTACAGCACCGGCACGGGTCGAAAGGAAATTCTCAAGCCATTGTATAGACTCTATGTCGAGGTGGTTGGTAGGCTCGTCGAGCAACAATACATCGTGACGTTGCAAGAGAAGTTTTGCCAACTCTATGCGCATGCGCCAGCCACCACTAAACTCGGATGTAGGACGGTCAAAGTCGCTACGAACAAAGCCCAAGCCCATCAAAGTGCGCTCTATTTCGGCCTGATAGTTGGCACTACCTATGAGGGTCAACTGTTCGGTAGCGTTGGAAACACACTCTATCAAGTCTTGATACTCATCACTCTCGTAGTCGGTGCGCGAAGCAAGTTCTTCGTTCATCGAGTCTACACACTTTTGTAGCTCAAAGATATGAGCAAAGGCTTGCTCGGTCTCCTGCATTACGGTGCGTGTATCACTTAATTGCATCTGTTGCGGGAGATAACCTATCGAAATATCTTTGGGGCGGTTTACACAACCCGATGTGGGGGCTTGCATACCGGCTATTATCTTGAGCATGGTAGTCTTGCCTGCACCGTTTTTTCCTACGAGTGCAATGCGGTCGCGCTTGTTGATAACGTATGTTACATTATCAAATAGCGGATTACCACCAAATTCTACCGTCAGTCCTTCTATCGAAATCATTACGTAACGTTATTGTGCGTTATGATATTTTATTATTCTGGCTTATTGGCAGCCTGTTGTTGGTTGTCGCCATTGTTGCGACGCTTGTTGCGTTGATGTTGACGACGACGTCCATTTTTATTTTGTTGCTCACCGCCTTGGTTGGTGGCTGCACCTCTACCCCTTTGTCGGCCTTTGCCACGAGCACGCCCTCTGCCACTCTTTATTGGCGCAGGGTTATATGCAGGTGCTTCGCCCAGCTCTTCGGGCAGGGTATTCTTGCGTACTTCATAGCCCAAAAATCGCTCTATGCGTTGGAAGCGCACTTGGTCATCTTCGGCTACAAATGTCATGGCACGACCATCGGCATTGGCACGAGCTGTACGACCGATGCGGTGTATGTAATCTTCCGGATCGCGAGGCACATCATAGTTTATTACCAAACCTATTTGGTCTATATCTATACCGCGAGCCACAATGTCGGTTGCAACGAGTATATCGAGTTTGTTGTTTTTGAAGTCGAGCATTACACGGTCTCGCTCATCTTGCTCCAGGTCGCTGTGCATGGCTGCGACGCGAAACTTCTTCTTCTTGAGCATGTAGGCAACCTCTTTACACTTCACCTTCGACGAGGCAAATACTATAGTTTTGCCCTCGATAGGTTGCGCAAAAAGGTGCTGTATGATACCCACTTTCTGTGCTTCATAGCACACGTAAGCACTCTGGTCTATTGCCTCATTGGGCTTTGATATAGCCACACTCACCTCTACAGGGTTGTGCAAGATATTCTTGGCCAACTGGCGTATTTTGGGAGGCATTGTTGCCGAGAAAAGCAGGGTTTGTCGCTCTTTGGGCATGTATGAGCATATATCCATAATGTCTTCATAAAAACCCATGTCGAGCATGCGATCGGCCTCATCGAGAATCAGATATTCGACACCCGAAAAATCTATATTACTGATTTTCAAGTGCGATATAAGACGTCCGGGTGTTGCTATAATGACATCGGCACCGAGGGTGAGACCTCGCTTTTGTTGCTCCCACGAATGGCCATCGCCACCACCCGATACGGCTACGGTAGAGATTGGTGCAAAATACGAGAAACCCTCAAACTGCAAGTCGATTTGTTGAGCCAACTCTCTTGTAGGAGTGATAATAACAGCCTTAACCTTGTTGTGCTCGTTGCCACTCACCAGCAAGCGACTCATCAATGGCAGAATAAATGCCGCAGTTTTTCCTGTACCTGTTTGAGCACAGGCTATCAGGTCATTACCATCCATAATTACAGGGATAGCTTTCTCTTGAATAGGAGTAGCCTCACGAAAATTCATCGCATCGAGGCCATCCATTATCTCATATTCAAACCCAAATTCGTCAAAAGTCATACTATTTGTGCTATATTCTGCTTAAAACATGCAAAAATAATGAAATTTACCGACATATAAAAGAGGTTATGTGCAAAGGAATTTTCTTTTTTGATATATGTTTAATATTCAACACTCTTAGTCGCCCTTCACATTGAATAGAGCAATACTATGCTGACAATAAATTTTCAAAAAAAATAATACTTTTGTAACATAAAATAGATAAACATCAACGTATATTTGTACAATATTTCATCACGGAAACAACATATTATGAAAAAAATTTTATCGCTTATTGTCATATCATTGGTGACATTTATCGTCTCGCAAGCTCAAGACAAAACTCTTGCTAACGATACTACATACTATACCGATGCACAAGTAACTGAGTTACTTCGCAATATGCCTAATATAGAGGTGGGTAAAGGTGTGACATTCCAGAGCAAAGACAACCGCTACAAACTCACCATGCGCCTGCGCATGCAGAGCCTTGTTGGTCTTACACTCGATAACAACTTTGCCATCAACAAGACCGAGGCTTGCATCAAGCGCTTGCACATGCGATTTGACGGCCATGTATTTACACCCAAGGTAGCCTACTCTATCCAACTCGGTTACTCGCCCTACGATGCCAAGGACCTGCCCGATGGTAGCATCAACATCATACGCGATGCAATGCTCTATTATGTACCTTCTTCGTCATGGAACATAGGTATAGGACAAACCAAGCTGCGCGGTAGTCGTGCCAATATCAACTCGTCGAGTGCACTGCAATTTGTCAATCGCAGTATTGTAAACTCCGAGTTCAGCATCGACCGCGACTTTGGTATCTTTGCCGAATTTCACAACAAAATAGGCAAAACATTCAACTATGCCATCAAAGGCTCTATCACTACCGGCGAGGGTCGCAACTACGCTGTGTCACAAAACAGCGGACTCGCCTATACAGCTCGTGTTGAGCTATATCCGCTGGGCAAATTTGCCTCTCGTGGCGAAGTGAGCGAGGGTTGCTACGTGCGCGAAGTGTCGCCCAAACTTGCCATTGGTGGTGCATACAGCTACAACGACAAAGCTTGTCGCATTCAAGGTCAAAGAGGAGCATTACTCAGTGATAACAACCGCCGTTCGTTGCAATCATGGTTTGCCGATCTTATTTTCAAATACCAAGGCTTTGCATTCTATACCGATGTGATGGGGCGCCTGTGCAGCACCCCTACCATAGTCGACAACAATGGCGAAGTGTCGCAACACATCTACACAGGTTGGGGTGTCAACATGCAAGCGAGCTATACTTTCAAGTACGATTGGGAGATAGGTTTGCGCCACTCTACCCTACTACCCGATGCAGAAACCGCTATATATGAGGGCTACGAAACCAAAAATCAGGCAACCGTGGTTGTTACCAAATATTTTATAGGTCACAACCTCAAGATACATGCCGATCTCTCTTACAACTACGCCACAGGTGCATCGGCCGACTACCTCAGCAACAGTCGTTGGCAAGCACTCCTTTCGGTTGATGTAGGCATATAATTGATATATCACATGCCTATATATTGTATTGTGACTTTTTTTTCATAACTTTGTTAGCTCAATAATGTTATACAAAGTAATAACCCTAAAATACAAACGTGTATGTTGAACAAAATTAATCAAACAGCAGCCTACCTGAAGACAATGGTAAGTTATCGTCCCGAGACAGGTATCATCCTGGGTACAGGTCTTGGACACCTCGCCGACGAGATAACCGATAAGATAGAGATCCCCTACGAGCAAATTCCTCACTTCCCTCTCTCGACTGTTGAGGGTCACAGTGGCAAGCTCATATTTGGCAAATTGGGTGGCAAAGAGGTGCTTGCTATGCAAGGCCGATTCCACTACTACGAAGGCTACGACATGAAACAAGTTACTTTCCCCGTGCGCGTATTTAAGGCTATGGGTGTAAAGACTCTCTTCGTCTCAAATGCCGCCGGTGGTATGGACCCCAACTTCAAAGTAGGCGATATAATGATTATTACCGATCACATCAACCTCTTCCCCGAGCACCCCTTGCGTGGCAAGAATCACGAAGAGTTGGGCACTCGCTTCCCCGATATGAGCGAAGCTTACTCACCCCGCCTCATTGCCAAGGCCAATGAGATTGCCGAGCGCAATGGTATCAAGGTGCAACACGGTGTGTATGTAGGTACATCGGGACCCACATTTGAGACTCCCGCCGAGTATCGCTACTTCCGTCGTATTGGTGGCGATGCAGTGGGTATGAGCACTGTACCCGAGGTTATCGTAGCGCGTCATGCCGACATGGAAGTCTTTGCAATATCGGTTATCACCGACTTGGGTGTTGAGGGTATTGTCGAGAAATGCTCGCACGAAGATGTGCAAAAGGCTGCCAACGCAGCACAACCCCTCATGACTCGCATCATGCAAGAACTTGTAACTGAGTGCTAATATAGAATGGAAGAAAATAAAAGAACCGAAATAGCCACGTTGGGCGAATTTGGCTTAATAGAGCGACTTACCGCCGAAATGCCTCTCGTTAACTCCTCGTCTTGCAAGGGCGTGGGCGATGATGCTGCCGTATTGCACTATGGCGAAAAAGAGACGCTCGTAACCACCGACTTGCTACTCGAAGGTGTACACTTCGACCTCACATACGTACCCATGACACACCTTGGCTACAAGGCGGCCGTTGTCAATTTCTCGGACATATATGCCATGAACGCAACACCCAAGCAGATTACTGTTTCGCTCGGCGTGTCTAAGCGTTTCTCGGTAGAGGATATCGAACAACTCTATGCCGGTATACGCCTGGCGTGTGCCAACTATAATGTAGACATTGTGGGTGGCGATACAACCTCGTCAATGACAGGTCTCACAATCAGCATTACCTGTATAGGCGAGGCCGACAAAGAGCAAATTGTGTATCGCAGTGGCGCCAAGGAGAACGACCTTATATGCGTAAGTGGCGACCTGGGTGCAGCCTACATGGGTTTGCAACTACTTGAGCGCGAGAAGTGTGCCTTTGCTGGTCAAAGCGACTTTACACCCGAGTTTGGCGGCAAAGAATACTTGTTGGAACGCCAACTCAAGCCCGAAGCTCGCCGCGACATCGTCGAGGCACTGTACAGAGCCGGTATCAAGCCCACTGCCATGATGGATATATCGGACGGCTTGTCATCGGAGTTGCTACACATCTGCAAGCAAAGCAATGTGGGCTGTCGTGTATATGAGGAGCGCATTCCTATCGACTACCAAACAGCCATCATGGCCGAGGAGTTGAACATGAACCTTGTCACAGCAGCGCTGAATGGTGGCGAAGATTACGAACTACTCTTTACCGTCCCCCTATCGATGAACGATGCAGTGAGTGCCATTCCTGGCGTAAAGGTGATAGGTCACACTACAGCACCATCGCTTGGTAGCTATCTCATAGCTCGCGATGGCTCGGAAATACAACTACGAGCTCAAGGCTGGAATCATCTTAGCGAATAATCGCTGATATATTCTATAAAGCGAGGGTGGCTCAAAATTTGAGCCACCCGCTTTATATTTGCTTATATAATAGTAGCTGTTACATCAGCAATATTACACTTGCAGCCATTATCATCATACCTACTACCATACCCCAAATGGCTACGTGAGGCTTGCCATACTCACGAGCTGCGGGCAGAAGTTCGTCTATCGAAATATAGACCATAATGCCGGCCACGGCCGAGAGCACCGCGCCCAGCACAACATCATTCATAAATGGCATGAGCACAAGGAATGCCAATAGCGCACCCAAAGGCTCGGCTACACCCGACATGAGCGAGTAGGCAAATGCTCGCTTCTTGCTACCTGTGGCATAATAGATGGGGATAGATACTGCCACACCCTCAGGGATATTGTGCAGAGCTATAGCCACTGCGATAGCGATACCTATCGACGGATTGCTCTCGGCTGCCATAAAGGTGGCTATACCCTCGGGAAAGTTGTGTATGGCAATAGCCAATGCTGTGAGCACACCCATGTGGTGCAGGCTACCTTCTTTGGCCTTTGCGGGGTTATTGAGCGACTCTATTTGTCGCACCTCGTGTGGGTTTTCAAACGAAGGTACAAGTTTGTCTATCAGACCTATAATTCCCATACCTACAAAGAAAAACAACGCAACACCCAACTCGCCCAGGCGTCCGCCCCATGTAGAAGCAAACAGTGTGCGCGACTGGTCAAACAACTCAACAAACGATACATAAAGCATCACACCGGCCGAGAGTCCGAGCGTAAAAGAGAAAAATCCGCGCGATGTGCGGTGAGCCACAAAGGCTATGATACTGCCTACTCCGGTTGCCAAACCGGCCATCAGCGTGAGAAGAAATGCGTATAACATATTTATTTACTATCTTTAGTTAAACAAGTGCGACTACACAGTGTCGCAATACGAAAAACAAAAATAGTAAATCTTACCCCCACATACACC
>JAFZFQ010000041.1 GCA_017555825.1 Bacteroidaceae bacterium | reverse complement strand
GGAGGAGTCATGGTGATAGAGATAGAGGCGCTATTTTCTACCCACTCGCCTTTGTTGTTGTTGCATTGCACAACAAAAGTGTACATGCCCGGAGGAAGTTGTGAGTAGGCTGCTTGGCGTGCAGTTGTCTCCACCCAGTTGTTGTCTATACCTTGCATCTTGTAGCGGTACATGTGTGCCGAGGGCGAGACATAGTCGAGTGCTGTATACTCAATAATGAGGTTGTTTTGTGTGTAGTTGAGTTTGATTTTTGTGTTGAATTGTATGGCTTTTTCCAATATCGAATTCTCCTCGCCAACAACGAGTTGCTTGTTGTGTATCTGTAGACCACAGATGTATAGCGGTGGCTCGTTCACATCCAGCGCAATCTCTTGCGGATTGAATGCGATAAGACCGTCGATACAACCAAAATAGAAGGTTCCATCGTTGCCTTTAAGAGCCGACTTATAGTTGTACTGATTACTCAGCAAGCCATCGTCGGTTGTAAATACCTTTACGGCTCCGGTTGTGGGATTGAAACGCACAAGTCCCTTGTTGGTTCCAAACCACATGTTGTGCAGTGAATCTTCAAGAATCTTGTAGCTCACGTCGTCGGGAAGCCCCTCTTTCTTGGAGAATGTGGTAAAGTCGTCGCGCTCGCTATTGTAGCGACATATACCTCCGCGGTCGGTGGCAAACCATACGTCGCCACGACTGTCGACGGTGATACTGCTCACAGAGTTGGAACTCAGTGATGTGTTGTCGCCGTAGTGTGTCGTGAAAGTGCGCACACGCTTTTCTTTCAAGTCGTAGCACCACACGCCGCTACCCATGGTTGCTATCCATATGCGTTGTTGGGTGTCTTCGGCAATGTCGTATATAAATCCATAGCCAAACTCGCTCATGCGCACAAATGGATTGCCCTCTTGTGCCGAGTAATATATGCCCCATGAGTTGCCCAGCCAGTAGCCACCCTGCGAGTCGCGGAAAATGGCGCAAACACTCTGCTCATCGAGCAAGTTGAGCGACTGTCCCGAGAATGCCTTTGCTGTATTGTTCTCTAAAGAAAAAACCTCCATTCCTTGCTTGAACATACCGCAATAAACCGCCTTTTCATCGGCAAAAATGGCCAAATTGGTGTGCTCGTTGCTGATGGTGCCCGGGGCCTTGGTAAACGTGCGGGTGGTGGGGTCGTATATACTCACGCCGTCGTCCTCCGACGCTATCCATATACGACCATATTTGTCTTCGCACATTTCGCGAAGACGTCGGCTGGTAATGGAGTGAGGACGATTGGTAGGAAAGTACTTGCGAAAGGCATATCCTTGCATAGCCAAGTAGTCTACTCCACCATACAGAGTTCCTACCCACAGGCCTCCGTTACAATCTTTATAAAGTGAATAGACATTGTTGTCCGACAAGCTATATTGGCTCATGGCATCTTCGTTGGCATGTATGATATACCCCTCTTGTTCGTTGACGATGAACAAACCATCTTGTGTGCCCACATACAGCGACTTTCCGTCGTAGCACTTGAGTGCACGTATAATCTTGTAGTGAATCTGAGGTGTGTCGAAGTCGCTCAGTCTGTTGGTCGATAGGCTGTATTTGAGCAATTTTCCCTCGTGTATACCTATGGCAAATCCGTCGCCATATTCGCATAGGGCATAGATATTTTCGCCTGCAAGGGTATTGCCTTCACTGTCTGTAATGAGTTGGTCAAACGCATCGCGGCTCCTGTTGTACTTAAAGAGACCTTGACCTGTTGAGCCTACCCATATATCGCCATTGCTGCATATACATAGGCATTGGGGCGAGTCGGTGTTGTCTGTGATTTTTTCGGTGATATAATAGCTCTTGATGCTCTTGTCGGTGGTAGAGTATTTAAACACACCCTGCTTGGGGATAATTATCCACACATTGCCGTCGTTGTCGCCTTCGATTGTCGATACCCAGTCGTTCATTACCACGCCATCGTGTGCCGGGGTAGAAATAAACGAGAAAGATTCGTATTGAGGGTCGTAGAGGTATACACCCTTGTCGGTTCCTACCCACAGGTTGCGGTTGCTGTCTTCATGCAGAGCCGAGATGTTGTGGTTGCTACATTGCAATACCTTGTCGTCGACGGCAAATTCGCGAAATGTGTGTCCGTCATATCGGTTGAGGCCATTGCGTGTGCCAAACCACATGAACCCATAGCTATCTTGGATGATAGCCTTTACGTTGCTTTGCGAAATGTAATTTTGACCCTTGACCTTGGTAAAATACAGCTCGGCGTTAGATACCTCCAGCGCCTGTGTGTATAGTGGAAGCAAGAGCAGTATGATGAGTAGTTGAATGTGTTTCATATCGAGTGTTGTGTGATGTAGTAGTCCAACAAAAATAGCTATTTTTATCGGATGGTACAAATATCGCTATATGAAATAGAGGGGGAGAAAAATTCTACAAAAAAATCGCGTAAAGAAAAGTTGTATCTTACAGAAAAGTTGTATCTTTGCTTGTGTGTTATGGAAAAAAGTAGAGATATAGCAAGCCGAGTGCCCGGGCTCTGTAGCGAGAGCCGTGCTATCTGCTTTTTTATTATATCACGCCTTCATTGACACTGCGACCGCCCGACCAAGAATCGGAATGGTCGTTTTTTTTATACGATAACAATATAATTCGATACCCTATGAAATGTGATAGTCTTGTATCCATCAATGATTTCAGCAAGGAAGATATCATGGACTTGCTTGAGAAAGCGCGTAGTTTTGAAGAGAATCCCAACCGCAAGGTGTTGGATGGCAAGGTGATAGCCACCCTGTTCTTTGAGCCATCTACACGCACACGCCTCAGTTTTGAGACTGCTGTGAATAGATTGGGCGGTCGTATCATTGGTTTTAGCGACGCGGCAACCAGCAGCTCGTCGAAGGGCGAATCTCTCAAAGATACCATCATAATGGTGAGCAACTATGTCGATCTTATCATTATGCGCCACCACCTTGAAGGTGCAGCTCGCTATGCTTCGGAAGTATCGTCTGTGCCCATCATCAATGCCGGCGATGGTGCCAACCAACATCCCACACAGACCATGCTCGATCTATATTCGATATATAAGACTCAAGGTACGCTCGAAAATCTCAATATCACGATGGTGGGCGACTTGAAGTATGGCCGCACAGTACACTCGTTGTTGCAAGCTATGTCGCACTTCAACCCCACATTCCACTTTGTAGCTCCCGACGAGTTGAAGATGCCTCAAGAGTATAAGATATTCTGCGAGGAACACAATATACCCTATTATGAGCACAGCGACTTCTCGGAGGAAGTTATCAATCAGACAGATATATTGTATATGACCCGTGTGCAACGTGAGCGATTTACCGACCTCATGGAGTATGAGCGCGTAAAAGATGTTTATATTCTTCGCAACAGCATGTTGGCCGGTAGTAAGCCCAACTTGCGCGTATTGCACCCCCTGCCTCGTGTCAACGAAATTGCATACGATGTAGACGATAACCCCAAGGCATACTATTTCCAACAAGCCAAGAACGGACTATATGCCCGTCAGGCTATCATTTGCAAGTTGCTTGGAATAGATGTAGAATAAACCCTCAAAAAGAATAATAGTTATGAGTATTATAAAGAAAGAGCTTGCCGTTGCAGCCCTCGAAAACGGCACTGTAATAGACCGCATCCCCTCAGAACAACTCTTCAAAGTTGTCTCTATGCTTTCACTCAACACTATCCCCAACAGTATAACAATAGGCAATAATCTGCACAGTGGTAAGTTGGGTAAGAAGGGTATTATCAAGGTTGCCGACTACTTCTTCCGTGATGAGGAAATCAATAAGATAGCCCTCATTGCACCCGATGCTACTATCAACGTAATTCGTGACTATAAGGTGGTAGAAAAATATAACGTTACACTGCACGACACTTTGTGTGGCATAGTGCGTTGTAGCAATCCCAAGTGTATAAGCAACAACGAGCCTATGAGTACAGTGTTTCATGTAACCAATCGACAACCTCTTGAACTCACTTGTCGCTATTGTACACGTACTATCAAAGGTAATAAAATAGAAATTATTCAATAATGAAAGAGACTTGGAAGCCGGGCACGCTCATCTATCCACTTCCCGCCATTTTGGTGAGCAGTGGCTCTACGCCCGACGATTATAATATGTTTACCGCAGCATGGGTAGGTACACTCTGTACCAATCCTCCCATGTGCTATGTCTCTATTCGCCCCGAAAGACATTCCTACGACCTCATCAAGCGTAACATGGAGTTTACCCTCAATCTCACTACTCGCAGTATGGCACAGGCTACCGATTGGTGCGGAGTGCGTTCGGGTAAAGACTACAACAAGTGGAAAGAGACCGGATTGACACCCTGTCCCGGCATTGAGGTACGCTCTCCATATATCGAGGAGTCGCCATTGAGCATAGAGTGCAAGGTGCGCGAGATAGTGTCGCTTGGCTCGCACGATATGTTTATTGCCGATGTGGTAAATATCCTTGCCGACAACCAATATATCGACCCCGAAACACAAGCCTTCGATATGCAACGTGCCGACCTCATGGTGTACTCGCATGGTCATTACTATGAGTTGGGACAAGAGATAGGCAAGTTTGGCTGGTCGGTCAAGAAAAAATAAAATACAATCGTTAACCCTAAATATTCTATTGTTATGAAAAAAATCTTTACTTCTTTGTTCTTATCATTACTCTGTGTAATGGTGGTTAATGCACAAGATTATATTGTAGAACCGGCCAATGGCTCGGAGGTTGAGTCGCTCACCGATGTGTATATTACTTGGGAGAGTGCAACAGTTATAGACGTAGAGCCCACTCTCATGGTAGGAGGTATTAAAGCCTATATGATAGAAGGTGAAAACAAGGTATTTGCTACCGATGTATTCTGTGGTCCGGCTTGGGGCAATTGCATCAACTTGACTATGATGAATCCCACCCTCGATGCCGGTTACTATCAAATAGAGATACCCGATAACATGATTACAGTAGATGGCGAGGTCATTGCAGCTTTCAACCTCAATTACACCATCCCGGGCATGGCTACTTCGGAAGCTACAATTACCTTTAGTGACGACAATGGCTCTCTCGGCAATATTTTCATCACAGTGTCTCCTTGCTCGGAACTTGCTGTAGCCGAAGGCGACGAGGTTGAATATCCCTTCTTGGTGAAAAACGATGGTTTTGCATCGGATCGCTCCGCTAACTATTCGGTGTCTGTTACAGGTGCCAATACTGCTACGCTCGTAGCCGACCAAAACGTCAAGTCGGGCTACTACACATTGCACATTCCTCGTGGCTTGTTTATTATAGATGGAGAGATCAGTCCATTGATATTGCACGACTTCCATGTATCGGCCGTGAACAAGGTGACCAACGATGCACAAGGTGTGACAGTATATAACCTCAATGGCGTGCAAGTGGTAGACAAAGGCTCTGCTGCCGATGTAAAGAACTTGCAACCCGGTATATATATTGTAAATGGTGCCAAGAAGGTTGTGAACAACGGCAAGTAAATGCTAAAGATTTGTCAAAATCGCTTGACGATAGCAAATAATTAATACCTTTGCACCGAAATATCTGCAAACGATAATTTTAATCACTTAATTATAATATTATGGAAAGAGACAAAGTCATTTTTGACATCATCGAACGCGAACACCAACGCCAATTGAAAGGTGTTGAGCTTATCGCATCTGAGAACTTTGTGAGTGACCAAGTTATGCAAGCCATGGGCTCTTGCCTCACAAATAAGTATGCCGAGGGTTATCCTGCAAAACGCTATTATGGTGGTTGCGAGGTTGTAGACGAGAGTGAGAACATCGCTATCGAGCGCCTCAAAAAACTCTTCAATGCCGAATGGGCCAACGTACAACCCCACTCTGGTGCACAAGCCAACATGGCAGTTTTCATGGCATGTCTCCGTCCCGGCGACAAGTTCCTCGGTTTGAACCTCTCACAAGGTGGTCACCTCTCACACGGTTCGCCCGTAAACTTCTCGGGTCTTATGTTCCAAGCGCTCGACTACGGTGTGCGTCAAGATACCGGTTATGTAGACTATGAGCAAATGGAAGAGGTTGCACGTCGTGAGCGTCCTCGCCTCATTATCGGTGGTGCATCGGCCTACTCACGCGAGTGGGATTATGCTCGTATGCGTCGTTTGGCCGACGAGATTGGCGCTATCTTCATGGTCGACATGGCTCACCCCGCAGGTCTCATCGCAGCCGGCGAGTTGGAGAACCCCTTGAAATATGCACACATCGTTACATCTACTACTCACAAGACACTCCGTGGTCCTCGTGGTGGTGTTATCCTTATGGGTCAAGACTTTGACAATCCTTGGGGCAAAACTACTCCTAAGGGCGAAATTCGCAAGATGTCGGCATTGCTCGACTCTGCAGTATTCCCCGGCGTACAAGGTGGTCCTCTTGAGCATGTTATTGCTGCCAAGGCTGTTGCTTTTGGTGAGGCCCTCACTCCCGAGTACAAAGCATACCAACAACAAGTACGTGCCAATGCCCGCGTAATGGGTCAAGCATTCATGGATAAAGGTTATCATGTTGTATCGGGCGGTACCGACAACCACTGCTTGCTCATCGACCTTCGCACTAAATATCCCGAGCTTACCGGTAAAGTTGCTGAGAAAGCTCTTGTTGAGGCCGACATCACAGTCAACAAGAACATGGTTCCCTTCGATACTCGTTCACCCTTCCAAACTTCAGGTATCCGCGTAGGTACTCCTGCCATCACTACTCGTGGTGTGAAAGAGGATCTCATGGGCGAAATCGTTGAGATGATAGACCGCGTACTTGCCGAGCCCGAAAACGGTAGCGTAATCAAGAGCGTTCGCGAGAAAGTAAACGAGACAATGGTGAAATATCCCATCTTCGGCTGGTAATAATCACTTTGCAGTATAAAACAGCAGAGGCTACACCGCGGTGTAGCCTCTGTTATTATATAGGTATGTGTTGTGTGCGGTAAATCAGTCGCGACCAACTACAGCCTCAAGTTCTTCTACGGTGATGGGTATGTGCTTGTCGCCACCTATGCAACGGCATCCATCTTCGGTGATGAGCAAGTCATCTTCAATGCGTATACCGCCAAAGTCGTAGTAGTCGGCCAAGCGGTCGTAGTTGATAAACTCTTTGCATTTGCCCTCTTTCTTCCATTGCTCGATAAGGGCGGGAATGAAGTAGATGCCGGGCTCGTCGCTCATCACTACACCGGGACGCAATTGCCATGTGCTGCGGTATGTGCAACAAGCCAACTCGGCTGCGCGGGGAGCAAAGCGCGAGAAGTCGAAGTTATATACATTGCCACGTTCGCCTATAGCCTCGCAGTCGTGCACGTCTATACCCATGCCGTGACCCAATCCATGAGGCATGAGCATAAACATTGCGCCGGCAGCTACAGCCTCTTTGGGGTTGCCTTTGAGCAGACCCAAGTCAGTGAGGTCGCGTGCCATAGAGAGCAACGATGCGTTGTGCAAGTCCATGTAGCGCATGGGGCGTGCTATGTCGAGTACGTGGTCGTGCGCGCGCAATACGATGTCGTATATTTCGCGTTGCTTGGTGGTAAACTTGCCACTTACAGGATAGGTGCGGGTGTGGTCCGAGCAGTATCCACCAGCCAGTTCAGCACCGGCATCTACAAGCAGTAGCTTGCCATTTACCAAGGGGAAGTCGCAACCAAAGTTGTGCAAAATCTCGCCATGTTGGGTTACGTGTGAGTAGAACGACCAACCCCAACCATGTTGCATGGCTATACCGTTGATGGCTCCGATAATTTCGCGCTCAATTACACCTTCGCGACACATGCGCATGGCAGTGGTGTGCATTTTATATCCTACCTCAAAGGCGCGCTCCATTACGGCAATCTCCTCTTCGGTTTTTATCTCGCGCATCACAGTTATAGCGGCCATGAGGTCGTGCGATGCTGTTTCATTGACACGTTGTGCAGGGATGTCGAGTAGTGTCGACATGTATATCAACTCCATGCCACGGAATTGGGGCAAGTAGTGTATAGTGCGACCTTGGCGACGAGCCTCTGCTACCACATCGGCTACTTTGTTGAGGGGTGCTGTGCGGGTTACGCCCACTTGTGCAGCTTGTTCGGCCATTGAGGGTAGCGGGCCTGTCCATATCATTTCTTCTATCGTTACTTCGTTGCCATAGAGTGTGTCGCAGTCGTTATCACAGTCCATTACACCCACAAGACGGGCTACATCGAGACCAAAGTAGTAGAGAAATGACGACTCTTGACGGAAGGCCATGGCATTTTCGGGTGCATTGATGGCGGTGTCGAGGTTGCCATTGAGAATGATTATTCCTTTACCTACCATGCGGCGCAATCGAGCGCGACGCTCGGCATAGGTTTGTGCTGAGAACATAGTATTATCCTTTCTTTTATTAGTTTGCTAAAATAGGCTATTGCTCAAAGTTACGCTTTTTCTTTCGAACAACCGCTCTGCAAGTATTAAAAAAAATGCAGTACGGAGCTTTTTTATTCTATCGCATCAAAATGGGCAGTTGTGGCAGTTCCTTTGCATTGCCATAAGGCACCAATCTTTAATAAAAAAAGTATGAGTAAAACAGAAAAGAATTTAACGAAAGAACCCAAGACTACAACCTCGCGTGAGCGTTTGGCACGTCGCATTGTTGAGCATTACCCCGATCGCATCTTTGAGTGTGAAGATGATGTATATGATGCTCTTGACGAGTATGCTACATTCTTGAGCGACCACTATGAGAAGATGCTTGGCGATCACAATCGCCTCACCGGATTGATGTATAGCAACCCTCGTGTGGGCGCATTCATTACCGATGTGGCCGATGGCGAAGATGCCTTGGTAGCCTGTGTGCGATACTTTGGCAAAGAGTTGCTTGAGGGCAGTACCGACGCTCAAAAGCAACACGCCATCAAGCGAGCCAATGAGGAGTTTGTCGAGCGCAATAGGGCTTATCAAGAGATGGAGGCTGCCATGCGTCGCAACGTCGAGAAGAGTACTCGTTCGATCGAACGCTTTATGCGTGCCAAGAAAATGGATGAGGCCGAGTTGGACAATTTTCTCGACCGTGTGTTTCATGTGTGTCATCATGTCTTTGCCGGCGACTTGAGTGAGGATGTGTTAGAGTTGTTGCACAAAGGCCTGCGTTACGATACCGACCTCTCTTGCGCCGAGCATGCTGCCGAGGTGAAGGGTCGCAATAGACGCATCGTCATGGAGCGTCGTGATGCTGTGAGCGACTCGTTGTCCGACACACACAACTCACTCCCGGTCGATGACAAGGCCTCGAAGGGTTATCGTCGCACTCGACGTCGCACAAGTGTATGGGACTTGTAGTATCCCCTGTCGGCCTGTTGTGAGTAGTGACTCATTAACAATTATACTTTACGGCATCGCACTTTTCTCGCGAGTACACGTCACAACACCGATGCAATACTACTCTATTCAATCGTATATAAACAACTAAAAAAGAATGAAATCATGAAAAAACTATCTGATGAAAAAATCCGCATTATTTCCATAGCAACGCTATCGTTGTTGTTGCTCTTCTTGCTCTTGTGGCAATGGGGCTGTAGCGATATGGGCTTCTCTGTAGCTGCTGTTTTGCCCGGCTTGATGGGTACGCACCTCTCTGAGCAACCTCTCACTGCCGCTACGGCTCAGGAGTATTCGCCCACGCTGTTGCAGAATGAGATAGACAGTCGTATTACCAAGATACGCCCCATGTCTACTCCCTTAGACCAAATATCTCGCTTCAAGGGTGCTCGCAAGTCGGGTTCGATGATTGTCGATTACTACTCGGTCGACACCAAACCCTCAGAGTATATACTCGAAGCGACCTATACCGAGCCCTCTGACTCGGCTGTGTCGGCCAATCATACCAAGGCGCGCATCAAGTTGAGCAATTGCGAGTCGATTGTGCCTTCCGATACTTTGATGGTGCTGGGTCGTGGCAATTATGGCTCTGTCATTTCGGAGTATAGTGAGCAGTATCTTATGCTGTATGTGTTGTCGGTAGATATAGAGGCCGGTGAGGTAGTTGTAATGCCTATCAATGGCAAGAAGATAGGCTCGTACGACAACTGTGTGCCCTCGTTGACCAAGGGCCTGAAGTTCTTGCGTCTGGGGCGTGCGGCTACCGAGCTCGATGTACAGACTGCGCAGTTCGAGTCGTTGCCTGTCAAGTCGCAAAACTATTGTCAAATCTTCAAGATGCAAATTGAGCAATCGACCTTCTTTAAGCTTGCCAATAAAGAGATAGAATGGGACTTCTCGGACCAAGAGGAGCTTGCTATCTACGATATGCGACGCACCATGGAGCGAAGTTTTCTCTTTGGCGTGAAACAGAAGATTTACGACCCTGTCAAGAAAGAGGAGGTGAGCCTCACCGGTGGTATATGGTGGCAAGTTCAGAAGAAATATCTCTTTGACAGTGGCGAGCCCTTTACGCACGAAAATCTGGTAGATATGATGAAGATGTGTTTTACCGGCAATGCCGGTAACAAGCGCAAGATTCTCATGGCCGGCTCGGAGTTGATAAGCATTCTCAGCAAGCTCGACTACTACCGCACTGTATCGAGCGATAGTGATATGATGAAGTGGGGTCTCGACTTCAATGAAATTTCGTCGAAGTTTGGTAAACTATATGTTATCCACTCCGAGATTTTCGACGAAGCCGATATGAGCACCCAAGGTCTTATCTTCGACCCTGAGTATATACAAAAGTGGTCGCATGTACCCTTTGGTACACAGTCGCTCGACCTCAAGAAAGCCGGTGTGCGCAATACCGATGCTTTGGTACTCACCGAGGCAAGCTGTATGACATTGCGATACCCCGATGCTCACATGCGTGTGTGTGGTTATTAATAGTCGTTGTAGCTATCCCGGCCGCTGTACCTACAGTCCGGGGTAGCTCTTTTATATACATTTGTTATGGATATATCAAGAAGTGAAATTATAAATCGAGTAAAAATATGTATGGAGGAGCTCACGCCCGATAGCGCCGGTTTGATGGAGCATGAGGAGGGGGTACTCATCGACAACTATATAGATAGTGTTATAGACCCACAGCTACGCTTGCTCTTATTGACAGCCCCTCTCGCATGGCTGCCTGTTACCGAGCTAAATAGTCTATATACACCTATGGCACGTGCCGATGGAAGTGGACGCATACAGCTCGATAACAATGTGATACGGCCGGTATTGTTGCACATGAAAGGGTGGAAAGTGCCTGTAAACCGCTTTATAGACGAGCAACATCCGTTGTACGAATTGCAGTTTAGTCGCTATACCCGTGGCGGAGTGGGGCGACCTGTGGCGGTATATATGCACGATGGGCAGGGCAACCGTGTGATAGACTACTATTCGTTGCCTATCTCCTCTTCCGAGCATCAAATACTCTCTTTGCAGTGTGTCGTGGCAATAGACGAGCATTCGACTGCCTTTGCACTCGACCCGCTACTTGTCGATGCTCTGTGTTATCATTGCGCTGCTGCGGTGTATAATATAATGGGTAACAAAGCCATGGCCGATATAATGCTTTCGCGTGTTGTGGTGTAGTTATATATTTATAAATTGTGTAAATATTTATGTGACTTAAATTTTATGTTGTATCTTTGTCGCCAATTACATAATTATAGATTTGCTATCGTATATTATTAACCTAAACAAGAAAATATGAAGAAATTTTTACTTAGTTTGTGTCTTTGTATGGCTGTAGGTACAGTTGTAGCACAAGACTTGAAAGAGGCCAAACTCTATGTTGCATCATTTGATGCAGAGTATATGGAGGGTATGTTTGGTACAATCTATGGCGTATCGGCCAATGGTGAGTATGCAGTAGGTTACGACGATTTTATCGGTTCATGTGCTTTTATGTGGAGTCGTTACACCGGCAAGTTCGAGGTTATCGACTTGGCTTCTATGCTCATGGACGTATCTAACGATGGTACTGCAGTAGGTAACTACTGGGTAGAAGTACCCGGTAGCCAAACAGGTGCATTTGCTTCACGTCCTGGTTATTACAAAGACGGTGTGTGGAAATCGTTGCCCATACTTCGTGACGAAACTGCTCTTGTTGAGGCTGTAGGCGACTCGGACGATATGAACGGTTGTGCAACAGCTATCTCGGCCGACAACAAATTCATTGCCGGTTACATTTCAGATACATATATCTATAAGCTCTATCCCGCTTTGTGGCAATTGAACGAGGAGACTCAAGAGTATGACTTGATCAACACTTTCGAAAACATTCAAGAGAATATCGATATGCTCGATTGCCCCGTGGGTTGGGTAGTACGCGATATGTCGGACGATGGTACCATCCTCACAGGTTTCTCTGAGTGGGGTAGTGGTGCTCGTAGCTCGGCTGTGCTCATCAATGGTGAGGAGACTCGTCTCACTTGCTTGAAAGACCCCATGGTTGTGTATGAAGAGACTGGTATCGATCAAATGCTCGACGCTGAAGGCGTAGCCAACGTAAGTGACAACGGTCTCTATTTCGCAGGTTACTATGTTGCTTCGGCCAATGGTTCGGGTCTTGCCGGTTGGACTTGGACTCAAGATCAAGAGTCTGTTGCCTTTGTAAATGAAGGTCAAGTGCTCACTTGTGTAGATAACAACGGTGTAGCATACGGTAGCGCATCGCTCATGGGTGCTGCTTCTATGTATAAAGACGGTAAGATGACAGCATTGCGCGACCTCTATACTTGGGAGACTCCCGCTCAGGCTCAATTCTCAACTATCTTTGCTACAAGCACAGAAGGTGAAGTATTGGGTGGTATCGCTATGGTAGGTTTCTCTATGGGTAGCATTCAAGTACCCGCTGTGTTGGTAACCAACCCCCGCGAGACTGACGCTGTAGAGGTTGTTAAGGGCAATGAAAACAGCGTATATATGGCTTCTGGCTGGGCATTTATTGGTGGCGAATATAACAACGCTCGTGTATACAATGTACAAGGTGCGCTCGTTGCCGAGGCTACCGAGGGCAACATCGACATGAACAACCTCCCCGCAGGTGTATATGTTGTGTGCGTAGATGGCGTGGCTCACAAAGTAGTGAAGTAATATACCGAAATATAATAAACAAAACCGGCGCGTCGTAACTCGATGCGCCGGTTTTTGTTGCTATAATGTCTTCTTTGCAGTAGTGGCTATTGACCTATCATTTGCAAGAATTCGGCTTCACTTATTATTTTTATACCCAATCGGGTAGCCTTTTCGAGCTTGGCAGGACCCATGTTTGCGCCCGCAAGCAGGTATTGAGTAGCTCCCGATACCGAGGCTACATTGCGCCCGCCATATTGCTCAATGAGAGCCTTGTACTCGTCGCGTGAATGATGCTCGAAGGTGCCACTTATCACTACCGATGCGCCGTTGAGTATGTTTTGGCCGGGAGCCGTTTGGGGTTTTTCTTCGACCTTCATCTGCAGACCATATTGCGCAAGTCGCTCTATGAGCAAGAGGTTGTCTATATCGTTCATAAACTCAACCACACTAAGGGCTATGCGTTCGCCTATATCGGGTATGGCGGTGAGTTGTTCTACTGTGGCGTCGCGCAGTTGCTCCATTGAGCCCATGGCCGAGGCCAATCGCTTGGCTACCGTTTCGCCTACAAAGCGTATGCCTAAGGCAAAGAGTACGCGGGGGAAGGGCACTTCGCACGAGCGAACTATCGAATCTACAATGTTTTGAGCCCACTTGCGACCTTGTTGTTTCAGTGTGGCTACATCGTCTACAGTGAGCGTATATAGGTCGGCTACGTTGTGTATCATTCCACGGTCGTAGAACTGGGCTATCGTCTCAGGACCCAACGAGTCGATATTCATCGCTTTGCGGGCAATGAAGTGCTCTATGCGACCCTTTATTTGTGGAGCACAATGGTTGCTGTTGGGGCAGAACCATGCCGCCTCACCCTCCTCGCGTACAAGGGGAGTGCCACACTCGGGACAGTTGCGCACAAATTCAACAGGTGTGCTGTTGGCTGCTCGGCTATCTATATCTACGGCTGTAATCTTGGGTATGATTTCGCCACCCTTCTCTACATGCACCATGTCGCCAATGTGCAGGTCGAGCGAGCGGATTATATCTTCATTGTGCAGGCTTGCTCGGCGCACTACAGTGCCCGATAGCTGTACAGGGTCGAGGTTGGCAACAGGAGTTACTGTGCCAGTGCGACCTACTTGGAACGAAACCGAGTTGAGGCGTGTGATGGCCTCCTCGGCTTGAAATTTATAGGCAATAGCCCAGCGGGGCGACTTGGCGGTGTAGCCAAGTTCCTCTTGTTGTTCTATCGATGCTACTTTCAGCACTATACCGTCGGTAGCAACAGGTAGGTTGCGTCGCTCTACATCCCAATAGTCGATAAACTCTTTTATCTCGTCGAGATTGTGCAGCACGCGCATGGTGTCGCTCACCTTGAAGCCCCACTCGCGGGCACGCTGTAGGTTTTCGTAGTGATTGTCGGTGGGTAAGTTTTCTCCCAGCATATAGTAGAGGTAGGCATCCAATCCGCGAGCCGCAACGGTGGCCGGATTTTGCAACTTCAACGTACCTGCCGCCGCATTGCGAGGGTTGGCAAAGAGGGGCTCTTCTTGTTCCTCTCGTTCGCGGTTGAGCTTCTCGAATGTACTCCAAGGCATGAGCACCTCTCCGCGTATTTCGAAGAATGCCGGGTAGTCGTTGCCCTTGAGTACAAGGGGGATAGTGCAAATGGTGCGCACGTTGCGTGTTACATCGTCGCCCATTGTACCATCGCCACGTGTCACAGCTCGTAGCAACTGTCCGTCTTGGTAGGTGAGCGAGAGCGATGTGCCGTCAAACTTCAATTCGCCTACAATATCAAAGGGGGCATCACCAAGCCCCTGCTTCACACGCTCATAAAAGACCGCCACCTCTTCCATCGAGTAGGTGTTGCCCAGCGATAGCATAGGGTAGGTGTGCGCTACCTGTACAAAGGCATGGTTGATGTCGCTACCTACGCGTTGTGTGGGCGAGTTGGGCAAGGCATATTGTGGATATTCAGCCTCAAGCTGTTGCAACTCCTGCATGAGCATATCGAAGTCGCGGTCGCTTATTGTGGGGCTGTTCAGTACATAATAGTTATGGTTATGCTCCTCAAGCACACGGCTCAAGTGGGCAATTCGTTCTTGGGCGTTGAGCATATCTTTCATACTGCGAATGTACAAAATAATTGCGATAAAAAGAATGTATATAGATCAATGTAACTTATGTCTATTGTCAGAGTAATATTATAGTTATGCTTAAAAGTAATCTTAGTGGAAATTTATAAATCTATAAAATCTCTTAAAGGTCGAATTTTGGCAACATGGGTATATGAGCCTTGTTTAAGATTTACTGTCTTGTTATAAGTAATCTGTTTAGTAGTATCAAATCTAATCACGGCATAATATGGTGCACTCTCGGCAGAGAAACCCATAGCTTGCAAGTTCTCTGCTGTCCATATTTGGAAACCTTTCTTAGTTAATGGAAACAGTTGAGCATTTTCGCCATTGCAATGCAATAAAACATATCCTAAGCGATCAAACCCTTTTTGTACAAGCAGGGAGCCTTTGCTATCTCCAGCTCGAAGATAGCAAAGCCCTTTTTGCAGCATTAGCTCATAATCTTTGGGGCGAGCATGATTTACCAATACTGTTACTTCATCAGGTGTTTCCCGCATTTTATATAGAAGTTTTTCAGCTTCTTCTGCATTATCTAATAATGCTCGACGACACTTACTCAATTCTATAAAGTTATCTTCTCTCTCTATACCGATAAATTTGCGCCCCAATAGATTCGCGGCGATACCAGTTGTAGAACTTCCGGCAAAAGGATCGAGAATGGTGTCTCCTCTATTAGTAGAAGCTAAAATTATGCGGTAAAGTAGGCGAAGGGTTTTCTGGGTGGGATGTTTACCACATGTTTTTTCCCACATTCCCACAGACGGAATTCGCCATACATCGGTCATTTGTGTTCCACCATTAAGTTGCTTCATAATTTCATAGTTGAATTTATGGGGCTTCTTCTCGTGTTTTCTTGCCCAAATAACCAACTCAGTTGAAAAATTAAAATAGCGACACGACAAATTTGGTGGAGGATCTGACTTTTGCCACGTAATCACATTTAATATTTTGTAGCCCAGTTCTTGTAAACAACGTTGAACTACAAAAATATTATGATGTGTGCCAGAAACCCATATAGTACCATCATCCTTAAGTTTATTTCGGCATATTGACAACCATTGCCTATTGAATCGATATATGCTTTCAGGTGTTCCACCTTTATCCCACTCTCCTTTATCAACACACACTTGCTTTCCACTTTGCACACTGATACCTCCATTACTCAAAAAGTATGGTGGATCTGCAAAAATAGAGTCAATGGAGCTATCTGGAAGTTGTTTAAGCAACTCCATACAATCGCCATGAAGGAGGGCGAAATCTTTATTATTCGACTCAAATGAAAATAGCATTTATCTATGAGTAGCAGTTGAGACAATCTTGAATATATTGTTGTGGCTTTTAAGAGCTTCTAATAATTGACGGAACATATATGCCTGATTGTTATTAGTTTTCTCCTGTGCCATTAGTAGCTTTGCTAAAAGAATCAAAAACTTAACACTATATTCACCTTTTTGCGCTAAAGTTGCATATTGCACCGCTTCTCTGTTTACGTCGTTTAATAATGTCAAAGGATCTATAAAAGCCATTCGCTCCGCATTAGTATGCCAAGGCGAAATATTATTATCCCATAAATCGATAAAGAAATCTAACAACTGATTTGTCGTTTGATTGTCTTGATATTGCTTTATTAATATATCTACAGCCCAATGTATGTGCTTAGGTGTACGAGGCTTGCTCCACACACCATTCTCCTTCTGTCTATACTTAATTATTATATCTTGAGTAGAAATAGTTCCTTGGTAGATACCGATATAGAAGGCCCCGTTAACAGGGAATTCTTTTAACAAAGGTTGTCCTTTAGTTGTGCGGGGCATTGCTGGATTTTGGGGCATAACTACTGCAATTTATCGTTAATAAAAGACTGAATTGATGTCAGATTGTAAATACTTGGAATAATGTTAAATGCTTCCTGAAGTTTGTTTTTAGCTGAATTCCAACCTATACCATCAGTAATCCATACAAATTCAAATCCGTTTACGGCATTAATCCTTGGTGCTATATCAGAATATGAACGAGCGACTTCATTTAGTTTTGAACCTCCTCCTGAATAGAAATTCACCTCAATCAGATATGTTTTCTCTTCGGTCTCAACAACAAAATCGAAGCGTTTCTCATCATCACCCAGAGCAGTTGTTATTTCGGGCCACTCGCTGGAATATACTTCTGTGCGATACTGTATATCATTTTCGCTAAAAATCTCAGCGACCACATTTTCCATGACATGACCACTACGATTTTTACGTGCATTAGAGTCCAAACCTGTTTCTACGCCAAATACATAATCGACTAAATTGGTAATCTTTTGCGATTGGAATATTTCTGCGAGTCCTGTGTTATTAAGGAATTCCATAACACCATCAACAGACTCAAACAAAGTGTCAAGTACCACACACTCTCCTAAAGAATTTAAGACCTTCTTTTTGCCTTCGCTTCTCACAGCAATCAGAATATCCATTACATTGAAGGCAGAACGGTCTCTTCTCCAAATAGTTTCAACTGCACTTCTCATATCTGTTGCACCGATTAAGCTATTGAGCATGCATAGACTTAATCTTATATCATCCACATTGCTGTGAATCTTATCAAAATCACAGAAGAAATCTAACTCCTGATTAGTTTCTTTGAGTTGTGACAAGAATGTCGTAAATTCTTCTGGAGTATGTGCTGCCATAATTATATATAGTTTCTAATTAATAGTTCTGTTAATTTACCACGCTTATTTGGGTTAGCATTTATGCTTCTAGATGCCCAGACTCTTTCAATTTGATATTGCATATAGAGATCATCAAAAAAACCATCTTGGCAATCTGAATTACTCAGCATAAAATGATGACCTGCAGTTTGTACATCATCGCAAAAATCTTTCAATCGTTTTTGCGCTAAATCATTAAAAGCTTCTTTCGTATAGTCATTAAAGCTACTTGTCGCATTTAATGGACGGTATGGAGGGTCAAAATAAAAGAATGAATTACCTCGAGCATGATTGAGCGTTTGGGTGTAATCTCCAGTCAAAATCTCAACTTTCTGCAACAACTCACTATCGGCAAAAATTGTGTTAGCATCACAGATTGTTGGTGTTTCGTAACGTCCAAAAGGTACATTAAACAACCCCGACTTATTAACTCGATATAAACCATTAAAACATGTGCGATTCAAAAAGAAAAATAGTGTGGTATTGCGTATCGGGTCAAGAGCTTTTGTATTGAACTCTGCACGCATAATCATATAAAATTGCTTCTTGCTATCTTCTGAATGTAGAGAATAATACTCTTTTTGAATCTCACTAAGTGAATCCACCAATAGCTGCGGAGATTGTTTAACCACCTTATAACAAGTAGTCAAATCTTCATTAATGTCATTAATAATAGCCGACTGAATGTTGGAGTGTGTCTGCAACATATAGAAGAGTATTGCTCCTCCGCCCACAAAAGGCTCAATGTAAGTGACATTCTCCCATTGGTCAAAGTCAGCAGGAAGCATTGCTTCTAGTTGGTCAATGAGTTGCGTCTTTCCGCCAACCCATTTGACAAATGGTTTCGCTTTCATTGAAACTTATTAATTGTTTAATATAATGCTTAGTATTATACTACAAAGTTATAAAATAATCTACAATTCAGAAATACATGTGGAAAAAATACTAATAAGAACTCTGCTTATAATGTATTTTTCACATAGCTTGTGAGTGAAGCCAGATCATTTATCTATGCTCACTATGTGCGATGCGTGGCTCAAAAGAGTTTTAAAGCAGTTGAAAAAAGCTGTATGTAAGAAAAATGGGAGTGCAAAACTTGTGTATGTCGATAAAAAGTTGTTACTTTGCGCCGCATTTCGTAATCTCTGGCAGTGCAGGTGGCCTGTTAATATTGCGAAAATAACATTTTAATAGCTATAAAAATGGATTTTATTAAGATTGTAGAAGAAGCTTTTGCTTCAGAAAAGAAACAACACCCCGAATTCAAGAGCGGTGATACTATCACAGTTTCATACCGCATCCAAGAGGGTAACAAAGAGCGTATTCAAGACTACCGTGGCGATGTAATTCGCATCTCGGGTCATGGTGACAAAAAACGTTTCACCGTACGCAAGATGTCGGGTAACGTAGGTGTAGAGCGTATTTTCCCCCTCGACTCTCCCTTCCTCGAGAAAATCGTTGTAAACCGTCGTGGTAAAGTGCGTCGTGCTAAATTGTACTACTTGCGCAAACTCACCGGTAAGAAAGCCCGCATCCGCGAAAAACGTGTCTAATTCAAGGCACTTCGCTTTGCAAAATAAAAAACCGCACAGTCTCAGACCGTGCGGTTTTTTTGTCTCTATACTTCCCGTTTTCAGCAAAAGAAAAGGAGTATTGCCAATAGAGCTACGGCTACGCCGGCATATTGGGTCTTGGTGAGTTGTTCACCAAATCCTATGCGACCCACCAGCGTGGCTATTGTGACGATAGATATGTTATAGACGGGGTAGAATATGCCACTATCTATGACCATGAGTGATTTCAGTAGAAAGTAGGTGCATCCCACGTTGACACTGCCCAATACTACTCCGGCTACTACATTGCGCCATGACAAGGGGGCGCGTCGACTGCCGGGCAATATGATGTAATATAATAATGTAAATAGCAGCGCCGATAGGAATGCTGTGCCGGTAACAAGGCTTAGTGTGGCATCGTCTCCTCCTGTATTGGCTACTATCTGTTGGCATAACTTCAGCATAAAGTTGGTAATACCATAGCATGCAAATGTCAATAGTGGGAATACCCATTGCCATGCACTGCCGCCTTCGTTGCTGCGTTGTGGAAATATGAGCAACAACGAGCCAATAACCAATGCCGAGGCTACCCAACGAGGCTCATCGCCCTGCAGTAATAGATAGGCGCACACTACCGGTACAACAAATGCTACTCGCGCTGCAATGGTGGCTATGGCTATACCGTGCGAGCGAGTGGCCATATTCATGGTTACAAAGGAGGCCATCATAAAGAGGCCTACAACGATGGCGGGAACTCCCCACGAGCCTATGCCCGTAGTGGAGAGGCCTTGGGAGAAACTGCCGGTCATGCCTATGACAAAGGCTACAACATAGTTGATGCCTATGGCTTGCAGGGCATCGATACCTCGTCGCTGAAATATCTTGAACAGGATGGCAAATAGCGACCCAAATGTGATGGCAATGGCGAGGTATAGCATATCGATTTATTTTGTTACAGGGCGAATACTATAGCCGTAGTCGCGCAATTCATTGATTATATAACATTTTACATCGTCTCTGAAATTCATTATCATAGACTTGTTGGCGTCGGTGGTCGATTTCAATAATTCTCGGAACTGCTCTTCGATGACCTCGGCACCGTGGTCTGATGTTGCCATAAACTCTGTCACTGCCGAGCCTTGTTCGGCTTCACTTCCTATTTTAGACTCTTGTTCGATGCCTTAACCCAACTGATGCAATAGGCTTTGGGCAAATATAGCAAAATTATTCATAATATATGGTCTTGGTATGGTATTTTGTTCGTAGAGAATAAGGGTTGATTATCTCGTCTGTTTTATGTATGTTTGCGCAAGCATAATAGAAAATATGATGTTGTGAAAAAGTTTTTTAGAAATTTACATCTATGGTTGTCACTGCCCTTTGGTGTAGTGATGGCCATTACTTGTCTTACAGGAGCAATTCTCGTTTTTGAGCAAGATATAACCAAGATTGTACAACACGACCTGCACTATGTGCAAGAGGTAAAGGGCAATCCCATCCCTGCAGACTCATTGATACAGCAAGTAGAATTGACTTTGTCGGAAGGTGTAATTGTAAAAGAGATGATAACATCCGATGACCCTCGACACACTTACGCTGTTAAACTCTCAAAGCCCCGTAATGCAACGATTTATGTCGATCCATATACCGCCGAGATTCTTGGCACTCAATCTCGTTTGCCATTTTTTGCCACAACCCTCAAGTTGCACCGATTCCTGCTTGGCAAGCGTGATGCCGAGAGTGGTATCTTCTGGGGTAAAACCATTGTAGGAGTGAGCACGTTGCTATTTGTCATTGTTCTGCTTACGGGTGTAGTACTGTGGTGGCCCAAGTCGAAAGAGGCTTTTCGTAAACTTGTGCGCATACACTTCGGCAATGGTGTGTCTCGTTTATTGTACGATTTGCATGCCGTGGGCGGAATGTATGTCTTGATATTTCTGCTGCTATTGGCTCTAACGGGGCTTACATGGTCGTTCCCGTGGTGGCGTTCGGTTGTCAATACGCTATTGGGAGAAGGTAGTCAAAGTCTTGTTTATGCTATCCATGTAGGAAGTTGGGCCGGTACTTTCTCTCGTATACTCACTTTTATTGCTGCGCTCATAGGTGCTACATTACCTCTCACAGGCTATTATTTGTGGCTGAAACGTCTATTGAGAAAGAAGAAAAAATAGCTTCGAGAAGAAATGCGATAAGAAGAAAAATTTGTAAGTTTGTATCAGAAATCAAAGAAAGCGAAGAAATGACACACCACAAATATATTATCGTTGTGGCCGGTGGCCGTGGCACCCGCATGGGTGGCGATGTGCCCAAGCAGTTCTTGCCCCTGGCAGGAAAGATTGTATTAATGCACACGCTCGACTGTATGGCTGCTGCTGAGCCCGAGGCGCATCTTATATTGGCACTGCCACACGACCAGCAGGAAGAGTGGCAAAGATTGTGTCGAGAGTATGGTTACGAGCGCATGCACACGGTAGTAGATGGAGGCGATACCCGCTTCCACACGGTGAGCAATGCCTTGTCGCTTGTGCCACAAGGTGCGTTGGTTGCTATACACGACGGTGTGCGACCGTTGGTATCGGCCGGCGTTGTGCGAGAGGCCTTTGCAACGGCTATGAAGTGTGGTGCAGCTATTCCGGTCATGCCCGTAGTCGAGAGTCTGCGATGTGTCGATGGTGATACCTCACATGCCGTAGAGCGTAGTGTGTATCGAGCTGTACAAACACCGCAAGTATTTGACTCAACACGTCTCAAAGCCGCTTACTCAGTAGCCTATCGCCCAGAGTTTACCGACGATGCCTCGGTCTATGAGGCTGCCGGTCATGTGGTGACGCTGATAGAAGGCAACCGAGAGAATATAAAAATTACTATTCCGCAAGATATAGCACTTGCCCAACTGATATTAGCGCAACAATAGTATGCCCGAACTGAGCGACCTCGACATAAAGTACCTGCCCGGTGTAGGGCCTAAGCGTGCCGAACTCATGGCGCGTGAGTTGAACATACGCTCATATCGCGACTTGCTATACTATTTCCCCTACAAATATATCGACCGTAGCAAGACCTATCGCATCAGCGAGATAAATGGCTCTATGCCCTACATACAGTTGCGAGGTCGCATTATGTCTTACACAACCCAGGGCGAGGGTGCTCGTCGTAGGCTCATAGCTACCTTTAGCGATGGCTCGGGAACGATCGACTTGGTGTGGTTCAAGGGTATTCGTTATGTTACCGAGCGATATAAAACGGGAGTAGATTATACCCTCTTTGGCAAGCCTACACTCTTCAATGGGCGTTATAATATTGCCCACCCCGAGATAGATCTCGTTGACGATATTATAGATAAAAATATAGGTCTGCAAGGCTATTACAATACCACCGAGCGCATGAAAAGTGCCTTTGTCAACTCCAAGACTGTGCACAAGATGATATACTCGCTGTGGAACTCGATACATGGCCCACTCGAAGAGACTCTTACTCCCGAGGTGATAGAGCGCGCCAAGGTAGTGGGGCTCAACGATGCGTTGTGCTACATACACTTTCCGCGCTCGGTCGAAGATATGCGCCGAGCACAATTCCGCCTCAAGTTTGAGGAACTTTTCTACCTGCAATTGCATATTCTGCGTTATGCCCGCATGCGTACTCGCAATATCGGTGGTTTCTGCTTTGCGCGCATTGGTCAATACTTCAATCGTTTTTATAACGAGATATTGCCCTTCTCGCTCACCGACGACCAGAAGCAAGTGTTGCGCGACATACGTGCCGATGTGGGTAGTGGCCGGCAGATGAACCGTCTTCTGCAGGGCGATGTGGGCAGTGGCAAGACCATTGTTGCACTCATGACGGCGCTCATGGCTATCGATAATGGCTATCAGGCCTGTATCATGGCCCCTACCGAGATATTGGCTGCGCAGCATTATGAGAGTATCTCGCAGATGCTCATGCCCTTGGGATTGCGTGTTGAACTGCTCACCGGATCGCGTAGCAAGAAGGTGCGTGAGCCTATTCTTGCCGGATTGGCATCGGGCGATGTGCGCATATTGATAGGTACGCACGCCTTGCTCGAAGAGGGTGTCGTTTTCAACAATCTGGGTATGGTAGTTATCGATGAGCAGCACCGTTTTGGTGTAGCTCAACGAGCCAAGTTGTGGGCCAAAAATAGCATTCCGCCACATGTGCTGGTGATGACAGCTACCCCTATACCGCGCACACTTGCCATGACTGTATATGGCGACCTCGATGTGTCGGTAATCAAGCAGTTGCCTCCGGGTCGCAAGCCTATACAGACACTCTTGCAGTATGACAATAAACGCACACAACTCAATGCTGCGCTGCGTCGACAGTTGCAGTTGGGACGACAAGTTTATATCGTTTATCCTCTTATCGAGGAGAGCGAAAAAAGCGATATGAAGAGCCTCTTAGAAGGCTTTGAAACCACCCAGAGAGCCTTCCCTGAGTATACTGTCTGCATGGTGCATGGCAAGATGAAGCCTGCCGAGAAAGAGGAGCAGATGCAACGCTTTGTGCGCAACGAGGCTCAGATTATGGTAGCCACAACAGTGATAGAAGTAGGTGTAAACGTGCCCAATGCTACGGTCATGGTAATAGAGAATGCCGAGCGTTTCGGATTGGCGCAACTACACCAATTGCGTGGTCGTGTAGGACGCGGTGGCGAGCAGTCCTATTGTATCTTGATGTCGCGTTACGACCTGGCACAAGATACTCGCAAGCGTCTCGAAATCATGGCCGAGACCAACGACGGATTTGTTATTGCCGAGGCCGATATGCGTCTGCGAGGCCCTGGCGATATGGAGGGTACACAACAGAGCGGTATTGCCTTTGAGTTGCACATTGCCAATCTCGCCCAAGACGGACAGATACTGCAATTGGCACGCGATGTGGCACAAGAGGTGCTCGAAAAAGATGAATTGCTCGAATTGCCTCGCAACTATACCCTGCGCAAGGAGCTCAATCGCACTTATGCCAAGAAGGTCAATTGGGGCCAGATAAGCTAATTCTTATTTGTTAATAATATATAAAAATAGCGTATAGAAAAGTTTATACGCAAAAATATTATTAATCAGCATTTTAATCATCGGTAAAATATATATCTTTGCAATCGGAGAAATATTGCTTTAGCAATATACTTGTGATAGTGGCTTATGACTATCAATTTTGTAATGCCTTGAGAAATCGTATAAAGCGCCGTATGAACGTATTAAAGAATATTTCTGTTTCAGTTGCTATCGTTATGACGCTGTGTGTGGCCGTAAATCTTCATGCGCAGACTATTGCCGATGTACACACGCAACACCATCAACAACTCTTGGAAAGACAGCCCGCTGTGTATGAAGAAATCAATCTTCTCGATACTGTGGCCATGAAGGAGTTGCTCATTACCGAGCCCTGGATAAGCGAGGCTGCCCTGCTCTATGGCGAGAATTGGAGTAGCGATCGTGTCAATCCTTATGAGGCCAAAAAGATGGAGTTGCCCGACTCGATGGTGATAGACCTCTCGAACTATAGCATGCCTCACAACGGATATATTACCTCAAACTACGGCTGGCGTCGTCGTCGCATGCACCGTGGTATAGACCTCAAGGTACTCACCGGTGACACAATCCGTGCAGTATTTGATGGTAAGGTGCGTCTCACCAAGTACGAGCGTCGTGGATATGGATATTATGTTATAGTGCGTCACAATAATGGTTTGGAGACAATCTATGGTCACTTGTCGAAATTCCTTGTAAAACCCGACCAAGAGGTGAAGGCCGGCGAGCCCATTGCTTTGGGTGGTAATACAGGCCGTTCTACAGGTTCTCACCTTCATTTTGAGACTCGCTATCTGGGTATGGATATCAACCCCAATGCTATATTTGACTTCCACAACAAGACCATTCGCAAGAATGAGTTGGTTTTCAGTCCCAAGTTGTTGGCTGCCAATGGCCCATCGGCAGTCCATGTCGAAGGTACGAAGTATGGTCGATATGGTGGAAAGAGCTCGGGAGGCGGTAGCGGTGCAGCTACCTATCGTGTGCGCAAGGGCGATACATTGTCGCGCATAGCACAACGTAATGGCACGACTGTCAATACAATATGCCGACTCAATGGTATCAAGAAGACAACAATACTCCGTCCCGGACAAGTATTGAAATTGAAGTAAACTCTATACTGTATAAACGAGCAGTGCGCACCTCATTTGAGGTG